>CAMDJH010000259.1 GCA_945900455.1 Akkermansia muciniphila
TATCGGAGAGTTCGACTCGTATTGGAACGCGCAGGAGCAGGTGGAAGTGGTTGGACATGATGCAGTACGTGATCACCTCCACGTCGCAAAATTCGGCCAATATGCCGAGAATCCGGACGAGTTTCTCTTTTCCCAGATCGTCCAGGAGCCTCTGGCCGCCGACGATTCGCGAGATGCAGTGATACACCGCCGATTCCCCAGCGAGTTTGATGCGAGCCATTCTCATAACGTTTTCATGCGATCCTGGACACAACCTTCGACAAGAAGGATGGCGTGTCAAATCAGTTGAACCTGTCACTTTTTTTCCAACGGATCCTACGAGTTGCCGAACTCCAAGGGCGGGTCGATCTGGCGCCCGACGTCGAATCGGCGGCGGCCCAGGAGCTCAAAAAACTTCAGCTCGCCGAAGCGCGCCACCAACTCGCCAGTCAAGGCCGGCGGGAGCAGATCCAAAAATTGAGTCAACGGCTCGACGACCTCACCACCGAGTTGGCTGCGGTCACGCAAGACGAATCGCGCTTGGAGGCGATGATCGCGGCGCAGATGGTGCGGATGGAGCCGCAGAGCAAGCGCTTGCTGGATACGTTGCGAATCATCGCGCGGAATTTGTTTTATCGGGCGATCCAACCCTTCAAGGCGGCCTACGACAATTTTCGCGACGATCACGATTACTTTCGCAAGCTCAGCCAATCGGCCGGGGTATTGGAATTTGGAGCGCAAGAAGTGATCGTCCATCTCATGCCGACGAGCAGCTATCCGCCCGCCATGAGGCGGATCGTCCAGGGCGTGCTGGAAGGATTGAACCGATTGGAGCTGCGCTTCCCCAACGGCGCCGAGCGCACGCTACGCTTTCGGCTGGGCGCCCGATCGGAGCTTCGGCTACATCTCGAATTGACCCCGCAGAAAACCTAAAGCCCACCCGGGTTGAGTGAGGGAAAACGGTCTGAAAAGCGCGCCGCAGCGCGCCTCAGTTTATCGTCACTTTCACGGAATTGAACTTCCGCGTCTTACTATCCGATTTTGCCGGTTTTACTGAGGTCTGATCCTTGATGATGGAGGCTCGTGTGTTTCCCTGCCAGCCGGCCGCAACCAGTGCGGCGGCGAAACGACCTGGCCGCAATCCGATAAGATCCCAGGCGGCATGGACTCCCTCGGAGCCCCCCCCGACATACAATCGATTGGTATCAATGTTAAACCTTCCGATCAGCTCATCGACCAGACCGGAGACTTGCACCAGATATGAATCGGTCCAGGAACCCTCTCCAACCCGACGGGTCGGCCACACGAGAATCGCAGGATCCGCTTCCTGCTGCCCGTAGGACGCGAACGTCGCCGTCCAGGCGTAGCTACTGGCAAAATCCGGGAACGAGGCCTCGTCACCTCCCAAGCCATGGAACAGGCAAACCAAGGGATAGGTCCGCGCCGGGTCAAAGTGGGTCGGCAGGGTGTAGAAATACGGAAGCCGCTGCCCGTTCCCGTTGGTGAAGTTCCCTTTGATGAACTTGGTGGAAAGAGGCACGACCCAGAGCCGGAGAGGATCGCTGATGACTGAGCCATCACCGTTCCTGACCCGCACCGTATAGTCCCCCTCATCGGTTACCCGGGTGTTCGCAATGCGCAGCATCGAGTTGGTCTCGTTGAGCAAGTCCGTTCCATCCAGGTGCCACTGGTAGGCCAGCGGCGCATCGCCGGAGGCCGTCACCCAAAAGCTCGCGGGCTTGCCCAGAAAGACGGCCCTGGATTGCAACAAAGTCGAAGGCGCAAGGGCTGGCGGAGCGCCAAACCCGGGTGAGAATGCATCCAACGCCAGCGCAAGGAATATTAATCCGCTGTGTTTCATAGGTTATTGTGAGTTGGAGGTGTTGGCTAATCTAGAACTCCTTTACGCGATCCGACCGGTCCCGGTCTGCAGCCGAGGCGATTAGCTGGCTCTCCCATTCTTGCGATTCACTAACCTCGTCTTGTCGAGACTCATCAGACACAGGGAGCTCGCGGTTTTAAAAAAGGGGTCAAGCCCCAGTCCCAACAACCGTTGCGCTTCCTCTTGCCCATGAGCCCGCTTGGCCTCGCCGCTGTAGGTCGTGGGGCGTCCTTTTCCTAGTGTCTCTTTGACAGAGCGTCGCGGTAAGCCAATCTTACCGCATGACAGCGAGCATTTCGACAAAGGGCCAAATTGTTCTCCCGAAACAAATGCGTGAGTTGGACAAGATTCAGCCGGCGGATGATTTTCATGTGACCCGTCTGGGCCCCGGAAAATATCTCTATCAGCGGATTCAAAAGCCGCGCTATCAAAACGCGAAACTGATCTTCACCAAGGACGGGCTCCCCGTCTTTCAGGTGCCCAAGAGCGCTCCCAAGTTGACTACCGAGGAAGTCAAACGATTGGAGGCTGAGTTGCCGTGACACGCCTGCTCGACACCAATGTGCTCATTGCCCTGACGTGGCCGAACCACACCGAGCATCGCAAGGCCAGGCAATGGTTTCGAGGAGTGGACAGTTTTGCGACCTGTCCGATCACTCAACTTGGCTTCTGTCGCATTTCCACGCACATGAAGTATACGGCCAGCCCGGACGATGCCTTGGCTGCCATTCGCGCATGGATCGAGCGCCCCAATCACGAGTTCTGGCCGGACCGCCTTCGGATCGTTGACGCCCTAATGCCCAAGATCCACGGCCACCAACAGTTCACAGACGCTTATCTCTTTGCGCTTGCCCGCAAACACGGCGGTAAGTTGGCCACACTGGACTTCGGTGTTCGCAGCCTAGCCACTGCCGCGCTCGCTCATCTGGAACTGATCTAAATTGGAAAAAGTGACAGATTCAGTATTTCAATTACCAATTGGTAAATGAACCGTCCGGACGCCGCAGCAAGGGCGTGAGTGCGTAGCGCTCCGTGTAATCGCCGATCATCTGCAACTGCGACACGTCCACTTCCACGCCAAGACCCGGACGCTCATTCGGCCAAAGCTTTCCGTCCTTCAGATCATAACTGTGGTTCAAATACGGCCATGGGCGCGTGCCGCCCATCACCAATTCCATCAGTGCGGGGCCCGGGAACGCGGCGCAACAATGGACCATGGCCGCCTCGGAAATGGGGCCGGTGAAATGCGGCACCAGCCCGACGTAGTGTGTCTCGCACATCGCCGCGATCTTCTGAAATTCCGTGATGCCACCCACGTTGGGAATGGTAGCCCGGGCGTAGTCGATCAGATGCTGCTCGATCAGTTCATTCCACTCCCACTTGGGGCCGAACTGCTCCCCCACCGCAATGGGCACCTTCACCTGATGGCGCAACACGCGGTAAATCCCCGGGTTCTCGCTTCGGACCAGATCTTCGACGAAATAGGGACGCAGCGGCTCGATTAGATTAGCGAGCGCCACGGCGTCCGGCATGTCGAGTTCGGTGTGAAAATCGATGCACCAGCCACCATCACGCCCGACACCTTCTCGAACCTGCTGGCAAAGTTCAAAGGTGCGATTGACATTCTCAAAGCGATCCATCGACGGACCGCGGCTATCGGTCGAAATGCGGTAGGCGCGAAAACCCGCATCGACGCATGCCTTGGCCACTTCCCTGGGAGTGCCTGGCGCCGGAAACCCGGTTGAGTAGCACTCGACATATTCGCGCGAGAGGCCGCCGAGCAACTGATAGACGGGTACGCCCAGCGCCTTCCCCTTCAAATCCCACAATGCGACGTCGAGGGCGCCCAGAGCATGAAGCTTCTCACGTCCTGCCGGATAGAAGTAGCCGCGGTACATTAATTGCCACAGGCGATCCGTGCGGAATGGATCCTCGCCGATGAGCATGCTCGCGCATTGCTCCATCATGTTGTCTGATCCGCCTTCGCCCACACCAACCAGCCCGGAATCGGTTTCGACGAGGACCACGTTGGTGCTCTGGTTGAAGAGGGGTTGCCGGGTGTTGGGACGTCCGGCGGCGTCGGTGGGTGTCTTGTAATAGCGGACCCGCGTAATCTTGGACTTTGGCAATCCGGCGGCATCGGCGCGAGCGGCGAGTGAAGCGCCGCCCGCGGCGCCCAGGAAGACATTTAGAAATGTGCGACGATTCATAGGTACGCCAGCCTATCAGGCTCGACCCAGGACGGCCAACACTGCCGGATTTGATCTTCCCAGGTTGCGTCTCACCAATTTCTGGACGAGAATCCGGTCCGTCTCGTGACCACGGACCCTAAACACACCCCTACCCCTCCGATCACACCGCGTGATCCGACGTGGAATTCTGCACGCTGGCTACCAACCACCCGGGAAGAGATTGAGGCCCGAGGTTGGGACTACTTGGATGTCATTCTTGTCTCCGGTGACGCCTATGTGGACCATCCGGCATTCGGCACTGCGGTGATTGGGCGAATGATCGAACGTGAGGGACTCCGAGTAGCGATCATCGCGCAACCAAATTGGCGGGACGACCTCCGTGATTTCAAGAAGCTCGGCGAGCCCCGCCTGTTCTTTGGAGTGACATCCGGTTGCATGGATTCAATGGTGAACCGCTACACGGCCGCCAAACGGCAACGGAGCGAGGACGCCTACACGCCCGGTGGCGAACACGGATTTCGCCCGGACTACGCGGTAACTGTCTACACTCGGATCCTCAAGCAGTTGTATCCGGAGGTGCCGGTAATGATTGGCGGGATTGAAGCTAGCCTGCGCCGGGTTACCCACTACGACTACTGGTCCGACACACTCAAACCTTCGATACTGGCGGAAAGCGGCGCGGACCTGCTGGTCTACGGCATGGGCGAACTGCCGCTGAAGGAGGCCATCCGCCTGTTGAAACACGGCGTCCCATTTTCCATGCTGCGGCATATTCCTCAGACCGCCGTCCTCTTGCCGCCGGGGACGCCACTGCCGAAGAACCAGAAATGGGAGGATTTCACGTTGCATTCCCACGAGGAGTGCGGACGAGATCGAACGTTATATTCGAGGAATTTCAAGGACATCGAAACCGAATCCAACCGGGTGATGGCCCGCCGGCTGATCCAGTCCACCGCCGACCAACTGCTCGTCGTGAACCCGCCGTTCCCGACGATGTCCGAGGCGCAAATCGACGCGAGTTTTGATCTGCAGTACACTCGACTACCGCATCCAAAATACCGAAAGCGTGGCCCGATCCCGGCGTACGAGATGATCAAGCACTCGCTGAACATGCACCGAGGATGCTTCGGTGGTTGCAGTTTTTGCACGATTTCGGCGCACCAGGGCAAGTTCGTCGCAAGCCGTAGCAAGGCGTCCATCCTGCGCGAGGTTGAGTCGATCAAGCAGATGCCCGATTTCCGCGGCACCATCACTGATCTCGGCGGCCCTTCGGCCAACATGTACAAGATGAAGGGCAAGGAGCAGTGGATCTGTGACGAATGCATCCGGCCGAGCTGCATCTGGCCGGCCGTGTGCCGTAATTTGGACACGGATCACACCGCGCTGCTCGATATCTACCGGTCCGTGCGGGAGACGCCCGGAGTGAATCACGCCTTTGTGACGAGCGGGCTGAGGTACGATCTCTTCCTGCACGACCACACCACTCCCGAGGTCAAGGCGAGCCACGAACAATATGTCGATGAATTGGTCACCCACCATGTTTCCGGCCGGCTTAAGGTTGCACCCGAACATACGTCAGACCACGTGCTCAACGTCATGCGCAAACCAAGCTTCGACCTGTTCTACAAGTTTAAGGAAAAGTTCGACCGCATCGCACGAAAGGCCGGAAAACCCCAGACCCAGATCATTCCCTACTTTATCAGTTCGCACCCCGGCTCGCGCCCCGAGGACATGGCGGAGCTTGCCCTTAAGACCAAAGACCTCGGGTTCCGACTGGAACAGGTGCAGGATTTCACTCCTACCCCCATGACCGTCGCCACCGAGATCTACGCGACGGGTGTGCATCCCTATAATCAGGAGGCAATCTGCGTGGCGCGGTCGCCCGAGGAGAAACAGGAACAGCGAAGCTACTTCTTCTGGTACAAGCCCGAGATGCGCGATGGCCTGCGCAAGTCCCTCAATCGGCTCGGTCTCAAATCTCTCGCCGCTCGCCTGCTGGATGGCCGTAAAGTCGCGACCGTGGACGTCACGCCACCGCCGCACATCACGCCGTGCGGGATACCCGGCCGCCGCCTCGCCGCCGCCTTGAACAAATCAGGAAAAGCAGCCACTCCGCCGCAACAAGTCAAGGCCCGCCGCAAAACCTGACAGCAGTGTTGTGCCCTCGAAAGTACGGAGGACACCCGGCTTGCACTGGCGAAAAATCGGGCGGCTATTGATGCCGCTTCCCGGGAAGTCCCGGGCTAAAACGGGCAATCCACCTGGCCCGCCAGTGAAATCACGAAGGGTCCCCTGGGCGGGGGCGGAAGCGCACGCGCTACCGTGCGCCTGAAGTTTGGCCATTTTCTCGCGGGGATGTCCCGGAGGGACAATCGACAATAGCCCGGCGTTTCAACGCCGGGTTACACGACAGACCAGCAAGTCCCGAAGGGACGGCTGAAAATCAAACCCACGACGGGAACACTGTTGCCTCGTGCGGAACATGCAATGGAAATAACAGCAGGAGACTTCGTCGGCGTTCCCCCAAATTCAACAATCCGTGGAATTCCCGATGCGTCCAGCCAGATCAAGATGCCGTTGGCAGTTACAAACAGAGTACCAGTTCGGCCAGAGCTGGGCCTTGTTACAGCAAGAAGCGTCGTGTAGTTGGCTCCCTTTATCGCAAACAATCGATGGGTGGCGGTCATGTCGGAACGACGATCTTGCATGAATTCAGCCATCTTCGCGCCTGTTAGACTTCCCGCCTCTTTCCAGCGTCTTACGGACTCCGTCAAGGTAATGCAATCAGCTCGATCAAGACTTTGCTTCATAAAGAAGCCCATAGTGAGGTAAAAGGCCATGATCACTGAACCGATTAAACAAAATGATCCAAGCAGCCAGTTCCCTATGCCAAGGGTAGTTCGTCCAAACGTCGCATTCTCATTGGCTGGGGGCGGCACCCGTCCGTTATCTACTCTATCGGTGATTCCAGAAAGGCCTATCCGTCGATCAAGCGACCGGTGTAGGCTGGCGGTAATCCAATGAGCGACATGAAGACTGCACCCGCACGGGACGGATTCACCCTGATTGAACTCCTCGTAGTCATTGCCATCATCGCGATCCTGGCGGGCATGCTTCTGCCAGCGCTAGCCAAGTCGAAGACCAAGGCCAACGCGATCCGCTGCATTAGTAATCAGAAACAGCAGTACCTCGGATATCACATGTACTCCGAGGATAACCGCGATTCAATGCCGGCCCACGGGGACTGGGGCACCGGCGGAGGTGAGATTTGGTCATCAACCTTCGGCGTAACCCTGCGGTCGAGCTCAACAAAAACCAAGGTCTCGATCGTCCACGACGGATTTTCATGGGAAACGAATCGCCCGTTGAATAGCTACGTCTCGACACCCGAGGCGTTTCGTTGCCCGTCCGACAAGGGCGACAGCTTCTGGCCCGAACAGTCCAAACGCGGCTGCTACCTGGCCTGGGGAAACAGTTACCTCGTCATGTGGTCGATTGATCTGTTTGGTGTCAAACACATCACCGGCAACCTGACGGGTCCGACCACGGCCGGCGACTCGAAGCCGATCAAGTCGTCTGAAATCGCACAGCGGGCATCGACCAAGGTAATCCAAGGCGACTGGCCCTGGATGGGAGACCGCGATTCGGGCAGTGGGACCACCGCGGCAGCCAGCCGAAGCCTCTGGCACAACAACAAAGGCCAACGTGGATGGAACATGATGTACGGAGATGGGCATGTTGCCCAATTCCGGTTTCCAAAGGATTACGACGCCGCGGACTATTCGAACAAGGCAGACGTTAATGCCGCTTGGTGGTGACGCCGTGCAAGGCCGTGAACTCGAACGCACAGTCCACGGAACCGACAAACCAAGTTTCCCGTGCGACCGATGCCGCCGCTGGCACTCAAACTCGTCGGACCGCCGCAACATCATAGGATATGAGTCAATATAAGCCCGGGAATTCTATGACATTTCCCCCCAACCAAAGGCAGCCAGCTGTTAGGCTGGAGGATCCCCCGGAGATTCGGACCACCGTGATCGGGCGATTGAACCGCCGCCGGTTATTAAAAGCGGTGGCGCTAGGGGCTGCCGGGATTTGGCCGGGCAAAAAGAGCTTCAGCCAAGATGAACAACCCAAAAAACGGAGCACTCCCGCCTCCCAAGACTTGGATCAATATGGCAAATACGGCCGGCGACTCAGTTATAATTACGATGCCTGGAGTCCGTTCTATGACGGCAAATCAAGAGACATCATACATCACAACATCGACCGGTTCCGCGGCACTCAAGTTACAACAATCCTGCTGAGTCCCAACGCCGGACAGAGTCTCACCTACCCCAGCACCGTGGGGGAGATGTG
>CAMDJH010000260.1 GCA_945900455.1 Akkermansia muciniphila
CTGTGGAGGGACTTAACAACAAGATTCGAGTGACGACCAGACGAGCCTACGGCTTTCGGACCTATCGCGCTCTGGAAGTAGCTCTATATCACAATCTTGGAAAACTACCCGAACCGCCACCCACCCACAGATTCTGCTGAGGAGGCCATTTTCTTTTGAAATTGATCACAGCGGGAAATCTGTTCGTTGGGTTGTCGAGCAGATGGTCGTCGGTATTTCTGAGATACTTGTTGAAGAACGAAACGAGACAACCGCGCATCGCCGTCGAGGCATCGCGATAGAAAGGGGTCGGAGTCTCCAACCAGACATAGTCCATAAAGTCGCCGTGCTCCGTCCCTTTGATTTGAAGCCAATAAGCATCGCTGGCTGACTTGGCGAAGATGGGTCTTTTTGTCTGAGGCGGTCGGGGCGCCAAAGTTTGTGGCAGGTCCCGGAGTTGGATTCCGGGCACAACGGTTGTCTGATTAAAGTGATTTTTTGCTTAATGAAACGACAAGGAGTGACTGCACCCGCCCTGACGACCAACCATTCCCTTCACAACACCCATGCAAAATTCTATCAACTTCCACCACGCCGGCCTTTGGGCGGTAATTTTGTGCCTGAGCAACTCCAGCGTGAGCCAAGGGCAAACCGATGGCCAATGGCATCAGAGTATTGGCACGGAGAACCTGAACGTGCAGGCCTTGATCTTCAAAAGCGGACGCACCTTTGCCGGTGGTGCCACGGGAGCCTACGTTTCCACCAACGGTGCGGTGGACTTCGCGCTCTCGAACACCGGCAATGACAGTAGCGGACCCACCAGAGGTTTCGCCTCTAATTCCAACTTCCTTTTCACCTGCACCAGCCAGGGCGTTTTCCGCAGTGCGGACAATGGTGCGACCTGGTCGCAGAAAAGCTCAGGTCTCACCGACCTGCGGACCAGCGGCATCCACTACCTCGATCCCTACTTGATCGTGGTCACGCCGACGGGAGTCTTTCGCTCCGGCAAGGACGGCGACAGTTGGGTAGCTGCCGGCTTGGCTGCGACGGATGTTCGGTGTGTGACGTCAATCAATGCGACGCTGTTTGTCGGCGCCAACGCCGCCGCCAGCAGTGTTTACAAGAGCACCGACTATGGTGTGACTTGGACCGCAGCGAACACCGGTCTGAACACGACTTCCGTGCGGGCGATTGAGCGCAAGGGCACCACCTTGTTTGCAGCGGGCGCCGTGGGCACAGGAGTGTTCCGTTCCATCGACCTCGGGGTGAGCTGGACCCTGCTTTCGACGGCGACGGGACTTCCCAGCAGTTCCTACCGCGGCTTTGCCTCCGATGATTTCTTTATTTTCGCGGGATCGTTTGGCGGAGGCGTATATTACTCCGCCGACAACGGTGATACTTGGACGGCAATCAACGCAGGCTTGCTCGATCTCACCATCTTCGATCTCGAACTTAACGATTCCATGCTCGTCGCCGCCAGCAACACGAAGGGAGTCTTCCGATTCGCCCTGGCCAACCTGCCGCGCCTGCCTGCAAAAATCACTTCCACCGCCATGACCCCGGGCGGTTTCCGCATTACCTACTCTGCCCAAACTGGCGCGGCCTGCGTGCTGGAATATTCGGACTCACTTGATGGCAATTGGATCTTTCTCCAGGCGCTGACCGGTACCGGATCGCCGGTGGGCGTGACCGACGGCTCGACTCCCGTTCCGCCGCGTCGGTTCTATCACATCGTAACGCAATAGCAGCCCGGCTCGCCCCCCGGCTGGTCACGGCCATTTCCCGCCCCGCACACTGGCACCATGCCCCGCGCGAGGAGATTTTGATCGGGAGCTCTGGCGATTGGGTCAAGGTGCCGCGGCACTCCATTGCCGCGATCCAGGGCGACCCGACCTTAATCGCGGAGCGTCATAAAGCGAACTCCTATCAATGCAGCCATCCGATGCGGACATCCGGTGCACCCGTGAACGGATTCGTGCCGGAAGTTGGATGTATTCCAGACCCGCTCATTTGAGGATGTCCCGAAACTGAGCGGCGAATAAAGAGGATCGATCCTGTATAAGGAATCGGCATCCCCTGAGAAAATCATCCGAGGCATCGGTCAGATTGCGGTCCATTTGGCTCATCCAAGGACCTTCCGGTTCGGGGACGATGCCAGCGATGTGAATTTGTCTGGGGAAGCGCTTCACGCACAGCATGTGGCAGCGGACCAAGCCCCAGGAGATCCACACATCGACCGTCAAGAAGTCCGTCGCCGCGATGGCGTCCCAATGGGCATTCAAGAACTATTTCCAGGTCGTGACTTTGCGCCGTTCAAACACCTTCCCCAAACAGGTTGGCCAGTCGCGCGGCGAGTTTGCGGCGGGCTACCCTGTAGGAGAAATACTTCAGGCCCAGTTCGTAGTTTGTCTCCGCCCAGTCCGCGCGGAGCGCCGGATTCTGAAGAATTTCGCGCGTCTGCTCAACGATGCTCTTGGTGACCAATTGCGTCATCTCGATGGTCTTGAAACCGAGCGGATCGATGTCGCGGGCATAGACCGCATAGAGGTTCACCATCACCGGCTTTCCGAAATAGATGGCCTCGAGGAATGCGTTGCCGAAGCCCTCGTAGTGGCTGGGATAGGTCACAAGATCGGCATGCGGGTAGACGTCGGCGAGGGTGTAAACTTTTTTCCCTTGGCTGTTCATGCCCCGCGTTTCACTCACACGATCCGCAATGAATCGCACTTCGATACTGGCTTCGGTAATTCGGTCGTTGAGCATGGCCATATAAGCGTTGCCTTCGTCGCCGGCGGCGTGCGATATGACAAGCTTGGCGCGAGGGTCTTTGAGGCGGCGCACCAGTTCGATGGCGTGCTCGATGCCCTTGCGTTGGACGACGCGGGTAGGTTGCAAGATGAACCAGTCGTCTTCTTTGAGACCGATTTCACTTCGGAGGTCGCGGTTGTAATCGTCCAAGCCGGGTGGTGGCGTCTCGAAATCGAGGATATTCGGAATGATTTGCGAGGGGATGCCATAGCGACGGGCGAGTTCTTTCTGCGCCATCGAATTGATGACGACGTGCTCCATCGCGTAGAGCATGGGTGGGAATGCCGCTTGAAGGTAATCATTGACGGCATTCAGCGTGAAGCGTTCGCGTTCCCACGCGAAATCGTGGTGGTGGGCGATGACCGGCACGGTGGTTTCGGCGATGACTTCGGTCATGGCCAGTCCCAGTGGGACGTGCATCGGGATTGCGAGGATGTTTTCGGGAATCAAGACTTCCAACTGATGTTTCTCAATGAACCGGTAAAGGTCGTCCTTGAGTCGTTCCTTCAAGCTTTGGATTTGATTGGTGACGGCTCGGGTGCGAAAGGCGACGCCAAACAGTTTGGCCTGAACATCTGCCACTTCGGGGTGGTTGAAAAAAGCTAGGGGCGCATGAAGACTGACCTCCGGCGGGGCGTCGAGCTCGCCAGCCATCCAGAAGCAGGAGTGGCCCATTCCCCGGAGAATGTGCGCCCATTTGCGCGCTTCGAGCGTGACACCATCCGTGCCTCGAAATCGCGTTGAGATGAAGCCGATGCGCTTCGGCGCGCCGGTGGTCAGGATGCACGTGTTCATGGGCTAGGAGGCGAGTTGTTCTCCACATTCGCGCTCAAAACGGTTCAGATTCTCCCTCCGTCCCGCAACGAATAACATATCGCCCTGGAGCATCGCACGGTCCGGTGTTGGTTCGATTGCCGTGGCCTCCCCCTTCGGACCGTTGCGCGTTAGGAGGATTACATTGACGTGATACCGTTCGCGGAGCGCCGCCCCCGCCAGAGTTCGACTGTGCAGCGGTAGGCCTATCCGGATTTGGGCAAGTTGGTAATCCTCGCACAACTGCTGCCGGTCGCTTCCGGCGTTGTCGCGCAACCGCTCTGCCAATCGGTAGGCCATATCGCGGGTCGGCAACACAACGAGGTTCGCGCCCAGTTTCTCGAGTACGGTGGCGTGCCGGGCATCGAGCGCACGGCAGATGAGTTTCTTCACCTTGAGTTCCTTGAGCAGCAACGTCGTCAAGATGCTGCCCTGCATATTCTCGCCGATGCTGACGACCACGGCATCGACATCTTGCACACCCGCTTCCCTGAGTGCATTCTGGTCTTCTGCGTCCATCTCGACGGCGTGAAAACCGTCCTGCACTAAATCTTCCACCCGGTCGGCGTTCTTGTCGGCTAGCACAATCTCGCAGCCGAACTCGGAGAGTCGCGAGGCCAGGTGTGCTCCAAATCGGCCCGCACCAATGATGAATATACGTTGTGCCATGCTTTAGATCCTTCGTTAGCCAAGAACCAGTTCCTCGCGCGGATGCCGGACCAACTGCGGGTTGGCAGGGCGGGCCAGATAGACCGCAAGCACCAGCGGCGCGATTCGGCCGGTGAACATCATTCCGATGATAACGGCCTTGCCTCCGCCGGTCAAAAGCGGTGTCACGCCTGCGCTTAGTCCAACGGTGCCGAAGGCTGAGACCGCCTCGAAAACCAGCGCGAGCCAACCTTGGGGGACTTGCGACGCGGGCTGTCCGTTTTCGAATACCATCAACAGCGCTACACCCGTGACCACGCACGCGATGCCCAGCAATGCCACCATCGTGGCGACGAACGACGCCTTGGCTGGGAGGCGCCGCCGCCAGAATTGCACTTCATCACGCCGGCGCAAGGCCGTCCACGCTGTCAGCAACAGCACCACAAACGTGACGGTCTTGATGCCGCCCGCCATCGAGCCGGGCGCGCCGCCGATGAACATCAATCCGAGCGTGGCCAGCAACGTCGGCGGATTCATCTGGCCCACATCCACAACATTAAACCCGGCCGTACGCGACATCGCGGAATGAAAGAAAGACCAGGTGATTTGTTCGCCCAGTGTTGCGCTTTTGAGGGTATTGTTGGATTCAAAAACCCAGGCTGTAATGCCGCCCAACAGCAGGAAAACCGCTGCCGAAAGTACCGAGAGTCGGGTCTGCATGGTGAGTCGCCCGCGCCGGCGTGGATCGCGGCGCCAGAAATAGTAATACCGCAGGTTTATCAGCGTCATCAGGCCGATTCCGCCCGCGATGACGAGCGCCGAGATCACGGCCAGCACGCCCGGATACGTCCGCCAGCGGACCATGCCTGCCGGGTAGATTGAAATCCCCGCATTGCAAAACGCGCTGACCGAGTGAAAGAATGACTCCCAAAGCGTCGCCCACGGGTTGGCTGCGGGCTCTGCTTGGGACACTAGCATGAACAGGGCCACCGCGCCCGCGAGTTCAAATATCAACACGAACACGCAGGCATAAATGAACACGTCCAAGGGCCGCGTGTGTTTCAGCCGGCCCACGGTAGCGTGGATGGTCTGCTCGTCGGAAAGCGACAACCGGTTGCCGCTCAATAACACGAGCGAAATGTTCGCGGTGAAAATGCCGAGACCGCCTGCCTGGATGAGGAGCAGCAACACGGCTTGACCGAAGGCGTTGAAGGTCTCGGCCACATTCACGGTGGTGAGCCCGGTGACGCAAGTTGCTGAGGTGGCCAGGAACAATGCATCCACCCAGCCAATGGAATGACCGGGCCGATGTGACCAGGGCAAAAGCAACAGTAACGCGCCGATGAGAATGAGCGCGGCAAACCCCTTTGGCACGAGGTGCAAGTCAACTTCCTTGCGCCGCTGCGACGGAATGAGAGGGGCAACATGATCGTTTGCGTGTGACATCAATTCAGTCTCCGTGACGAACACAACAAGCACAACGCGGACAAAACCAGGTCAGCTCACCGAGTTCAGCCACGCGACAAGGGCGTGCCAGTTTCCAGAAGGTCCATTTTGACCCTTGGAAACAAGCTGCCAGGTCTGCCAGCCGAACGCGCGGGCGGGCTCGATGTCATTGTCCAGTCGATCGCCGACCATGAGCGTCTCGACCGGGTTGATGCCACGACTTTCCAGACGCGCGGTGAGGATGCGGAAGACATGCGGATCGGGTTTGCTGAAGCCGTTCTCGAACGACCAGAAACGCACGTCGCGGTCAAACATGAAAAGGCTCAATCCCGCGCTTGAGAGCGCGCCATCGAGTTCGCGCAATGTGTAAGCCTGGGAATTCGACGCGATTCCCAGCAGGCGGCGACTTTCATTCAACCATCGCAGACAATCGGCTGCCCCATCGGCCAATCGCAGCGTGCGGCCAATCTGCATCTGGCGAAAGAGGAAGGCTTCGAGCTTGGGTGCGGACAGCCGAGCAAGGCTGGGGAACGCCTCGAGCACCACCGATGGCCACAGGATCTCGGGCCATTGAATTCCCCGCGCCCGCGATGCCGCGTGCCGGCGCGCAATAATCTGGGCGTTGCGCACTGAGAATTCAGTCCGGCTGGCTGGCGGCGATGTTCCGAGCATTTCTTCAAATAGTTTGTGCCAGAGTGCGTCCGCGTTGGTTGGCGGTGGACCAACTTCGAGGATAGTCGTATAGATGTCGAAGATGACCGCCCTGATCCTCATGCGTGCTTGCTCCATAAAAGCGGGTACAGATTTCGCACGTCCAGTTTGCTGGCGATGAAATCGGATTGAACTCTTAGCGGTGAGAATGGCGATTTCCACGATTCTGGCTTCGCTGCGAGCGCGGTGAAAAATCTTCGCGCGTAGGCTTCACCGCTGAGCCACCTTTTTGCGGAGCGTGGCCACGTGGTCACACGGAGTTCTCCATCTGAGGCCCGCTGCCGCCATGTTTCGAGAAACGGATTCAAGGGCGCGCAAGCGGCCCATGTCTGGCGCAGCGGATTTGCGAGGACTTCCAATTGCGCGGTGAGAGTGAGACGGCTGAACGGCACGGCACCCGGGAGTTTGGTTGCGAGAATCGGAGGTTGAGGTACGAGTGAGCGCGCGAACGCGGGCATCGCAGCCCGCCAGTGGTTGAATCGTCTTTGCTGGCGGACACGTTCGGCGCGCCAATCAAATACCAAGGGCGGGATCAGGATTTCGTCGTAAGCCTGCGGAAAGCAAAAACCGAACCGGTCGAGGTCGGGCGCGATGTTTGGCAGTCGGCGGGCGATGAGCGGTCGTCGTGCGGCGGCGGCTTCGAGATAGGGCAGGCCGAAACCTTCTTGAATCGAGGTGAGCAGCACGGCTTCACTTGCGGCGAGCAATTCCGACACGTTGGGCTTGCGGGATTCGTCGTCGGCCAGCACGCCGAGCCGCAAGCGCCAGTGATGTACGGCCGCCGCACGTTCCAAGGTGTTGAAGTAAGGCGACTCGTCGGCAGAACTCACCGCCCCCGTCACAACCAGCCACGCTTCGGGACGAAGCCAGCGGGTGAGCAGCAACGCTTCGGCGACGTTCTTTCGCCTGAGCATGCGGCATGGCAGCAACCACACAGGAGCGCCATCATGCGCCAGTTTGCCCCGCAGCCAACGCCGGGCGGCCCGAACGCGAGCACGGGATGGCAGTGGCGCAGGCTCAGAAAGGTTGGGAATCCAGAGGGTACGTTGTCCAAAATGGCGGGCGAGAATGGCGGCGTCGGCGTGATTGATGGCCGCGTGAAGGACGTTATTCTGTTGCGGGAACACGGTCTGCGCAGCGTCGGCCAGCGTGCGGACGCCAAAGCGGCGCATCTCCGGCCAGCGCACCCAGCGGTTGTCGAACCACCAGTCGTGATGGTGCGCGACAAGCGGAATACCGCGCGCGGCACAAGCGCCGGCGAGCTCTCGGGTGAGTAGGAGATTGCGTCCAACTGCCAAATTATGCGCCCAAACGAGAGTGTCACTCCGATCAGAATCGGAAAAAAGTTGCCGAAGTGTGAGATGGATGCGCGTCTTGATGCACTCCGGTGAGCGACGCTGTTCGGAGAGATAATTGAACGATGGTTCTACCAGCACCTCGACTGGTATGCCCGACAATTGGTGTATGAAATGGTCGTGCCACTGCTGATCGGCGCGCTGGCCGGTGGCGAGCACGACGCGCGTAATGGGGCGCAAGGCCGCGCGAACCAGATGCGGCGTGGCGAGTTCGATGACGCGTCGGATGCCTCCGGGGCGAAGGTGATAGTGAACGATGACCAGTCTCACAAACGAAGCAGTGTCGCCAACGATGAGCAATGGTCAATCGTTTGGGTGGGAGCACGCGAGTTCTCTTCGGACGTAGCTTGCCTTGGGAGAGTCGGCCTGCTACTTCTCCAACGCAGCGCAAAAGGGTCTGGGGGAGCTATCCCCTGGAGGTAACTGGATGGTCGGGCCGCCATTCGATGGATGAATTGCATTTAATGCAATGAAGCATCGGACATTGTTGTGGTTGAATCGTAACTATTCAGCACAATGCATCCCTGTGAGCGGTAGATGGGCGGAATAATTATATTTTATTCGGAAATGCTGGACACAGTGTTGACGGACTGCCACACTCGTCGGCGTGTACAGGTATTGCGGGAAAGAGTGGTCGCAAGAGGAC
>CAMDJH010000261.1 GCA_945900455.1 Akkermansia muciniphila
CGCAGCAATAAAGCTGCGCCCCTTGTAAATTAAAGTTTCTAAAGTACCGACACCGTATTACTTCCGAAAACGGCGAACCGCCACCATCGCAAAGGCTCCGAGACCAAGGAGGGCGTAAGTCGAAGGCTCGGGAACCGCAACGATCTCAGCGGCAAAATTCGAAACCTTACCACCCGAAACCTGCTGCAGGCTCCAAATGCTGCCGTTCTTCACCCAAAAATCGTTCTTACTACTTCCCACCGTCGGGGCATCATACAGAAGGATCCCAGCCTCGTTACCGGCACTGCCACCAATCCCTGAAAATGTAACCGTCCAGGTAGCCCGATCGTTCGGAAGCCGGAACTCTAGGCCACCCAGATCCAACGTCACGACGTTGTATTTATCCGTCGCATTCTTCTTGATGTCGAACGGATTACTCTCGAATAGCAAATTCTTGGGAGCACCCAGATCCCCGAGGTTGTCATAGATTCGGAGAACGCCGCCACTGGCCAGATCGTAGTTGGATTTGTAATCGAAACGGAACGTCTCAACGGTGCGGTAGCCACCATCGAACACAATTTCGTCTCCATACTCAGAACCCGTGGCGTAGATCGCATGCTGATCAGCAGCGGGATCGATGTTGCTGTAAATGGTCGAAGCGGCATTGGCCGCACCGAAGCTTGCCAAGGCGGCAGCGACTGCGATCGGGAAAATTTGGAGTTTGGTCATAGGTTTCTGCCTTCTGTGTGCAGTTCCGATTGATTTCGTGAGGCGAGTTAACCGGATGAGCGATTCTCAGTCAAGCCCTTATCGAAACATTATTTGGTTATTCTTGTCCTGAAGAGGACGAACCCGACGGGGACAACCAACGGAAAGCTTTTTTGAACATCCGTCTGGCTCAAATAAATATCATAACAATCTTACCATTAAATGGTTATGGTTTTTACTTCATCGGATAAGCGCCGACAGCTCTACCAGTCATACCCATCCTCAAGAGCGGTCGGATTGCTGAAGCTCGACAGAATATTACTACCCAGTCCGGCTCGCCTTAGCCCCCTCCACTCCAGTGGGGCCACCGGTTCTCCGTCACCAAATGTTGCCCACAGCGGCTCAATTCTCTACTTGTTCGAGCTCTGAGGCGAATGCAGCACTCGGACAACACCCTGCCCTGCCGTATCCAAACGAACCTTTGAAAGCCCTTCTCCATTCCGCCGACACGCGAGCTGAGCGCGTATTCCTGATTGGCGTTGAGCTCAAGGCCCGCTCGGCCTGGGACGTTCGGGATTCCCTGGATGAACTCGCGGAATTGACGACCACCGTTGGAGCAACGGTGGTTGGGGAAGGCGTCCAAAAGCTGGAATCACCCGTGCCAGCGACGTACATCGGATCCGGCAAGGCGGTTGAGTTTGCCCGCCATTGCAAGGCCAACGATGTCGATACCGTGATCTTCGACGATGAGTTATCCGGCGCGCAGGGCCGAAACCTCGAAAAAGTTTTCGAATGCCGTGTGGTCGACCGGACGGCTCTGATTCTGGACATTTTTGCCCAACGAGCCCGTACACGAGAGGGAAAACTCCAGGTCGAGCTCGCCCAACTGCAATACCTCCTGCCCCGGCTGACGCGATTCTGGACTCATCTTTCGCGGCAGCGGGGAGGGCTGGGAGCCATCGGCGGCGAGGGCGAATCACAACTTGAAGCGGACCGTCGGAAGACTCAGGAGCGAATCGAGAAGATCGAAGACGAGCTAGCGATCGTTCGCCGCCAACGTTCGACTCGTCGGGCCGGACGGCGGCGACATCCGTGGCCCCTGGCTTCCATCGTGGGGTATACCAACGCTGGAAAATCGACCCTGCTCAATGCCCTGACGGGTGCGGACGTTGCGGTGGAGGACAAACTTTTTGCGACACTCGACCCCACCACACGACGGCTTCGCCTCCCGACGAATCAGAATGTGCTTCTCTCCGACACCGTGGGATTCATCCGGAAGTTACCGCACGGTCTGGTCGAGTCTTTCAAGGCCACCCTTGAGGAAGTCGTCGAAGCGGAACTCCTATTGCACGTCGTGGACGTTAGCCACGCGCAGGTTGGGGAACAGATCCAGTCGGTCAACTTGGTGTTGCAAGAGCTCGGCGCCGCCGACAAGCCGACGCTGATGGTTTTCAACAAGACCGACCGGGAGGCCGGCGCTTTGGCGGCGGCACGGTGGATGCCGCAGTTTACGCGGGCGGTGGCTATTTCCGCGAGAACCGGTGCTGGGTTTCCGGCCCTGATGGACGAATTAGGCGCCATGCTTCGGCCGATTCGAGATTTTCTCGAAGTGCGCGTGCCTCACGATGCCACGGCGGTGATTGCCCGTTTGCACGCCATCGGTGAGGTTGTGGAGCGGGACTATAGCGGCCCGGTGGCCCGGTTCCGCGTGCGACTTCCGCCGCACGCGCGAGCCGAATTCTCCGAGTACATCGCCGCCGATGCGTAGGGCGTTCCCATCCCCAGCCCCAGTCTCGCGCAACGGTTTGAACTGCGGGATGGTCGAAGACCTGCTTGCCCGGTTAACGTGAGCGCGACGACTCGACGAATCACTTCTTTCAGCACATTATGCAGAATCAATCTCCATCCGAGCCGGGATTTTTTGAGCGGTTGCTCGTCGCCTTTGCCTGCTTTCGACGAGCGCTGGCCGACTCGGCGTTTGCCCGTCAGGTAGCTCCTCTGCTCGCGGGCGCACTCAGCGCGCCGAAGCCGCCCCCACCTGCCCCGGTCGAACTTCCGGCCGAACGGACCCATGCGTCCGCGCTCGCTTTGCTTGCAATGCTGCAACGCGAGGGACGACTCGTTGATTTTCTCCAGGACGACGTCGCACCGTACTCGGATGCAGACGTCGGCGCCGCCGCCCGAGTGGTGCACAGTGGGTGTCGCAAGGCGCTCGCCCAATGTTTGGCACTGGAACCGGCCTTGCGGGAATCGGAAGGTGCCAACGTTCAGATCCCGCCCGGGTTCGATGCGCAACGAATCCGGTTAACCGGCAACGTGGCGGGACAACCGCCGTTCCGCGGCACGCTCAAACACCACGGATGGATTGCGACCGCGATAAAATTCCCGGCCATTGCGCCGAGCCTGGATCCCCGGGTATTGGCGCCCGCCGAAGTGGAACTGTGATGGTGATGTGCCTGCGGCTTCCTCCCAAACTCACGACTCTAAACGAATTCTAGATTCCACCATGTCCCGTTATTCTATTGGCATCGACCTGGGCACAACGCACTGCGCAGTTTCGTACTTCGACCTCGATACGCAGTCCGGCCGCGGCGTTGTGCAGACGATGCTCGATATTCCGCAAGTCACGGCGGTTGGAACGGTCGAGGACAAAGCACTGTTGCCCTCATTCCTCTACTTGCCGCACGCGGACGAGTTCCCGGAGGGCAGCGTAGGTTTGCCCTGGGACCGCCAGCGCTCCGGGTGGGTGGTTGGAGACTTTGCCCGGGCCCACGGTGCCAAGGCCCCGATGCGCCTGATCTCATCTGCAAAAAGCTGGCTGTGCCATTCGGGCGTGGATCGGCAGGCTCCGATCCTACCCTGGCAGGCACCCGCCGACGTGAGCCGGATATCCCCGCTGGAGGCGACCTCGCGTACCCTTCGTCACCTGCGGGAGGCGTGGGATTATCGATTCCATGGGCTGAGTATGGCCGGTCAGGAGGTCGTACTGACGGTGCCAGCTTCCTTCGATGCGGCGGCGCGCGACCTCACGCTGAAAGCTGCCCAGGAAT
This sequence comes from Akkermansia muciniphila, assembly GCA_945900455.1. Taxonomy (GTDB): domain Bacteria; phylum Verrucomicrobiota; class Verrucomicrobiia; order Limisphaerales; family UBA9464; genus SIBK01. The sequence continues at coordinate 3,738 of CAMDJH010000261.1, forward strand.
CGGGTCTCGATTACGTGACGCTGCTGGAGGAACCGCAGGCAGCGCTCTATGCCTGGTGCGAGGCGATGGGCGAGAGTTTTCGCAATCGAGTTCGATCCGGCGAAGTGATCCTCGTCGTCGATGTCGGGGGAGGCACGACCGACTTTTCGTTGATCGCAGTGACGGACAACGCGGGCGAAGTCGAACTAACGCGGGTGGCAGTCGGCGACCACATCCTCCTGGGTGGCGACAACATGGACCTGGCGCTGGCACACACCGTGAATCAGCGGTTCGTCGAGGACGGAAAGAAGCTCGATGCGTGGCAATTCAACGCACTGACGTTCGCGTGCCGCGGGGCGAAGGAACAACTCTTCGGAGATCTTCGCCTGAAAAAAGCGCTCTTGGTGATTCCCGGTCGAGGCTCCTCTCTCCTGGGCGGAACGTTGAAGGCGGAACTTGGCCGCGAGGAACTGAACCGGGTCCTGGCGGATGGATTCTTCCCCGAGGTGATCGTGGGCGACCTGCCACAGACCGCGCGGCGAACGGGCCTCACCCAGATGGCGCTGCCCTATGCGCAGGATCCCGCAGTGACACGACATCTCGCAGCTTTCCTGACGCGCCAAGCGGGCGCTCTTGCCAAGCAACCCACGCCCGTGACGATGAGCGGGCGGACGTTCGCTCACCCGACAGCGGTACTCTTTAACGGCGGCGTCTTCAAGGCGGGCTTGTTGAAGGAGCGGATCATGAAGGTGCTCAATGACTGGCTCGCGAGCGACGGCGGCCAACCGGCGGAGGAACTCGGAGGGGCCGAGTTGGACCTCGCGGTGGCACGCGGTGCCGCGTACTACGGCTGGGTGCGCCAAGGCCACGGCCTCCGGATCCGCGGTGGAACCGCACGGGCCTACTACGTCGGGATTGAGACAGCGATGCCTGCGGTGCCGGGGATGGAACCGCCGGTCAAGGCCTTATGCGTGGCACCGTTCGGAATGGAGGAAGGAACCCACGCGGACGTGCCGCCGCAGGAATTTGGCCTAGTGGTCGGCGAGCCGACGCGCTTCCGGTTCTTCGCTTCGTCGGTCCGTCGGGACGACACCGTTGGCACCCTGGTGGAGGAGGTGGCTGGGAACGCCGATTTTGAGGAAACGGCGCCGATCGAAACCACGCTTCCCGCGCGCGCCGGTGATTCTTCCGAACTGATCCCAGTGAATCTCCAAGCGGCGGTGACCGAACTGGGGATGCTCGAACTGCGGTGCGTCGAAAAGGGCGGCACTGGGACCTGGAAACTCGAGCTAAACGTTCGGATGAAAGAGTAGCCGACTGGCATCCTCTTCCGAGAACCTTCCAAGAACCTTTCCGACCGCACGATTCCCTCTGCCCGATGCCCGACCCGGCTTACATCATCGGCATCGACCTCGGCACCACCAACAGTGCGGTTGCATTCGTCGAACTGATAGGGGGTGCCGAAGGTGCGGTAACGGATTTTTCCATACCCCAGTTAGCCCGGGTCGGAGAGGTTGCCACTCGCTCGCTGCTTCCTTCCTGCCTCTATGTGCCGGGGCAGCATGAGCTGCCCGCTGGGGCTGCGCGATTGCCATGGGGGGATTCGCCCCGGTTGATTGCAGGGGAGTTCGCACGGTGGCAGGGGGCCAACGTCCCCGGGCGCCTCATCGCGTCCGCCAAGAGCTGGCTCTGCCATCCGGGTGTGAATCGGACTGCAGAAATACTGCCGTGGGGCGCACCCCCAGAGACGGGTAAGATTTCTCCGGTCGAAGCCTCGTCGCAAATCCTTTCCCACCTGGCGGCTGCATGGAATCATGCACACCCTCAAGCGCCAATGGGGGAGCAGGAAGTCGTCCTGACGATCCCCGCCTCGTTCGACGAAGCCGCCCGCGCGCTAACGGTCACGGCGGCGCGGCGCGCGGGGCTCGAAAAACTGTTGCTGGTCGAAGAACCCCAGGCGGCCTTCTACGATTTCACCACCCAGCATCGCCGCCAACTCGACCAGGCGCTCGCGGGCGTACGGCTTGCGCTGGTCATCGACATCGGGGGCGGCACAACGGATTTCACACTCATTCAGGTGGCCGTTTCCGGCGGGGACGTAAGCCTTCGTCGGATCGCCGTCGGCGAACACCTGATGCTTGGGGGCGACAACATGGATGCTGCGTTGGCCCGGCGCGCGGAGGAGCGGCTCACTGCGGGTGGGCGGAAGCTCAACGCGACGCACTGGCATCAACTCACCCTGGCCGCCCGATCCGCGAAGGAAGAGCTCCTCGGTGCGGCACCGCCAGAACGGCATCGAATCGCGCTTGCCGGCAGCGGCAGCCGTCTGCTCGGAGCGACCCTCTCCACCGAACTTGAACGGGACGAAGTGCGCGATATCCTGCTCGACGGCTTCTTTCCTGCAGTCGACCCGGCTGCCGGGCCGCTGACTCGCCCCGGAGGGCGGGCGGCATTGCAAGAACTCGGGCTTCCCTATGCGCAGGATCCGGCGATCACCCGCCACCTCGCGACCTTCCTGACCCGGCACCGCGCGGCGGGATTGGTCGCCCTGGGGATTGACCCCACCGTGGCGGGGATGCCGCGTCCCGACGCCATCCTGCTTAACGGCGGAGTGTTCAATTCCGCAACGCTCACTGAGCACCTAATCGATACCGTCTCGTCATGGTGGGCCGAGGCCCCACGCATCCGATTACTCGACCACGGATCCTTGGAACGGGCGGTGGCGCGGGGAGCAGCCGCTCATGGTTTGGCTCGGCGCGGCCTCGGCCGGCGTATCGGCGGTGGAGCGGCACACGCTTTCTACGTTGGCCTGGCGGGAGCGACGCCCGAAGCGAGACTACGGGCGATCTGCCTGATCCCGCGAGGGCAAGAGGAAGGAGGAGTAGTCGATTTGCAGGCACGACCGTTCACGCTGACGCTGGGCCGACCCGTGCAATTCCCACTTTACTCAACGACTTCGGATCGTATGGACCGCCCTGGGGATGTGGTCGAAATTGACGAGGAACTCCACCCACTGCCGCCGATCCACACCTTGCTGAAAAGCGCCGCCGGAAAGGCCGGTGAAGTCGGGGTCCATTTGAGAGCGTCCCTGACCGAGCTCGGCACGCTGGAGCTATGGTGTGTTTCGAACAACAGCGACGAGCAGTGGCGACTGGAGTTCGAGTTGCGCGGCGCTGGGACGGGAAGCGGCGTGACGGTCACAGAATCCATGCCCCCGCGTTTCGCCGATGCGCGGGCTTTGGTCGAGCGGGTGTTCGGCGGCAAACCGCCACCGGCGGCGCCGAAGGACGTGCGGCAACTTGTCCGCTCACTCGAAGGAGTACTGGGACCGCGGGAAACATGGCCCGTGCCTGTCCTGCGGGAGCTTTGGAGCACGCTCCTCGCCGGGGCCAGTCGCCGGCGCCGGTCACCCGACCACGAGCGGGTCTTTTTCCAACTGCTCGGCTACAGCCTGCGTCCCGGATTCGGCTATCCACTCGACGAATGGCGATGCGAGCAATCTTTCAAACTCTTCAGCGAATTCGTCACCTTCCATGCCGAACAGCCAAACTGGAATGAATTTTGGGTGCTTTGGCGGCGAATCGCCGGCGGACTGGGTGAGGATCGGCAGAACATAATCTGGACCCTGCTCAAGCCGCACCTGGCACGGCGCATTCCGCCCGAGGGAGCCAAACCACCGACTAAACCCAAGGGCGTGCAACCGGAAGGCTTGGACGAGATGGTGCGCGTCGCGGCTGCGCTCGAGGATATTCCGCTGCGCGAAAAGGAGCCGCTCGGCGATTGGATCGCTCTCCGGCTTCAGAACCCAGCGACCGCCCGCGGACCATGGCCTTGGGCGCTGGGGCGGATCGGCGCCCGGTGGCCACTGCACGGCAGCGCTCACAAGATCGTGGATCGGGACCACGCGGCTCAATGGCTCGAATCATTGCTCTCCGCCGACCTGCGATCCTTGGATGGGGTGACGTTTGCCATCGTAACCCTGGCGCGACTGACCGGCGACCGCAGCCGGGATCTGGATGAGGAGTTGCGGCGACGAGCCGCCGAAGAACTGGTGGCAGCCGGAGCACCCGCCCGCTGGCGACGGCTGTTGACGGAAGTCGTCGAGCTGGAAGAGGCGGACGAAGCCCAGGCTCTGGGTGACACGCTACCGATCGGCCTGCAATTGCGCTGAGGCTCAGGATTCTTGAAATCGTGGAATCTAAGGGACCCCTCTCCCGCCCTCTGCGGCCACTCTCGCCCCCCGCTCCGCGGTGTATCCTGAAGTTGGTAGAGGTTGTCGCGCTGCGACAACCCCGCCAGCGTATGGCGGGCGGACAGGGCCGCAGGGCGGTTCGTGCCGCGCCTGAACGGCGCGGGGACGCCGCAGCGCGGCGTCCGCTACCTTCTCCAACAACTTCGGGATTCGCCCCAAGATGCAGGCCTTCGAAAAGGGCCTTTAAAAAGTGACAGGTTTAATGTCGTTGACATTCGATCTCCGATTTGGCATCACTCGAATCGACATTTGTTAGAGAGGGAAGCACTATGAGAATGGCACGGATCAAAATCGAAGGGGCTACCGCAGTGTATCATTGCATCTCAAGGGTCGTGGGAGGGCAGATGCTGCTGGATGATCTGGGCAAGGAAAAACTGGTTGGACTCCTGGGGAAATTAGCCGAGTTCTGCGATGTCGAGGTGATCACGTA
>CAMDJH010000262.1 GCA_945900455.1 Akkermansia muciniphila
ATCATCGTGGCAATGGGCGGGTACAATGGCATGTCGATCGCGGTGAAGGCGGGTGGCTCCGGCGACGTGACGGAATCGCACCGCCTCTGGCATCATCCGAAAACCAAACAGCGCATTGGCTCCGGAGTGATTCATGACGGTCACATCTACATCCTCAATGACCCTGGCGTGGCGGAGTGTTTCGAGTTGGAGACTGGGAAATTGATCTGGGAGGAGCGGCTCCGTGGTCCAGCGGCGAAGTCCGACAATTGGTCGTCGATGGTACTGGCGAACAGGAAGCTGTACGTCATCAACCAGGGCGGGGACGCCTTCGTGCTCAAAGCGAGCCCGAAATTCGAGATGCTGGCGACGAACTCGCTTGGCGAACCAGCAATCGCCTCGATGGCGGTGTCCGACGGCGATCTGTTCGTCCGCACACACAAGGCGCTGTGGTGTTTTCGCGAAAGCCGGAAGTGACGCCGCCCGGTCCCCGGAACACTGTCAATCAGACATGCTCGAAAATTGAAAACTTCTCGTGCCCGTGAAACCGATTCTTTTGCTCGCGCTCGCGGTATTGGCGGTCTCGTTGCAAGGGGCCGATTTCCCGGCTCCCTATAACTCGGAACGTTCCACTGAACCGCTCATGCCCGCCCAAGATGCGGCGCGTGGGATGGTCATGCCCACTGGTTTTCGATGCACCGTGTTTGCAAGCGAGCCGGATGTCCAGAACCCCATCGCGATGGCTTGGGATCCCAAAGGCCGCATGTGGATTGCCGAGAACTACACGTATGCCGGGAACGCCCAGCACTTCGACCTCGGACTGCGCGATCGTGTAATCATCCTCGAAGACAGGGACAACGATGGCCGGGCAGAGTCGCGCACGGTATTCACCGATGGCGTGCAAATGCTGACCAGCGTCGAGATCGGACGCGGCGGAGTTTGGCTGATGTGCCCGCCGCAGTTGCTTTTTATTCCAGACAAAAACGCCGACGACGTGGCGGATGGTCCGGCGGAAGTCGTGCTGGATGGCTTCACCGTTGCGGAAGCCAACTACCACAACTTCGCCAATGGTTTGCGCTGGGGGCCGGATGGCTGGCTTTACGGTCGCTGCGGTCACTCTTGCCCTGGGCGACTGGGGGTGCCGGGCACGCCTGATGAGTTGCGCGTGCCGGTCAAGGGTGGGCTTTGGCGGTATCATCCCGAGCGCAAAATTGTGGAGGTGCTCACCTATGGCACGACGAATCCCTGGGGGCACGATTGGGATGCGAATGGCGAGTGCTTTTTCATCAACACCGTCACGGGGCACCTCTGGCATCTGATTCCGGGCTCCCATTTGAAGGACTCAAACCCGTCATCAAACCCGGCGATCTATGACCGACTCGATACCATCGCGGATCACTACCACTTTGACGCGAGCGGCGGGTGGCAGCGGTCTAAGGAGCTGACCTCCGACGCGTATGGCGGCGGGCATGCACACATTGGCATGATGATCTACCAGGGCGATGCGTGGCCCGAGTCGTATCGAGGTAAACTTTTTACGCTCAACATGCATGGCCGGCGTGTAAACGTGGAACGTTTGGAGCGGATGGGCAGCGGGTATGTGGGCCGTCATGAGCCCGATTTGTTCCGGGCGGTTGATCCCTTCTTCCGTGGTCTCGAAATCAGCACCGGGCCGGATGGGAATGCATTCATCATGGACTGGAGCGACATCGGCGAATGTCACGAGTTCACTGGCGTGCATCGCACGAGCGGACGCGTGTTCAAGATCAGCTACGGCGATCCGCGGCCACCGAAGCCGATGCTCACACCCCATTGCCTCACGGGCAAGGGCTCGCTGCCGACGTTGTGGAAGCAGTATCAGGAAGGGAAAACAACCCCGGTAATGCTCCGTGCGTTGCTCGCCGACAAGGACGAACACGTTCGCGTCTGGGCGATTCGTTTGCTCACGGACTTCTGGCCGTTGGACACCCTCATGGGCCCGCGCGCGACCACGGTCTATCCCGACGACCCCGAGTCGCTCGCAGCCTTCGAGCGCATGGCTCGCGAGGATCCATCGGGTCTCGTGCGACTCACACTGGCTTCAACATTGCAGCGCCTGCCCCTGCAACGCCGTCAAGCGCTTGCCATGGCGCTCGTGTCGCATCGTGAGGATGCGAATGACCGCCAGATGCCTGCGATGATTTGGTTCGGAGTCCATCCACTCGCCGATAAGCACGCCAAGGCGCTCGTGGCCATCGTGACCGCGAGCGAGTGGCCGGATCTGTATCGGTGGACGGCGCGACGATTGATTGAATTGACCTCGACGGATCGCGAGATTACGGAGGCACGTGATTCGCTGTTAGCCGCAAGCGGCAATCCCCTGGCTCATCCGGAGTGTCGCACGTCTGTCCTGCGGGGCTTGTCGGAAGGACTCAAGGGCGTGCGTAAGGCCGAGGCGCCGCCGAGTTGGGATCTGTTTGCGAAGAGCTTCAGCGGGGAACATAGCGCGTTGGTCAATGAATTGCGCACGGTCTTCGGGGATGGCCGGGCGCTCGATGAAATCAAACGAACGGCATTGGATGCCAAAGTCGACGTCCGAATGCGGCAAACCGCGCTCAAGACCCTGATCGACAACCGACCTGCGGATCTCCAAACGATTTGCGAGACGGCATTGGAGACGCGCGAGCTGGACGTCACCGCTGTGCGCGGTCTCGCGTTGTTCGGCGATGTCGCCATGGCCGAGAGAATTTTAAAGCGGTACCGCTCCCTTTCGGTATCGGCACGCCCCGTGGCCATCGAGACGCTGACGTCGCGCCCCGCGTTTGCCTCGCTGCTACTGAAAGAAATCGCCGCCAGCAAAATCGCTCGTGCCGATCTCACGGCATTTCACGCCCGACAGATCCAGGGTTTTAACGATGCGGTGCTGTCCAGGCAACTGAGCGCAGCTTGGGGCGACTTGCACGAATCGACTGCGGATAGAGTCCGAGCGATTCAGGACCTCAAAACCAGGCTGAATCGGAATGCGCTGGCGAAGGCCAGTCTCAGCAAGGGCCGCGTGCTCTTCCAGGGCATCTGCGCACCCTGCCACACGCTTTATGGAGAAGGCGCGAAGATTGGCCCCGACCTCACCGGCTCCGGGCGCGCGAACATCGATTACCTCCTCGAGAATATCGTCGACCCGAGCGCGGTGGTAAGCGCCGAGTATCGCAACCGCAGCGTGACGTTGAAAGATGGCCGTGTGATCGCCGGCCTCATGAAGACCCGTACCCAGCGCACGCTGTCACTACGGACGGTGACCGAAGAGCAGACCGTGGAGCTGAGCGAAGTGGTGAAGGAAGACGTGTCCCCGTTATCGATGATGCCGGAGGGTTTGTTACTGGCGTTTCAACCCGAGCAAGTGCGCGATTTGCTAGCTTACTTGATGCATCCTGTCCAAGTTTCCCTCCCGAAGTAAACGAAGTGCCTATCAAATGAAAATCCGAGAAATCCGCTGCGCAGGTCTGCGCGGAGCCACCCCTGAAGGAGGCTGGAGCAATGAACTCCGGCCCGACGACTGCGTTCACACGCTCATCGCCGTTCACACCGACGAGGGCGCCATTGGTCTTGGCAGCGTATTCACTAACGACGCGCTCGTCCGGGCCTCGCTCGCCGTTCTGGAGCCACTCTATCGCGGCGAAAATGCGCTTGAGCCCGAGCGTGTGAGCGAAAAGCTGCACCAAAATATGTTCTGGCTCGGTCGCGGCGGTTCGATCACCCACGCCATTAGCGGCATCGATATCGCGTTGTGGGATCTGCTGGGCAAATCGACGGGACAACCCGTCGGTCGTTTACTTGGCGGGCGTTATCGCGAACGGGTACAACCGTATGCGTCGCTGCTAATGGATGAGCCGGCGAAACTGCGCGATCACCTGCTGGCCGTGAAGGCTCAGGGTTTTCGTGCCTTCAAGATTGGCTGGGGACCGTTCGGTCGTCGCAATGCTGCCACCGATGAAGCCATCGTGAAGGCAGCCCGCGAAGCGGTGGGGCCCGATTCCCGTCTGATGGTCGATGCCGGGGGAAGCGACGCCTTTTGGCCGAACGGATACAAGTGGGCGATCAACACGGCGACGATGCTCGCCGACTACGATGTTCATTGGTTTGAGGAAGCGTTGATCCCCGATGCGCTCGAAGACTACGTGAAGCTGCGCGAACATTCGCCCGTGCCGATCTCCGGCGGCGAAGTGCTCACCCGGCGCCAGTCCTTCCAACCCTGGCTCGAAGCCCGTGCGTTCGACATTGTACAACCCGATGTGACCAAAGTGGGCGGCATCAGTGAAGAGCGCCGCATCGCATGGATGGCTCAGGAGCACGGCGTCCGCTTTATCCCGCATGGCTGGAACACCGCCGTCGGCCTTGCCGCTGATTTGCAGCTTGCCTCCGCCTTTCCGGCTACCGACCTTGTCGAATATCTTACCGGCTCGCCTTTCATTGACGAAATCACGGTTGGCGGTTGGCAGCTTGATCTGGACGGCATGCTGGCCATTTCCACCAAGCCTGGTCTCGGCCTGGAGCTTGATCCTGATGCCCTCAAGAAATATACGGGCGGAGAAGATCTGTTATTGAGCAATTAGAAAGATGCCTTCATGCGCTCTCGAATGAGCAACCGTATCCTCCATGGACTCGCCTGCGCGGCGGTGCTCATCGCGGCACCGTCTCAAGGCGCTGACCTGAACCCGTCCGACCCGGTTGCCGGCCGGAGCCACTGGGCTTTCAAACCGTTGGTGGAAACGCGCCCCGCGGTCACTCAGGAGGGCGGCTGGTCCCGATCTCCGATCGATGACTTCATCAAGGCACGCCTCGAGTTGGCCAGTCTGCGGCCTGCCGCCGATGCATCGCCGCGAGCGCTGATTCGCCGCCTCTATTTTCAACTGATCGGCTTGCCGCCGACACCTGAGGAGGTGCGAAGATTTCTCGATGATCAGCGGCCGGACGCATTTGAGCGCGTCGTCGATGCCCTGTTGAGTTCCCCTCAGTTCGGCGAGCGCTGGGGCCGGCATTGGCTGGACCTGGCGCGCTACGCCGATTCCAATGGCTTGGACGAAAACTTCCTCTTTCGCGAAGCGTGGCGTTATCGGAAGTGGGTGATTCATGCAGTGAACGCGAATATGCCTTTCGACCGTTTCGTGCTCGAACAGATCGCGGGAGATGCCCTGCCCTTCGATTCCACCGAACAACGCGACCAGCAACGTATCGCCGCTGGATTTCTGGTGGTGGGTGCGAAGGTGTTGCTCGGCAACGACGCAATGCGGCAGCGAATGGAAGTGGCCGATGAACAGATCGACACGATCGGCCGCACGTTTTTCGGTCTGACACTCGGCTGTGCCCGATGCCACGATCACAAGTTCGAGCCGGTTCCCCGAGCCGACTACTACGCGCTGGCGGGGATCCTGACGTCGACCCAAGTGATGGAGCAACGTCACATGCTCGGAGAGCAGCGCGTCATGGAAAGACTAGTCGGACTCGGCCCGGACGGCGATGTGCTGGATGCCAGCTACGAGAAATATTGGCGCGAAGTTCCCAATCTGAAAGAGCGGTCAAAACAAGCGAAGTCCGCCTTGGAAATTCTCGAAAAGGGGGATGCGGACGCATTTAAAGTCCTTGTTGAAAAGCAGCCCAACGCCGTGTCGGAAGCCGCTAAGAACCTGACATTGCCCGTCGAGAAACGAGTGGAGTCCCAGAAATCGTTGGTCGCGGAATTGAGTGATATCCTGGCCAAACCTCCCAAAATTCCGCCGCGCGCCATGATTCCAGCCGACATGGACGCGCCGGCGGATGAGGCGATCCGCCTCGCGGGGCAGTTTGACCGACCGGGCGAACGCGTGCCGCGGGGGTTTCTCCAGGTCGTCAGCAAGGGTGCCAGGCCGAAGATTCCCGATGGGAAGAGCGGGCGAATGGAGCTTGCCCGATGGATGGCCGATGTCGAAAACGGTGCCGGACAACTGACCGCCCGCATCCTGGTCAATCGCCTGTGGCATCACTTGTTGGGTCGAGGCATCGTCCGGACCGTCGACAACTTTGGGCGAACCGGTGAGATGCCCAGCCATCCGGAACTGCTGGACCACCTGGCGAAGGAACTGATCGATTCCGGATGGTCGATTAAGACTGTCGTGCGCCAGATCGTGCTAAGTCGAACCTTTGCCATGAGCAGTGCGTACAATGCCAAGGCTCACATCATCGATCCGGACAACCGTTTGCTCTGGCGTGCTCACCGCCGCCGTCTCGACCCAGAGGCGTTGCGGGATGCGATGCTGAGGGCGGCTGGGCAATTGGATCTGTCACCGATGGATTCCACGGTGTGGTATCTGGGCGACCAGGCGACCGCGGTCGGAAAAAATGAAGTGCGGCGCCGAACCGATTTTCCGTGCCGGACGGTTTACTTGCCGGTGATTCGAAATGATTTGCCGGAACTGTTTCAGGTGTTCGACTTTGCGGATCCCCACTCGACAACCGGTGCGCGCCCGCAGACCACCGCTGCAACCCAGGGGCTCTTCATGCTCAACGATCGGATGGTCATGGATGCCGCCGAATCTCTGGCGCGGCGGATTCTGGCCGATGACCGAATCCCTGCGTCGGGCGCTCGGATCGATCGGATGTTCGATCTGATTCTCAACACACCACCGACTGACGAAGAGCGTGATGCCTTTTTGGATTTTGTTCAGAAATCGGAAAAACGGCTGACGGAGGAAGGCGGCACCGAACCTGCAATTCGTGCCTGGTCGATGGCTTGCCATGCGATGTTTTCAACGAGCCGATTCCAATTCTTGGAGTAACACCATGCACTGCGATCAATTCACTCATTCCATCACCCGACGAGCCATGCTCCGCGCTAGCGCCGGTGGATTCGGCCACTTGGTCTTGTCGGCGCTCGCCGCCCGCGGCGTCGCGGCTTCCGGTCTGGTGCCCGGACCGGCGCTTTCGACCGCTCAAGTCCCGCATTTCACTGCCCGCGCCAAACGCATCATCTTCCTCTTCATGTGGGGTGGCCCCAGTCATGTGGATCTGTTTGACCCGAAGCCGCGCCTGACTCAAAGCACCGGGAAACCACTGACCGGAAAAGACGTCGGCGATAAGCGCGATCAACTCGGGCAGGCCTTGGGGTCGCCGTTCAAGTTCGCTCAGCACGGCCAAAGCGGCATTTGGATGAGCGAGCTTTTTCCTCATCTGGCTCGGCAGGCGGACCGGCTGTGTGTCATGCGCTCCGTTCACACAGAAGGCAACGCTCACGGCGAAGCTCTATTAAGATTGCACACCGGCCAGGCCAATCTGGTGCGGCCTAGCGTCGGTGCCTGGGTCAGCTATGGGCTGGGATCCGAAAGCGACAACCTCCCGGCGTTCATCACCCTTTCGCCCCCGCGCGGTCACGGTGGCGTGCAGAACTATGGGAGTGCCTTCTTGCCCGCCATCCACCATGGCACCGCCATCGGTTCCGCTGAGATCCCGATTGCGAAGGCCGTGATTCCAAACCTGACCAATCATCGACTCAATCCAGGTCAGCAACGCAGCCAGCTCGATCTCGTTCAATCGCTCAATCGAACTCACCTTCGAGACGCCGAAATGGATCCAGGCATCGAGGGACTGATCGGCAGCTACGAACTTGCATTCCGCATGCAATCGACGATGCCCCAGATTATGAGCCTCAGCGACGAATCGCAGGCAACCCTCGACCTCTACGGCGTCGGACACGAGCCGACCAATAATTTTGCGCGTCAATGCCTCCTGGCCCGGAAATTTGCCGAACGGGGCGTGCGCTATATCCAAGTCTCCACCGACTACACCTGGGATCACCACAATAAGGTCGAGAAGGGCCACATCGAGGAGGCCGCCAAGGTGGACCAGCCCATCGCCGGCCTGCTCCAGGATTTGGACCAGCGCGGCCTGCTGAAGGACACACTGGTCCTCTGGGGCGGGGAATTTGGCCGCACGCCGACCGTTGAAAACGGCGATGGTCGCGGGCACCATCCGCAGGTATTTACGATGTGGATGGCGGGTGGCGGCGTGCGGAACGGGCTTACCTACGGTGCCACCGATGACTTTGGGTATCACCCCGTTGAGAACCCGGTGCACATGCACGATCTCCATGCGACCTTGCTCCACGCTTTGGGGATGAACCATGAGCGGTTGACGTACCGTTACGCCGGGCGGGATTTTCGTCTGACCGATGTCTTTGGGAAAGTCGTTCACGGTGTTCTGGGATAGGAACAGCACTCCGTGACCGACAGCGAACTCCACCAATTCTTCGAAAACTTCGTCCGGACGTTGCACTCGCGTGGCGTCGTGTGCGGCATTACCAGCGGGTTGGCGTGCGTTCACTACGGTGTGGCGGAAACGACGAAAGACTGCGACTTGCTCTGCCATCCGGGTTCATTCGACACCCTTCTCACTCTGCTCGCGG
>CAMDJH010000263.1 GCA_945900455.1 Akkermansia muciniphila
TCGCGCTGGTGGGCGGACCAAGTAGACCTACCGTAGTCTGGACGACAGGTTCGTGGTGCCTTGGACGACTCTCCAATCTCATCCGATTTTGCCCCTTTTCGCCTTCCCATCACTGAAAATCACCCACAGATTAGCCGGAAGAGCCGAAACTCCAAGCTACCCTTCGATTCGCCTGGCACTGCTTCGCCGTGAACCTCGCTGCGTCGCTCCACGCCGCCAGCGTGATCCAGTTCGCGGCGGCCAGATTCATTGTCGCCGAGAACGTCGGGCCAGCGACCCTCACCGTGCAACGCACGGCGGACCTCGACACGCCGGTGAGTGTGGACTTCGCCACCGCCGACGGGTCGGCGACCCATGGATCTGACTACACCGGAGTCACCAACACCTTGTTGTTCGCCGCCGGCGAAACCTTGAAGCGGTTCATTGTCCCGATCCTCAACGACAGCCTCAAAGAGGAGAAAGTGACAGGTTCAGTTGCGAATGCTCGGTGTGTCCCACATTTCGTAGACCCAGGATTGGTTGCGCACGTCCTCTAAGTTGTTGAGAAGTGCAGCCGCGTGCGCCGAGAAATCCTGAGTCGCATCCCACCAAACGATGAAGGGGCCTTGAATCTGGTACTTCGTAGAAGTGTAGACGCTCTTGACCGTGAACTGCCGGGTAAAAGAGTTACCTCCAATAGGTAGTATTGGCAGGAGCGTGCTGTGGCTCACCGGTGTCATTAAAGGAGCCTTTTGCTTGTGTCAACGCCTCGGGACGGCCACGGTCTGGTCCTTCCGTGAAAAAGCAAATTCCCCTCTGTCCGTAACTCCATGCCTCTGCGCCTAACCCCGGCCCTGACATTGTTGATTGCGTTCGCCAGCATGGCTGTCGGCGGCGCCGGCCCCCCCATGCCGATAACCCATTTGCGGCATTGGTCCTACGAACCGCCCGTAAAGGCGATGGTGCCGGCAGGGCAGAATGGCGTGGATACGCTGGTGCGGAGGCGTTTGACGGAGCTTGGGATGAAAACGTCGCCGGAGGCCGACCGCCGCACCTTGATCCGGCGACTGTCCTTCGACCTGTTGGGCCTGCCACCCACGCCGCGTGCGGTGGCGTCATTTGAACATGACCCGGCGCCGGATGCGTACGAACAATTGGTCGAGCGCCTCTTGCAGGATCCGCATTACGGGGAACGGATGGCGATCTCGTGGCTCGATGTGGTGCGTTTCGCGGACACCATCGGCTACCACAGTGACAACGGCCACAACATCTGGCCGTATCGCGATTGGATCATCCGGGCTTTCAATGAAAACAAGCGCTTCGACCGCTTCACCCTGGAGCAGGTCGCAGGTGATTTGCTGCCGGACGCCTCGCAGCAGACACGAGTCGCCTCCGCCTTCAATCGGCTGATCTTGTCCACGGCGGAAACGGGCGCACAGAAGCTAGACTACGCCGCGCGCATGCTCACCGATCGCGTGCGGGCCGTGGGGGCGGCCTGGCTGGGGCAGACCACGGGCTGTGCCCAGTGCCACAACCACAAGTTTGATCCCTTCACGACACGCGACTTCTACTCGCTCGGCGCTTTTTTCGCAGACCTGGAAGAACCCATCGTCGCCCTACCCGAGGACGGCATGCGGGTGACCACACCCGAACAGGAAGAACGGCTGGCAGCGCTGGACGCGTTGCTCGCCGAGGCGAAGAGGAAACCCGACCCGACCGAGCCCCACACTTTGGAGAAAGCCCGGAAAGAACGGCAGCTATACTACGAGTCGCTGCCCAAGGTTCTCGTTTCCATCAGCATGAAGGAAAAGCGCAGCGTCCGAATTCTGCCGCGCGGGAACTGGATGGATCAAAGTGGTGAAGTGGTGAAACCCGCCCTGCCCCATTTCCTCCCGCGGCCGACCATCGAAGGACGCGAGCTCAACCGTGTGGATCTCGCGGAGTGGCTCGTATCGCGCGACAACCCCCTGACGGCGCGCACCGTGATGAACCGCCTGTGGAAACAGTTCTTTGGCGCGGGCCTGAGTCGGGTGCTGGATGATCTCGGTGCGCAAGGCGAACCGCCCGCGAACCCCGCGCTGCTCGACTGGCTGGCCTGCGAGTTCATGGAAAGCGGTTGGGACATGAAACACATGGTGCGCTGCCTGGTGACCAGCCGAACCTACCGGCAGGTGTCCGTCCCGACAATGGCCTTGCTGACCGCAGATCCTGACAACCGGACGTTTGCCCGGCAGAGCCGCCACCGCCTGGAAGCCGAGCTGGTGCGCGACAACGCCCTCGCCATCTGCGGCCTGCTCGTGCGGCGAATCGGCGGTCCAAGCGTGAAGCCTTATCAGCCCGAGCACTACTGGCAGAACCTCAATGACCCTTCGAAGGGGATGACCGAACTTGGCTTTCCGGAGCGTGAATACAGGACCGACACGGGCGAGAGCCAGTATCGCCGCGGGCTCTACGTCTGGTGGCAGCGCACCGCCCTGCATCCGGCCATGCTCGCGTTCGACGCACCCAGCCGCGAGGAGTGCACCGCGGAGCGCAATCGCTCCAACATTCCGCAACAGGCCCTCGTGATGCTCAACGACCCGACGTTTGTGGAGGCTGCCCGCATGTTCGCTGCCCGCATCCTCGGCGAATGCCGAGGCACAGCCAGGGAACGCGTCACCTGGGCATGGCAGCAGGCTCTGCAGCGTGATCCAGACGCGGGCGAGCTCAGGACGATGCACGAGTTGCTTGCCGAACGGCTCGCCTTCTACCGCGCCAACGGCGCGGCGGCCGAGTTACTGCTCATGACCGGCTTCGCACCCACGCCCGCGGCCCTCAGCCCAGCAGAGCTGGCCGCTTGGACCCATGTCGCTCGAGTGCTACTAAACCTCCACGAAACCATCACACGCAGCTGATCCATGAACCGGGCCGACAAGTCCTCGGATGCCTCCTCCGCCCAGGCCGTGGTCAACCGGCGCGCCTTCCTTGGCCGCGGTGCCCAGGGATTGGGCGCGGTAGCGTTGACCTCCCTCCTGCAGCCTTTGCGGGTGAGCTCCGCGCCCGTGCCGGCACCCGGCGGAATCCGCCCGCCGCCATTTCCGCCGAAAGCACGGCGAGTCATCTGGCTCTCCATGGCCGGAGGACCCTCCCATCTGGAGACCTTCGATCCGAAGCCGAAACTCACCGCAATGCATGGTCAACCCATGCCGGAGAGCATGACCCAAGGCCAGCAGTTGGCGCAGCTGCAGGGGAAGAAGTTGATCTGTTTCGCCCCCCAGCATCCCTTCGCGAAATTTGGGAAAAACCAGGCCGAGATCTGTGCCCTTTTCAAAAATATCGGCTCGGTGCTGGATGAGATCTGCTTGGTAAGATCCATGACCACCGATGCCATCAATCATGACCCCGCGCACATGTTCATGAACACAGGGTCACAGATCGCCGGACGGCCCAGCATGGGTGCCTGGGTGACGTACGGTCTGGGCAGTGAAGCGGCAGAATTGCCGGGATTCGTCGTGCTCACCTCATTGGGCCGAGGCGGGCAAAACCAGCCCATCGCCGCACGCCAGTGGAGCAGCGGGTTCCTGCCCAGCCGTCACCAAGGCGTGCAACTCCGCGGCAAAGGAGATCCGGTCCTGTATCTGGGAAATCCGAGCGGGGTCACCCGGGAAATCCAGGGCGGCGATATCGCCGCCATCAATCGGCTGAATCATCGCCACGACTTGCAGGTGGAGGACCCGGAGATCGCCACCCGCATTGCGCAATATGAGATGGCCTTCCGCATGCAGGCGAGCGTGCCCGAATTAATGGATCTCTCCGGAGAAGGCCGACGGACGCTCGAACTCTACGGCTGCCAGCCCGGTGACGGCTCCTTCGCCGGCAACTGCCTCGTGGCCCGACGGCTGGCCGAGCGCGGCGTCCGTTTCATCCAGCTCTATCACAAGGACTGGGACCATCACAGCGACGTGAAGGAAGGCATCGAGTTCAAGGCCCGGGAAATTGACCGCGCCTGCATGGCGCTGATCGTTGACCTCAAGCAGCGAGGCATGATCGAGGACACCCTCATCATTTGGGCCGGTGAGTTCAGCCGCACCCCCATGTCCCAGGGCAGTAACGGGCGCGACCATCACAACCGGGCCATGTCCGTGTGGCTCGCCGGCGGTGGCATCCGGGGTGGGATCGTGCATGGCGCCAGCGACGAGCTCGGCTACGCGGCGGTTGAAAACATTACGACTGTCCACGACCTCCACGCCACCATGCTGCATCAACTCGGCGTCGATCACGACCTTTTCACGTTCAAGTTTCAAGGCCTCGACGCCAAGCTCTCCGGCGTGGAAGGCGCGAGCGTGATCAAGGCCATCCTGACCTGATAACTCTCGTCATTTCCCGAATCGCTTCAGCGCCCGATCCCTGAAAAGGCCCTCGGCCTTTCGCGCCGTCGCCGGGAAAACCCGCGTGCTGCACCCAACACTGGCTCCACCAGTTATTGTCGGGGCAGGCGCGCTCGGATGAAGCCGGCAATGTGCTCGATCGCTTCCTCGGCTTCGGGAAGCAGTGGCTCGTGGCACTGGAACACATGGAACATGCCCGGCCAGACTTCGAGCTGCACCGGGGTCCCGTCCGATCGCGCCTTCTTCGCCACCCGGATGCTGTCATCCCGGAGTATTTCGTGCTCGCCTACTTGGATCAGCAGCGGCGGAAGGCCGCGGTAGTCCCCAAAGACGGGAGAAGCCAGCGGGCTGCGGGCATCCGTTTTCCCTAGATAAAGATCCCGGAATACAACCATGGAGCGCGCACTCAGGATGGGATCATGGACCGTCTGCATCGACTCGCTCGCCAGGGTCAGGTCGGTGGTGGCCGACAGAGGTATGCCTCCCGCCGGAAGCGGCAGTTGGCGGTCTCGCAGAGCTAGCAACGTGGCCAGCGTCAGGCTGCCGCCGGCCGAATCCCCGGCAATGAAGGTGACCTTGGCCGGGCCGGGACCGGAGGGCCCCGTGGCAATCATCCATTGGTGGGCGCGAACACAATCATCCAGCCCGGCAGGGAAAGGATGCTCAGGCGCGAGTCGGTAGTCTGGCAAAAGGACAGCACACTTTGCGGCTGCCGAGATGCGGGCCGCCAGCGTGAGGTAGAAAGCGCCCGACCCCGAGACAAAGCCTCCGCCGTGCAGATATAGCAGGCGCAGATCGGGGTCGGCTCCGGGCGCGAGGACCCATTCACAAGAGATATCTCCGATCTTCGATGCAACCAAGCGGACACCTTTGATATTGGGCTCACGGCGCGACCCCATGCCCCCTCGGAGACCCTCCAGATTGAAGCCCGTTGCGCCAAACGGAGCGTTCTTGCGCAGGGCTTGAACGTAATCAATGCCTCGCTGCGAAACCGTCCGCTGCTTCCCGGCCGACGTTCCAGTCGGTGGCGGGATATCGCGGCTCTCCACTCCGGCGATCGCGGTGGAGGATGGCTGATTCGTTCCATTCAGTTGCTTCGTAAGGTCGGGGATGCTGTCGGCGACTGCTGCGACCGCCAGGGCGAGGAGGACTGTGCCAGCGAGGTGTTTCATGGAGCGAGAGCGGACAGAAATGCGAGCCTTGAACGGTGCGCGTTTGGGGAAGAACTGTGGTTGCTTCGGGTTGGTTTCCGGTATGCTTGCGCTCGCGGGGGAACGGTTCAATGATAAACACAAGGGTATTATTTTGCGCGTTGCATGGGCGAAGAGCCTTCGCTCGCTACAGTGTCATTACTACCGACCGGCGTGATTTCGCCGTTTATCGTCACTTTCACAATTTCCATGAAAAAACAATTGACTCCCCTGCATGTGCGTGCCGGCAAAATTGAATTTCTGCGCCACAATGCAGGGCACACGCGGTGGCGGGATATTTACCGCACGGTGCTGGCCTTGAGTTGGCCCCGGTTTGGGCTGCTGGTCCTGGGAGCCTATCTGGGCATCAACCTAACATTTGCGTGTGCTTATCTGCTTGGCTCGGCCTGCATCGCGGAGATGCCGGCTGGGTCCTTTTCCAGTGCGTTCTTTTACAGCGTGCAAACGCTCTCGACGGTCGGCTTCGGCCACCTCTACCCGGCGACGCTATACGGGGACATCATCACCACGCTGGAAATTTTGATGGGCATGTTTTTCACGGCCGTGATCACCGGTCTGATCTTTGTGCGCTTTTCCCGTCCAGTCGCCCGTATCCTGTTCAGCGACAGCATGGTGATTTCGCGTTTTGATGGAAAATCATGCCTCCAGGTGCGGGTGGCCAATCTCCAGCCGCAGGCCATGGTGGAAGCGGAGTTCCGGCTCATGATGATCCGGAATGAAAAAGTGCAGGAAGGGGGGGACTTTCGCCGGTTTTACACGCTGAAGCTTGATTTCGAGCGTCTCATTCTTTTCCCATCCGCCCTGACCATCCGGCATTTTATCGATGAATCCAGCCCTCTCCATGCCGTCACAGCGAAGCAACTGGCGGAGACTGGCGCGCGCTTCATGTGTTCCATCGTGTGCATCGATACAGTCATCCCCGCCCCGGTGCAGAGCCTGATGGATTACGACTGGCGCGATGTCAGGTTCAGCCACCGTTTTGCCGAAATCTACACGGAGCATCCCGATGGCAGCCTGGAAGTGGACTACGGCCGTCTTCATGAAACAGAGCCGGCAGCGTGAATTGACTGAGGTTGGGAAGTCCGGTGCCCCGGGTCCCGCCGCCGACTCATTCCTGCAAAATCGCCTCTGCCACCCGCATGCCATCCACGGCAGTCAAGATGATGCGGCCGGGGTTGCCCGCTCCTTCACCTGCTGGATGAAGTCCGGGCGAATTCACGGTCTGACAACTCGCCATAGCCCCCAGTGTCCGAAAACTCGAATGGCGCGACATCTGCTGGAATTGAATATGTTCTAAGAAGCCGGCGGAGCGCCCGTCGCCGGTCAAGCTGAGGCCGCTGAGCCGGCCGAACGTATCCGCCCTGTCAAGTGCTCTATGGCCAGAGTAATCGCGGAGCGCAAAAAATCGGCACCCTACCAATAATAGGCATTTCAAACTCATCAAACTCACCGGCTCGCCGACTCACTCGCAACGGATTAGTTAATAGACTTGATAAATACGTGACTCTATGTGTCCGCTTGACGCTGAACCGGATCAGGCGCAGGGTCAGCACATGAACACCCACGAGAGGCATTTCTCATCCAATAGCGCCGCGTCAACAAAGGAGAGTTCTGGCCTTACCAATCTTCAGTCAGAACGATCACGCCGATTGACGGTGAACACGTGTGCTTTTACCCTGATCGAACTGCTCGTCGTCATCGCGATCATCGCCATTCTAGCGGGACTGTTGCTGCCGGCGCTCAGTCAGGCCAAGGGCCGGGCATTCACCACACAGTGCCTCAGCAACCACAAGCAGCTCAGCCTCTGCTGGGTCATGTATGCGAGCGACCACGGCGGGCGATTGGTTCCGAATATAGCGCTGGGCAATCCTGGCTATCTGACTGACACATGGCTTCTGGGAGATATGAGCAATCCTATGGGGGCGACGAACGAGACTTATATCCGCAAGAGCCTGCTGTTCCCCTACAACTCGAGCGTGAAAATCTATCACTGTCCGGCGGACCGAGCGTTCGTGAGCATTGGAACCTCGCGTTTGCCGAGGGTGCGTAGCGTCTCGATGAGCGCTCGGATGGGCTGCGATGTCGAGACGAACCCAGGCTTTCCCCCGAACAAGAAGGAAGCCGACATCCTGTACCCACCGCCCAGCAGAGCCTTCGTGTTCATGGATGAAAAGAGTGACAGCATCGACGACGGCGTAATTTGGGTGATTGCTCTCTCACCGCGTTCCTGGCCGAACGTTCCCGCATCTTGGCACAATCGGGGTAACGTATTGTCGTTTGCCGACGGTCATGCCGAGCATTGGCGTTGGTTAGAGAAGACGACACTCGTCGCGAAATTTCCTTACGGCGCGGTGACATCACCGGAGGATCGGGACTTTGAGCGGGTCCGCCGTGCATATACAAGCCGGGATTGAATGTACCACAACAGATTTCGTGCTCCAAGAGAATTCCGCGCCCACCCCCCGGAAAAAGGGGAAAAGCGACAGGCTCATAATCGCCCAACTATTGAACCTGTCACTCTGTCGAGAACATTGAAACGGGGTCACGAAGAACGGTTCGATCTTGGTCCGCCCACCGGCGCGAGCTGTTGGCTCGGAGCACGCCGGAGGGCTCCTTTACGTTGCCGACCCGGCCGCTTGGGTTGTCTGAAAAGGGATTGCTCAGCCTTGAAACACTCCCTCTGCGTCCCTCAGTTCCTTGGCGGATAGCCTCGTGGAAAATAAAAGGAGCGGAGCCGTCCCCGTTCGCCGACATTCGCAGTGATGAAACTAAACAAAGCAGACGGACAAGGACGACCCACA
>CAMDJH010000264.1 GCA_945900455.1 Akkermansia muciniphila
CAAAGTCGCGCCCTTGCATTCTGCTCGGCAGCACCATTGGCCGCGGAGCGTTTCAGAAATCGAAATCAGAGTCCCGGGAAAAATGAAGAATTCTTCCGTTCAACAATCGCTGACTCGAAAACCACCGTTTCCGTGAGATGCACCCCGGTCTCAGACGATACTCACGGTGTTCTGCAAATCACCGACACCGGAAACTCCGACGGTCACAATATCGCCTTCGGCGAGGGTGAAGGAATCCGGTGGAACTACGCCCGTTCCGGTAAGGAGCACCGCCCCACCGGGGAATTCCTGGCTTCGGAAGAGCCATCCGGCCAGTTCATCAAATCCTCGTTTAATGCGGGCGACCGACGTTTCCCCGCGGAACACCTCGAAGCCAGCGCGTTCGATGCAGACCCGGACGATCCATTGGCGAACGTCGGCCTCCGTCACGCCGATGGTAATAAAGGGTCCCAGAGCACAGGAAGCGGTGTAGACCTTCGCTTGGGGCAGATACAGCAGGTTTTCGCCCTCAATGTCGCGGGAGCTCATGTCGTTGCCCGCGGTGTATCCGGCCACCTGTCCACGGGAATTAAGAACGAGAGCCAACTCCGGTTCCGGGACATTCCAGTTGGCATCTCGTCGGATGCCGATTCGGCCCAGTGGAGGCACGACCTTGGCAGGCAGTGACTTGAAGAATAGTTCCGGACGAGCCGCGTCGTACACGCGGTCGTACGCGGTGGCGCTGAATTCGGACTCCACCATCCGGGCGGCCTTACTTTGGAGGTAGGTTACACCGGCCGCCCAGACTTCCTGCTGCTCAACCGGCGCGAGCAGGCGAATCTGATCCAAGGGTACCGCCCTCGGGTTCCGGGCGGCCCGTCGGGTCACTTCCGCGACAGGGTCGGGTTTTTCGAGCAACTCAGTGAGCGACTCGACGCCGACAGTCGAAAGATCGAGGATGGAGTGGGCGCCGGAGAGGAGTCCCACGCAGGGCCACGGAGACTGCGGGGATTGGAAGCGGCAGAGTTTCATGAATTCAGTTCGAAACGACGTCTAATTTGGCTGGAGAAGATTCGAGATTAATTGTTCGAGGCGACGGCCGTATTCAACGTAATTCGCCCGCAAGGCGTCATCCTGCGCCTGGGAATTCGCATCGTGGAAGACGGCCACCATGTGTGGCTCAATGCTGATCGCCCCCGAATAGCCGCGCGAAAAAGCATCCGCCAGGATCCGGCGGACGGCTGCCTCTCCCTCCCCGGGCCACGTGTAGTCGGCGTCATTCTTTGCCGGCACCCATCGCGCGTCCTTGACGTGGATATGGACGGAGGCGTCTCTCACCTGGGTCCAGAACTCCCATGGATCCTGACGTGGCCACGGCAGCGGCTTTGCCCGATCCGTATTGAAAACAGGATTCGCCGTATCGAAAACCCATTTCAAACCCGGAACCGATTCAAGCAGCCGCAGGGCATGTTTCCAGCTCATTCCGCCGTAGTTCATGCAGTTCTCGTGGACCGGCTGGATCCCAGCATCGAGGAAACGTCGAGTGACCTCCCGCAGTCGATGAAAACGTTCTTCCTCCATCTGGTCTTCTTCGACCCGCGTTTTGTAACTCATCACCCGGACGAATTTCGTTCCCAGGCGCTGCATGCGCGGGATCGCGCGGTTTACCTCGGCCAGAGTGATTTCGAAGGGGTCTTCGATCTTCTTCGCCCAGTTGCCGATCGTCGACGCAAAGCAATAAACACCGACGCCCGCCGCCCTCAGTTGCTCGGCAGCGAGATCAAAGGCCGCGTCGGGAATGTCATGAAGATTGGCTTTGAGAAAGCCAGGCACTTCGATGTTCCGCGCCTCAATATGTTGCCAGCCAAGCTCACGGGTCGCCTGGATCTGTGACTCGACAGAATTACCCGCCTCGTCGCCAATACCGCACAGGATGATCTTTTTCAAAGTCGGCCCTGAGGCACGGAAGGGACCCGGGGAACACCCGTTTCACACCACCGCCCCGAAGACGAACGCCCTCGCGACACTCATCCCGGGGTTCAAGGCCGATTTTGAAAAAGCGGAAAAAGCCGCCGAACGGCGGCCTTTTCCACGAATCTTGAACCGTCGATCTACTTCTTCTTTTTCGCGACCTTGCGAACTTTGATCAGTTCTTTTTTCCGCTTGGAGTAGTTTGCCCGGCGCGCACGTTTCTGGATTTTGTTGGATTGTCTGCCCATAGAGGTGTTTGTTTTCGCGAGATGACTGACTCGCCGCCCAAAAACATGAGAACTTGCCTCCCCCGCTTCAACACCTTTTTGACCCCGATTCTCCGACGGATCTCTGTTCTCCTCCTCCTGGGGGCTCTCGGGACAGGCGGTGAAGCCGCCGAACCGACCGTCAAGGCGGACCCCAAAGCCACCAAAAAACCGGCCAAAAAGGAAAGGCACGAGCGCTCGCTATTTCGAATGCACCTGGAATCCGCTGAGTTGCCCGGCCTCAGCACCGGCCGGATCAAGGTGCTGCGAAGTTCTCCGATGGATGTGGTCGTGCAACGGGATCAGTTCCTCGACGAGCGAGATGTGCAGCAGGCCCGGATAATTTCCAGTACGGACGGCGGCTTCATGATCGCCGTCCAAATGAACACACACGGCCAGCTTATGTTGCAGTTGGAGACCACAGCCAACCGGGGTAAGCGAATCGCCGTGTCGTGCACTTGGACCGAAGCCCGCTGGCTGGCAGCACCTCAGATCACCCGGACGGTCGAAGATGGCATTTACATATTTACCCCGGATTGCTCCCGGGAAGAAGCGGAGCGAATTGTCCGCGGACTCAACAATGTGGCGATCGAGGTCGGAAATCAGGCAAAGCCGGGGAAGAAAAAGAAGGTCCAGGAAGACGATGAATCGATAAAACGGTTTGCACCCGTCAAATAAATGAACTGCAACAGCCTCTTTTTCTCAGCGTTTCTCGTATCTGTCGCGTTTCTGGGCAACGTCGGCGAGGCCCAGCCCTTTCAGTTGCCCACCGCGAACCGAGCGGTATTGGATTCGGCTGGGGGCGAGAAGGCCTTTGCCGGAACCACGGGGCATCCCTGGATGAGCGGCACGTTTGGATGCGTCCGGTCCGGCGGGGGAAAATTCCACGAAGGACTCGACATCCGATGTCTGGAACGCGACCGCCGCGGTGAACCAACCGATGCGGTACGGTCGACGGCCGACGGCACGGTGGCCTATGTCAACGCCCGATCGGCTCTCTCGAACTACGGGAACTACGTTGTGATTCGCCACAGCATCGAAGGACTTGAGATCTACTCGCTTTACGCCCACCTCGGATCCATTCAACCGGAGATCAAACCGGGCCAAAAAGTGAAGTCCGGGGAACAAATTGGGATCATGGGGCGGACTTCGAACACCCGTGAAGCGATTAGTCGGGAGCGGGCGCACGTGCATTTTGAAGTCAATCTCGTGGTGAGCGATCGGTACTCCGCGTGGCACGCAAAGACGATGCCGGAGAGTCGGAATGATCACGGCAACTTCAACGGGCGAAATCTGCTCGGCATGGATCCCTGGAAGCTGCTGTTGGATCAGCAGCGCCTCGGAACGAATTTCAGTCTGGTCCGGCACTTGCAAACGCAGCCGGAAATGTGTCGTGTACTCGTGCGGGCATCCGATTTTCCCTGGGTTCGCCGATACCGGGCGCTTCGCGAAAGGAATCCGGTCGCCGACCGGGAGGGCATCGCGGGATATGAACTGGTGCTGACGTTCAACGGCCTTCCCTGCCGGATCATTCCGCGGGCCGCCTCCCAGATTCAAAGCAAGGCGAAGTACTCGATCGTTTCCGTCCGTTCCCAGGAACTTTCCGATCACCCCTGTGGCCACCTCCTCTTCAGGCGTGGACAAGTCTGGACGTTGCTGCCCGCTGGGGAACGCCTCCTGGATCTCTTGACCTTCTAGAGTTTGTTTGAACATTTAAGCAGGCTCTTGGATTCCCAATTTGTCGCTTTTCCTCCGCGGGACACGCCGCTACTCTCGCCGAGCCGGGATGGAGTCGGGCATCCCGGCCTGATCTGACCCGGCATAATATTCACAATAAGAACATCCTATGGCATTGCGATTGGGCGACGACGCACCGAATTTCACGGCGGACACCACGGAAGGCCGCATCGATTTTCACCAATGGTTGGGGAATAGCTGGGGGATCCTATTTTCGCACCCCGCGGATTTCACACCGGTATGCACAACCGAACTCGGCGCCGTCGCAAACATGAAGGGTGAGTTCGAAAAACGAGGCGTAAAGTGTATTGCGGTCAGCGTGGACCCGCTGAGTGCGCACATTGGCTGGATCAGCGACATCAACGAAACCCAGCGATGCACCATGAATTTTCCCATCATCGCCGATCCAACCCGAGCCGTGGCGACGTTGTATGACATGATCCACCCCAATGCCGACACCACGTTTACCGTACGTTCCGTGTTCGTCATCGGACCCGACCGCAAGGTCAAGCTGACCCTTACTTATCCGGCGGCCACCGGACGGAATTTTCACGAAATCTTGCGCGTGATCGATTCGCTGCAACTGACCGCCCGGTTCAAGGTAGCCACGCCGGCCAATTGGGAGAACGGCCAGGACTGCATCATCACACCTGCGGTGAAGGATGCGGAAATTCCTGCCCTGTTTCCAAAAGGCTCGCGACAGGTCAAACCGTACCTTCGCTATACACCGCAACCGAATCGGTGACCGAAATTCGGGTGGGATTCAGTCGAAGGCAGGATCACTTCCCGTGCTCCGCCTTCAGGTGTGCGGCCAGGACATCTTCGCCAAAATCGTTATTCAGGTCCCGCCAGACGGCGTGCACGTGGTTGGCCCCATTTTGCGTGTTATCGTACTCGAGGAGAAACGTACGCCCCTTGATCCGGTAATAGTGTTTGTCGCCTTTCTGTGTTCCACCGGCCCAAGCAAAAACAAGCTTTTCACCCGCCTGCCGGTTCACTCGCAACAGGATTGGCTCCGCCAGGTTTTCACGCAACCGACCCACGTATTCCGCCAGGATACGGTCCACAAGCCGCTGTTGACTCGGGATCATCTCGCTGACGCCGAGTCCCCGTTCATCCGACAATAGCGCCTTCCGATTCGCAGCCGTCAGGATATCGTCCGGTGCCTTGGTATCAATAATGGCGACCTTGCGCTGTTCATCGGAGAGCGCGAGCACGAGCTCCCGGCCCAAGTCTTCCTCGACACCGAGGACACGCAGACCTGCTCTCGGACCGGATCGGATGTCGCCCGGATTCGAGCCCAGGAATGATGGCGTGCCGGCAGCGAAGTGCCCGTCGACAATGGTATGGTTGAACGAGAGGTGGTGACCTTCCACTCGCCAGCCCCACGTCCCCTTGGCGCTTGGAACTCCGAAGATTGAGAAATGGTATAACTCCGGATCCCGCGGAAACCGGCGCTGAGGTCCTTCGATTTCTTGCAATACCTGCTCCAGGCTCATGATCGTGGTCGCCTTCTGAAAGCCGCGAGCGCTGAGGCTGGTGCTCATCAGCCCGTATGCCAGGTGC
Organism: Akkermansia muciniphila; assembly: GCA_945900455.1. Lineage (GTDB taxonomy): Bacteria > Verrucomicrobiota > Verrucomicrobiia > Limisphaerales > UBA9464 > SIBK01. The sequence continues at coordinate 5,520 of CAMDJH010000264.1, forward strand.
TTCTGGGCCGCAGACATGTCCTTCAACGTAAGTCCTTTTCGGTCTTTCGGAATGAAATGCCAGTTGAACCGCTCCGGGTCCTCCCAGGGAAAGACTGCCTTTGCTTTTTGCTCGGGAGTTAACGACGCCAGGAGATTGCCGGCGCAAACCGTCATTTCTTCCACCGACCCAGCCGCCGACCGCAAGCAGCCAAGCATCACGAATAACATCAGGTAATGTCGCATACCGCCATGCTCACAGGATCCACCCACCTTCACGCAACGAAAAACTTTGATTTCCCCCCAAGGAGCACGTCAGCACGGTTGCTCTTTATGCGACGCTGGGCTACATGGGCGGATGCGTTTCATCGGGAGTATCTTCGAAAAGCTGCAGCGGCATCCGAAGCGGATCGTCTTTCCGGAGGGAACCGAACCGCGCGTGCTGCAGGCGGCCCGCCAGTTTTATTCCCTGCGCCTGGGCGTACCCATACTGCTGGGTGACCGCACGGCGGTGAAGGCGGCCGCCGCGGCGCTGAACGTCTCGCTGGATGGGTTGCGCATCATTAATCCGGAGGAAAGCCCGGATCTCGACAGTTTCGTTAAACGATTCGAAATGCTCCGCCGCTCCAAAGGCGTCAATGCCGACGAAGCCCGCAAGACGCTCAGCAATCCGAACTATTTTGGCGCCATGATGGTGGCAATGCGCCAGGCCGACGGGCTGGTTTCGGGCACCAATGAAAGTTCCGGAGGCGTGCTCCGCCCCTTGTTCCAGATCATCAAGGTTGCTCCGCAGGCAACCACCGCTTCGAGTTGCATGGTGATGGAGGTGGAAGACACCCGGTTCGGCGAACGGGGAGTGCTATTCATGGGGGATTGCGGCGTCATCCCGGATCCCACCGTCGATCAGTTGGCGGACATTGCTGTATCGACCGCTCGGCTCTTTCGACAACTCACCGGTGCCCGGCCGCGGGTGGCCTTGCTCTCCTTTTCCACCAAAGGCAGTGCCACTCACCCGAGCATTGGTAAAGTCCAGGCGGCCACCGCCCTCGCCACTCAAAAAGCCCACACGGTAGGATTGGACGCGGATTTTGATGGCGAACTGCAGGTTGACGCTGCGCTGATTCCCGAAATCGCCGCGCGCAAAGTCCCCGAGAGCCAAGTCGCCGGCCGAGCCAATGTCCTGATTTTCCCCGACCTCAATTCCGGCAATATCGCCAGCAAACTCATTCAGCACATCGCTCGCGCCAATGCCTATGGGCAGTTGCTGCTGGGACTCGACCGTCCGGCTGCCGATGTGTCGCGCGGTTCAAGCCCGCACGATATTCTGGGCGTCACCGCTCTCGTGGGACTGCAAAGCATCGACTACGAGACACTTTATCCGGGTGCCGGCCTGAACCTTCCCGGAGATCACCGATGAGCACGCCCTCCTCCCCAAACTTGCAGAACGGGAACACTCCGCGCGTTTTCGTCGCGGCAACCCGTCAAAACGACGGCAAGACCACCATCTCGCTCGGCCTCTTGGGCGCCCTGCAGCAGCGCTATGGCCGGGTAGGCTACATCAAGCCGGTCGGACAGCGGTTTGTCGAAATCGATGAACAAAAGATTGACGAAGACTCGGTGCTCATGGACCAGGTCTTCCGCCTCAACTGCCCCCTCGGAGCGATGAGCCCAATCGCCGTCGAACCCGACTTCACGCGCCGCTACCTGCAGGCGTCCAATTACGAAACCCTTGTCGTCCGGATCCAGAAGGCATTCGACCGCGTCGCGTGGGAAAAAGATTTCGTTCTCTGCGAAGGAACGGGCCATGCCGGAGTCGGTTCCGTGTTTGATCTTTCGAATGCGGCTGTCGCCCGTTTACTGAATGCCCGCGTCGTCATTGTTACCCAAGGCGGTATCGGCAAACCCGTGGATGAAGTCGCGCTCAATCATGCCCTATTCAAGAAAGAAGGAACTGAAGTCATCGGCGTCATCGTCAACAAAGTCCTCCCGGAAAAGATCGACTACATCCGGGAATTCGTGGGCCGCGGCCTCAAACGTCAGGGACTGCCGCTCCTCGGCGTCATTCCCTACCAACCGATGCTCTCCAGCCCGACCCTCAACCTGATCCACGAGGAGCTCAAGGCGGACCTTCTCAATCACACGACGCAGGGCACGAACATCATGGATCGTTTCGTTCTCGGCGCCATGGCCCCTAGCCGGGCACTACAATTGCTCCAGCCCGGTGTGCTGTTTGTTACCCCGGGAGATCGGGACGACCTTCTACTCGCCGTGGCGGCGCACGCCCGCGAAAAGCCCAACTGCCTGGCAGGACTCGTCCTCTCCGATGATCTGCTTCCCGCGAATAGTGTCCTCGAGCAACTTCGCCAGGTTCCCTTCCCCGTCTTGTCCGCCCGCGACGACAGCTATGGCGTTGCTTCCAAGGTTCATGACTTGATCGTCAAAATACGCCCCGGGGACACGGGCAAGATCAACCTCGTCCGCGACCTCGTCGCTCGGCACGTAAACTTGGACCGAATCCTCGCGTCCATATAGTCTGATCCCAGGAGCGGCTGGTAAATCTCCATCAGAAAACCTTCGGCTTTCCGGAATCACGGAACCGCCACGTCGTACCAATTTCCTATGAGCTCGTTCTACGTTGGACTCTTGCTTCCTATCACGACTCGGCTCAAAATTCTGCGGCTCCTGGTGCTCCTCGGAATAGAAATACTTTCCCGATTCACAGCGTCCGCGTCGCCGGGCGACCTCTTGGTCGGCTTTCCGTCGGACGACGGTCCCGACAATATCGTCTACCAAGTCGTGATCCAACCGGATGAAAGG
>CAMDJH010000265.1 GCA_945900455.1 Akkermansia muciniphila
AACCGCTCCGCCCACAACGTTCCAAATCGTCCCGTTGTCTTGTTGTACCATCGGCTAAAGCGCTGTTTGAACTCCTTCATGAACGCGGACACGTCCCCCATTCGACTCACCACCGATTCGCGGATATCCGGATCAATCTTCCCCCGCAGCTTCAAACTTTCCTGCGCCAGCACCGTCAGGATTCCTTTCTTGCCATAGAACGCCGCCATCTTGGCAAGGAGTTGCTCATCGGAAAGCTCAACCCGAACGGGTATCCGCAAGAGTAGATGGAAGTGATTGGACATCATGCAGTACGTGATCACTTCGACCTCGCAGAATTCGGCTAATTTCCCAAGAAGTCCGACCAACTTCTCCTTCCCGAGATCATCGAGCAGCCTCTGCCCGCCCACGACCCGCGAGATGCAATGATACACCGCAGTCGCCCCTTCGATTTTGATCCGTGCCATTCTCATAAAGCCTCTCTCGAACAAATGTCGATTCCTCCCATGCCAAACCGTGGACCGAGTGTCAACGATATTGAACCTGTCACTTTGTGTCACTTTCTTTGTTTGTTCAATGAATCTCCTGTCTTTGTCTGCCTTCGTTTCCTCCGTTTGCTTCTGTCCGCATTCCAACAACTCCAGGATGCACTCAAACGATTGGAGTGGCCCTCCTGGCGCTTGACACGCTCCGGACCGGGCAAGATGCTCGGAGGACCCTCGAAAATTCTGAAGCCAATGCGATCCATTCGATAGATCTAAAAATAGTTCCAGCCATGAAATCATTTATCCGTCTTATCCACGCCGCGTCGGTATCGCTGTCCATAGCTGCCGCGACAACGCATGCCGTCGATTGGACCGCAGGCATGAAGGAGGGGAACCCCGGCCTCCGCTCCATGGGGCCGCTCGCCTTTGGTCCCGAGGGTATCCTTTTCGTTGCGGACACCCGCGGGGCGGCCGTAGTCGCCATCGCCACCGCAGACACCGTGCCCGCAGCCGGCAATCGGCCGGTAAAGGTGGACGGCATCAATCAAAAGATCGCGGGATTGCTCGGCACGATGGCCGATCAGATCCTGATCGAGGACTTGGCGGTGAACCCGATCTCGCACAATGCCTACCTCGCCATCTCGCGGGGACGCGGGCCCGATGCGATCTCGGTTCTGGTGCGGGTGAAATCGGATGGTCAGCCGGAAATCATCCCGCTGGACCGGGTGAAATTCTCGCGCGGGGCCCTTCCCGATGCGCCAGCCGAGGGAGTTGCAGGCCCTGGCAACCGTCCGGGCAACCAGCGACAGGAATCCGTCACGGATATCGCCTTTTATGAAAACCGTCTGCTGATGGCCGGCCTCTCGAACGAGGAATTTGCTTCGACGCTCCGGGCGATTCCTTTCCCGTTCGAATCGGTCGGTCGCGGGACGAGCGTGGAGATCTTCCACGGCGCGCACGGGAAGTTTGAGACCCGTTCGCCGGTTCGCACCTTTGTGGCGTTCAAGGTTCGGAACGAGCCGCACCTGCTGGCCGCTTATACCTGCACACCGCTGGTCGAATTCTCGATGGACGAGCTGAAACCCGGCGCGAAGATCCAGGGTAAAACCATTGCCGAACTCGGCAACCGCAATCGTCCGATCGACATGATCGTGTACCATAAGGATGGCAAGGATTTCCTTCTACTGGCCAATACCAGCCGTGGCATCATGAAGATTCGTACGGATCAAATTGAACGGACCGAGAGTATCACCACGCCGGTGAAGGCGGAGCGCCAAGGTCTGCCGTACGAGACCATCGCGACCTGGCAAGGGATTGAACAACTGGACAGCCTGGATGCCATGCACGCCTTGGTCGTCCGCCGTGGCGATGGTGGCTCGCTAAACCTTGAGTCGCTGGATTTGCCGTGACGCCTCGCCCCGCATCATGGCTCGCGGCGGTGGTGATCGTTTGCGTCGTGCTGATGGCCTGCCGCCCGGGTCCGAGTGCTAGGGGTCAGAATTTCTCCGGTGCCAGCGTTCGGGTTCACTGGCGTCGTGAACTGTCGGACACCAACCGGTTCGTCCTGGAGGTTGTCGGCCTGGACATGGCGGCGCTGAGGCAATTCCAGGATCGGAAGCCGGTACCTTGGCCGCGACTGCTCGCGGCCTATGCCGATACGGGCGATGTCCGAGTGGACGTCGAGTTGCCGCCCATGGTCGGTACTTACCGAGTTCAGTCTGGGATACTTCGTTTCGAACCCGGCTACCCTTTACAGCCCGGTATCCAGTATCGCGCCGTCTTGCACCCCGATCAACTGCCGGGGGGGCGCAGCAGTTTGGTCACTGCGACATTCAAGCTTCCAGCGCAATTCTCGAACCCGGGCACCGTCGTCTCTAGAATCTATCCCAGCACGGAAGTACTTCCCGAGAATCTGCTTAAGTTTTACGTCCAATTTTCTGGACCCATGCAGCGCGGCCACATCTATGAACATATTCATTTGCGCAACGCTTCCGGTCGGGATGTCGATCTCCCCTTCCTGGAGATCGATGAGGAATTGTGGAATCCCTCAAGGACGCGCCTCACTCTTTTCATCGACCCGGGTCGGATCAAACGGGGTGTCCGGCCGCTCGAGGAAGTCGGGTCGGCGCTCCAAGAAGGCCAACGCTATAAATTGGTCATTGATTCGGCATGGAGGGACGGCGCCGGCAGCCCGCTCCGCGAAACTTTTCAAAAGGAGTTCCGGGTCGGCCCCGCGAACCGCGAAGCGATCGACCCGACACAATGGAGAATAGACCCGCCGAAGAAAGGGACCCGCGCGGCGCTCCAGCTTACGTTCCCGAAACCGATGGACCATGCTCTGGCTCAGCGCCTCATCCTTGTTGCCGACCCCGCGGGTCGCCTGATGGTGGGTGACATCGGCTTGGGAGATGAGGAGCGTCAGTGGAGTTTCATTCCGTCTCAATCTTGGCGGGGAGGGCACTACCAGCTTGTCGTCCAGACTACCTTGGAAGATTTAGCGGGCAACAACGTCGGCAAGCCCTTCGAAGTGGACCTTCTGGAGCCCGTACAACAACGCCTGTCAAACTCCAGTGTTCGGGTGCCCTTCGAAGTCCGATGATTTTTGCCGCCCTGGATGCCCGATGGCCGAGGAGATTGGCCATTCCGGAGGCGCGGAGCGCCGTAAGAACTTAGCCCATGGCGTCAGCCGTGGGATTTCAGGCACGCGGTGCGAGAGCCCAGGGGGGCGACAGAGAATATCGCTACAATATGGCACCTCAACGAGGGGCGATGAATGGGATATCCGGCCAATCAAATCGCGACCCTACAGGCCGCGGACCGTGGCCGTGCCGATACCCAAGCCAATGGCCTGGGCTAAGGGATGACGGCCCTTTGGGCCTGAAGAATCGCACGTTCATAATGTGAAGAAAGAATCTTCTTGTCTTTGTCTGCCTTCGTTTGCTTCTGGCGTCATTCCAAGAACTTCAGGATTCGCCAGTGCCCATTGCCTTGATCGAAATGCATTATAATTGGGCTGAACGTTATGCCAAAATCTGCTGAATCACCTTCCCCTCGACATTGGTCAGTCGTCGTTGAACGCCGTTGTGCTCGAAGGTGAGGGTCTCGTGGTCGAGGCCAAGTAGATGCAGGAGAGTCGCGTTGAAGTCGTAGAGCGGATGGATGTCTTGGACCGCTTTTTGGCCGAGATCGTCGGTTACTCCGTGGCTGACGCCGCGTTTCACACCCGCACCGGTCATCCAGCAGGTGAATCCGTCGGGGTTGTGGTCGCGGCCTTGAGCTCCTTTCTGAAAAAATGGCATTCGGCCAAACTCGGTGCACCAGACCACCAGCGTGCTCTCCAACAATCCGCGTTGGCGCAGATCACGAATGAGCGCGGCGGCGGGTTGGTCGAGAATCGCAGCATGTTTGTCGTATTGCTCCTTGAGTTTGCTATGACCATCCCAATTGAGATCACCGCCACTGGCATAGGCACCGTTGAAGAGTTGCACGAAGCGCACTCCTTTCTCGATCAGGCGGCGAGCAAGTATGCAGTTGCGGGCGAAACCCGACTTGATGGGATTGCGTGCGTCGTCGGCACCATAACTTTCGAGAATGTGCGCCGGCTCCGTCGAGAGATCACTGATCTCCGGGACGCTGAGTTGCATGCGCGCGGCGAGTTCGTAGCTGGCAATGCGTGCGGCAAGTTTACCATCGCCTGGATGCTGCTCCAAATGGCGCTGATTCATGCGTTGCAGGAGCGAGCGTGCGGCGCGATCCGCGTCGACTGAAATCCCCGGCGCGGCCAGATGACGGACGGGATCTTTCGCGCTGAATGTCGTGCCTTGGAAAGCTGCGGGCAGAAAGCCGGGCCCCCAATTGTTGGAGCCGTTCTGCGGCACGCCGCGCGGATCCAGTATCGAAATGAAGACCGGCAGATCTTGATTCTCACTTCCCAGCGCGTAACTCACCCACGAACCGAGACTCGGGAATCCATCCAGAACGAAGCCTGTCGAAAGAAAGTTCTCGGCGGGACCGTGCGTGTTGCTCTTGCTGGTCAGCGAATGGATGAAAGCGATGTCATCGGTGAGCTCGGCCAGGTGCGGGATCAAATCGGAAACCATCTTCCCCGTCTGGCCTCGGGGACGGAACGTGTACTGCGGCCGGGCGAGATTTCCCGCGGGTCCTTGAAATGTCACCGCCGGACCGCCCGCCAGGGGCTTGCCGTCGTGTTTGATCAACTCCGGCTTGTAGTCCCACGTCTCGAGCTGACTAACCGCACCGGCGCAGAAGATGACGACAACGTTCTTCGCTTTCGCCGGAAAATGTGGCAACCGAGCCGCGTAGGGCCGCGCCGGGTCAATGATCGGACCGGGTGCCGCCAGCAACCGATCGACGCTAAGCAGATCCGTCAACGCGATGGAACCGAGTGCGGTGGCCGTGCTGGACAGGAAGTTACGGCGATCCAGCAGACCGTGACCGTGATTCGAAAGATGTTCGGCGTGGTGGTTCACGGCATAAACAGGAATTCGTTGCTGTTGAAAAGGGCCCGGCAGAGCGTGGGCAGACCGTATTCGCGCACCGCAGGTTCAGCATCCGCAATTTCCGGGAGACTTGGACTGCGACCGAGGGCGAGTTGGTAGGCATGCCGGATCTGTTTCGTAACGTCCTCACCCACATTTGCTTTCACTCGATCGGCGAACGCCTCCGACTGCTCAAGCGTGAAACGGCTGTTGAGGAGGTTGAGCGCCTGAATGGGGGTGGTCGATTCGCGGCGCCGTGCCGTGCTCTGGCCAGCGTCGGGGCAGTCAAAAGCGCCAAATACGGCCTCGCGCTCGCGGCGGACCTTGTGGGCAAAGATCATCCGGCGCAGACCGTCGTCACGGAACGACTCGACCGGTGTGAATCCACTCAGTCCTCCGCGATTATTGAACAGATCGAAGCCACGGCCGCCCATTTTTAGATTCAGCCTGCCACTGACCGCGAGCATCGAGTCCCGGATGGGCTCGGACTCCAGTCGCCGTGAAGGGAAACGCCAAAGGAGGCGAACGTCAGCGTCGATCCGTTGTGCTTCGGAGGGATCGGTAATCCGGTTGCCCGCGCCCGGCTTACCCGATTGATTTGGGACGACTGAATCCTGACCACTGCCCGCTGAACTCTGCCGATAGGTCGCCGAAAGCACGATGAGGCGATGCATGTGTTTGATCGACCATCCGCAGCGCACGAATTCGGACGCGAGCCAGTCGAGCAGCTCCGGGTGAGTCGGCTTCATTCCCATACGGCCGAAGTCACTCGGTGTTTCCACCAAGCCCGAGCCGAAGTGGCCCTGCCAGATGCGGTTAACCATCACCCGGGCGGTTAGAGGATTTTGCGAATTTGCGATCCAATCGGCGACCGCAAGGCGGCGTTCCTGTTCCGTGCTTTCTTTCGCAAGTGTCATCGATCCGAGGGCGCGGAGTACGGCAGGAAGGACCTCGCCCTTCGGTTGCTCGGGGTCACCCCGGTTGAGGAGGTGGATGGTATCCGGCTTCCGGAACGTACCGGCGAACGCCGTTTGCCCGACTGCCGCAACGGAAATCTTCGCTTCCAGCGACTGGATCTCAGCGCGCAAGACCTCGACTTGCCGGGCCTCCTCCGCACGAAGTCCCGCCGTCGAGAACGAGGACTTTCGCAAGTTGTTCTCTCCGGGAACATACGAACGCCGATCGGTCGAATCCGCGACCCGTCGCCATTCGCCGGAGCCGTCGGCGACTTCGATCACGTAATTTGTGGCCAAGCGGTCGCTGTATTGCCCTTCGCGATCCCGCCCCCAGACCACCCGTTCGATCCTCTGTTCTTGAGGGAACTCGATAGTAACCGACCCCCGGCCTTTCTCGTTCGACATCCAGCTGTGCGAATTGCCCCCACGTCCGTCGTTGACAAATCGCAGTTCGTGACGGCCGGCGGCGACGGTGTCGCCCGAAGACGTCACCGTCGTGCCCGCGCTGGCGAGCGCCACGTTGCGCGACTCGCGATCGAAGACCTCCAACTCATCAATGCACGGCTCCAAACTGTTGGTTTCCCTGATCGTGAACCGCAGGCGCTTCGCTTTGACGGGAACAAATCGATCCGTATTTTTCTTCGCGCTTACCGGCGGACGGGGCGGAGGCACATGAACCTTTGCCTCGAGCGGTGGAAGAGCTACCTGGATGGTCCGGGGATCCGACTGCGGGATGGGAAGCGATTCCGGCCGGGCCAGTGGCTCGAACTCCGTGAGCTTCGTTTCAATCTCAACGATCCGTTGCTTGCACGTTTCCATCTCCTTCCGCTGCACCAAAGCCTCGGGCGTGCGCAACTCGCGATCTCCATACTCCACGCCGGCAAAGAACGACTGCATCGCGTAATAGTCCCGCGCGGTAATCGGATCGAACTTATGATCGTGACAACGCGCGCAGCCCACACTTAGCCCGAGAAACGTTTGCGCCGTGTTCACGACAATTTCGTCCAGGGAGTCCTGTCGGGCGAGACGTTTGGACACATCATCCGCTCCAATCTGCCCCGGTAGCAGCACTGAGGCCGTGACCAGGAATCCGGTGGCCGCATCTTTCGCCCATGCGTCGCCGGCAATTTGCTCGCGAATAAATCGGTCATAAGGCGTATCGCGATTGAACGACTCGATCACATAGTCGCGATACGGCCAAGCGTTCGGTCGCTCGGTGTTCACTTCAAAGCCATGCGTGTCCGCGTAGCGCACGACATCCAGCCAATGTTGAGCCCAGCGTTCGCCATGCCGTGGGGAATTCAGCAACATCTCCACAATGCGCTCATAGGTGTCGCTGCCGTTATCTGCAACAAATGACGCCACATCCTCCGGGGAAGGCGGCAGACCGATGAGGTCGAACGACACCCGCCGCAGCCAGGTCACACGATCCGCCTCGGATGCGGGTTCCAATTTTTCCCTCGCCAGTCGCGCGAGTATGAAGCGATCCATCCCACTGCGCGGCCATGCTTTGTTCTCGGTCTCCGGCAGCTCCGGCCGCACTACCGGCTTAAACGACCAGTGATCGCGCCGGACCTCCCGTGCCGCGTCGACAGTCGCTGCGATTACCGCTGACGATAACGCCAGCAGCAAGCCAATGAACGTGAGATGTGTTTTAGCGGGCCAGGGCACTGTATTCCTCGGTTTGTCGGGTCCACAGGTCGGAGAGTTCACGGACTTTCTCTGGTCGAGCGGTTGCAAGGTTCTTGGATTCGGAACGATCCCTGCTGAGGTCGTAGAGTTCCCACGGACGGCCTTCGCCAGCGGCGACAATCTTCCAATCGCCCAACCGGAGCGCCCGATTGCCCTCGTGCAGCCACCAGAACGAGTTCTGTCTCACGGGGACGTCCCGGGCAAAGACAGAGATCAGGCTATTTCCCGGCGCGTGTGGCACGGGTTGGCCTTCCCACGTTTCAAAACGATGGCCTCCGGCTAGATCAAGGAGGGTTGGCACGATGTCGATGAGATGCCCCGCCGTGTGACGCAGTTCGCCGCGAGCGGCAATGCCGCGCGGCCAATGCACGATGAACGGTGTCGAGATGCCGCCTTCGTGAACCCACGTCTTGTGCCGGCGAAACGGCGTGTTCGCCATGCTCGACCAGCCCGGTCCGATACTGAGAAACGTTGCCCCGGTTCCGCAGACAGCCTCCGTGTCGTGGCCATCGCCGCGCACCATCATTTCGGCGCTGGCACCGTTATCCGACAGAAAGAGAACAAGTGTGTTCTCCATCGCACCCATCGCACGAATCTGTGCGAGCACCCGGCCAATCTCGCGATCCATCCGGTCCACCATGGCGGCGTGGACGGCCATTTTGTCCGCCTGGAACCGTTGC
>CAMDJH010000266.1 GCA_945900455.1 Akkermansia muciniphila
TCCAGGATGGCCTGCTCAGCGGGTTGGAGGGGATCTCGCTTCGGTTTACCCATCCCGGGAGCATGGAAAACTTCGGGAAGGTTGTCCCGCAAAATCGATCATCCCCTTCAACCTCAATCTCTTAATCACTTTGAAAAGCGCGTCCTGCACTGTCCGCAGCGCTAAAGGCCGTTGTCGCGGGCAAAGACAGCGCCGGTTTTGCGCTTAACATGTGGGCTACGATCGTCACCCGCGACGGCGAAGTGTGCACGATTGCCTTCTCCGGCACCGATCGTGGTGATCAGTGGCCCGGCAGTCGCGTCATCTCCGCGCAGAAAGCCAGTACTGCGAATGCCTTTAGCCTGCCCGTTCTGCCTCTCTCCACCGCGAATCTGTACAGTGCCACCCAACCGGGGGGCACCCTGTTCGGTTTGCAGCACAGCAACCCGGTGGATACGGCAGCCGCCTATAAAGGTCCCTCGGAAAACTACGGCAAGGCCAATGATCCGCTGACCGGTAAGAAGTGTGGTGGCGTCAACGTGTTTGGTGGTGGTCTCGCTCTCTATGATACCCAAGGCAAACTGCTCGGAGCGATCGGTGTCAGTGGCGACACGTCCTGCACCGATCACATCGTTGCCTGGAAAATCCGCCACGCATTGAATCTGGACACCCTTCCGGGCGGTGTTAGCGCGACCGGTGATGACAATATTGTCCATGACATCGCGCCCAATGCCACCGGCCATCCGGTCAGTGCAAGCGGCTGGGGCCATCCGGATTGCGGCGGCCCCGAAATTGCCATCGCCGCGGCCCTCCCGGTGACACACCCCAAGGGGCCGAATCCGTAAGCGTATCGCCTGGCAGAGCAAGAACCACGCGCGCCCAGCAGTTGCGACTGCGGGCGCGCTTTGTTTTGCACTATACCTCTCCCCACCGACCTCAAATCGGTTGAAGGGATCCAATCAATTCGACGGAGAGCCGATACAATACAGAAATTCTTGCCGCCCTTCGCCGGTCTTGGCGACTCGCATATAGATTCGGTTTCCGCAGATCGCCGGCGAGGCGTACACTTCGTTGCCGAGTTGATTTTGGGCGATGAGTTTAAACCGGTTGGGCGTCGCCTCAAAGACGGAGGTAGTTCCTCCGAGATTCGTCACGTAAATCCGTTGCCCGACTCGGACTGGGGATGAGTAGAACTCGCCGCCCAGCCGCTCTTTCCAACGCTCTTCGCCCGTATCGGACTTCCAGCAAACCGCCATTCCGGCGTCCGTCACCGCGTAGAGATAACCCTCCTGCACAATCATCGAAGGCACGTAAACGCGCGCCGTATTCTGCCAGACTACTTTCCCGGAGCCGTCCGCTTGGACGGCGACGGTGTGGTTCTTGGGATACCCGCCGCTGACAAATACCCGCTCGCCGTCGGTGACAGCGGTGACAACGCATTCTTCGGTGGAACCTTCCATCTCCCAGAGCTTCGCACCGGTCACTGGATCAAAACTGGAGAGCAGATTGCATCCCGCCACGACCATTTGGGTTCGACCGGCAGCCCGCACGATGGAAGGCGAGGTATAATTTGCAATTTTCGGACGCGAATGCTGCCAAAGCACTTTGCCCGATCGGCGATCCAGTCCCACCAATCGACCGCCCCCTTTGTGATCCGCCGTCACCAGTACCACGGATTCGTGAATTACGGGCGACGATGCAAAGCCCTGATGCGTGACGAAGTCGCCGACAGTCTGTTGCCACAGCACTCTACCCTGCAGATCCAAGGCGGACGTGTGGATCGCCTTGCCGTTCAAGAAATTGATATAGAGACGCTCTCCGTCATAGGCCACCGTGGAGGAAGCCTGGGAGGTGTTGCGATGGCCGGCCGTGTCCAGCGAACCTTGATGAACCACGGTGTCCCACACGAGTCGGCCTGAATTCCGATCAAAGGACAGCACCCGTTGCGTCTGCTTTTCCTGATCGGCCGTCGCGAGATAAATCCGATTCCCCACAACCGTGGGAGAACTGTGCCCGCGTCCGGGGATCGATGCCCGCCACACGATGTTGTCGGATTCACTCCATCGAATCGGCGGCGTCTGACCGGCAGCGGCTATGCCATCTCGTGTCGGTCCGCGCCAAGCCGGCCAATTGTCCAACTCCACCGCGCCTCGCAAGGGAAGCCCCGACATCCCCATGCCGAAGGTCAGGCACAGCAAACTCAAACTCCTCCGCAATGATTGACTAACGTTCATTCTCACTGAGGCACCCTCCTCAAGATTGTTTCGCTCCGCAAGCCACACTTCCATGTGCCCGGCAGTGGGTGGGAGACAAAAATCTTCACGAGTTCCAGCCTCACCCCCGTTCCTCCTGCAAACGGGTCGATACCTTGATCGGGCTCATCCCGACCGGAGCCACGCAGTAGGATTGCACGCGAAGCCGCGAAGCAAAGCAGAGCCGGCTTGGTCAGAACGTCTCCGGACAACGTTCAAGTCGAAATGCATATTGCCGGGGGGAGGGGGAGAACCGCGGATTCACACGGATTAACGCGGATAAGAGGAAGCCGTTGCCTCTCACTTTCTAAGTGAGCGCCCGGAATCAGCGTTTATCGGCGTTCATCCGCGGTTCCAACTCCGGTTCATTGGATTACTGGAATATCCAGGCAGAGCGCTTGGTCAAAACGTCTCCGGACAACGTGCGAGTCGAAACGCAAAGTACCGAGGGGGGGGGAGAACCGCGGATTCACACGGATGGACGCGAATGAGAGGAAGCCGTTGCCTCTCACCTTCGGAGTGAGCGCCCGGAATCAGCGTTTATCGGCGTTCATCCGCGGTTCCAACTCCGGTTCATTGGATTACTGGAATATCCAGGCAGTGGGCCTGGTCAAAATTCATCAAAAAAAGCGGTGTCAGGCCAATCGCTAGGGTAGCACCTGCACGCGATAATACCGATTGGGCTGCTCCGTCTTGGTCGTGTCCGTCTTGCTGGTCGTGTCACCGGTCGCAGCCACGTCACCCGGGAGGTCATTCCAAACTGGATCCGCCAGCGAGTTCTTGTACTGCACGCGGTAAAGCTTACCGCGAATCGAAAACCAACTGACGATGGTCAACTCAAACGTATTCGCCAGCACGCGATCCATCCGCAGGAACGATGCGTTGTCCGTCGGATCCGTTCCCGCGAGATATTCCCCGCGATCATTTAGGCCATCCAGGTCGAAATCCCCGAGCCCATCCCGGCTGAGAGTTTCGAAGTAGAGCATCTCGAAGAAATCGCCCATGCCGTCTTGATCGAAGTCCACCACGACGTAACTAAACGATCCGGTGAGGTTGCCGGAGACGTCGTATTGGTAGGACGTTATGGCCGTGCCGTTGCGAGTGGTGCCGGTGAGTCTTCCGGCGTCATCGTACGTGAACGTGGCGTTGTCCGCCAACGCCACCCGGGCCAAAATCGCCAGTGCAATCAACGAACGTAGAAAACAGGAGTTCATGTGAAAGTGGATATGGTTAGCGCACCGGGGGAATCGCCAGGGCGCGATAGCCCCAGAAATCGGCGTAGGCACCCCCACTGCCGCCGAGGGCAATGCTCAATTCCAGGTCCCGATAGACGTGCTCGGGCGAAATGCCCCGATCAAAAAGCCAATCGTAAAAATCATCCTCCAAGAATGCGCCGATGAGAAAATCCCACGGTTTGGAATGAACCACCTCTCCGTTCACATACGTCTCCGGTCGCGGCACAAGGGTCTGCGGCAGCCAGAACATCATGCCGGACAAGATATTTCCGTCGAGAGGGAGATTGAACCCCAGAGGACGGGCCTGTGACTGCGCGCTATACGAAGTCCCCAGGACAAAGTCCGGCATAATATTGATGAGGTAAACCTGCCCGCCGGTTTGCAACGGCTGAGGAATTGATGGTGGTTCTGGTATAATTTTACAATTGTATCCCAATGATACGTTGCCCTCAAACTGACATTTGAAATCGAGTGACCTCCAACCCAAAGCCGACCCGTTTTCAAAACTCGTCTTGCGGGTAATAATATTGATGACGCCGGACAGGGCGTCGGATCCGTAGAGGGAAGACGCGCCGTCTCGCACGATTTCGATCCGGTCAATCATGGACGTCGGTAGGGCGTTGAGATCGACAAACGAGTCTCCCCCCGCCGCATTGGGCCGGCGGCCATTGAGCAGCACCAGTTTGCTCGAGGCCCCGAGACCCCGCAGATTGATGGCCGTGGATGAGTCCACGTTCGGCCGGGAGGTTAGTTGTAGGATGTCCTCAACGCTGTTCACGGATCCCCGACTGATTTGATCGCGCGTAATGACGTCGACCGGCGCGACGCCTTCCGCCCGAGTTCGGGTTCCCGATGGATCAATGAAGCGCATTGGATTGTTTGCCGCATATCCGTACGGGTTGAGACTGAACGGATCGCTCGGTCGCGGCCACAGAGGATCGCGGGAAAGAAACCGTGCGGAGAGTGAATCATAGTAACGGGCACGCATCTGGTACAACCCATTGACCTCCGCGCGAACACCGTAGCGGCCCACGTAGGTGAACGGTTGCGCGTTCGCACCGGTCCGGGCAAGTAACCGTCCGTAGGGCGAATAGGCGTACGCATCCGTGACCGTCCCCGCGCCCGATGTAAGCGCCAGGGTCGAGCCAGTCAGATCGAAGTGATAATACGACACGGCATTCCCAACCGTTGCATCAATCATATAGAGCAACCGGCCGTCCGGCGTCCACACGTAAAAACGCTGAAATGCCCTGGAAACTCCGTTTTGCTCGGCCATGATCGGAACTGTGCCTATGGCATGATTGTAATAATAGCGCGTCATGCCGGCGGGCCCGGTGCGCGTGAGAAGATTGCCTGCTCCATTGTAGGTATTGGTCACGCTGTCCACCCGTACCAGTTGGGACGCACTGTTCCATGCGAAGCCGTGGCCCGGCGACGTCGTGAGCCGTCCGCGCGGGTCGTAGGTGTAGCCCGGAGAACTAATTTGCTGGGCGACGTCGAAGGCAAGGATGTTGGTCTGCGACGTTGGCGGCGGCAGTAAGGGCGCGGTTGCGTTCAGCGAAGTAATGTCCCCTGCGGAATTGAACGCATATTGCAGATCGAGAAAAGCGCCTTCGCGAATGCGTGTCACCTTTCCGGCGGCGTCCAGATCATAAATGCCATGAACTCCATTCGCGCGCACGACGTTGGTCAAACGCCCGGCGTCGTCGTAAAGGAACTTCACCTGTGCAGCGGTGAGGTTGTCGCTGACCTGCGTCAAGCGATCCCGCGAATCGTAGTCGTAGGTGACGCGCAGAGCGTTGTTGTCATACGAGACGTTGATGAGGCGTCCGGCTGCATCGTGGGCCGCTGCAAAGTGGACGTCGGCACTCACGGTATCGATGACGCGATTCTCCGCGTCGTAGGAGAGCCCGAGATTGGCCGCGCTGGTCACGCGGTGTAGTTTGTCGAGGCTGAAGGTGAGGCTGCGCCCGTCACTGAAGTCGAGCTGAGAAAGATTACCCGCCGAATCATACGTGTTGGTCTGTGCCGAGCCATCCGGGTACGCGAAGCGTCGCGGGCGTCCTCGTGAATCGTGCGTCGTGGTGGTGGTGCGATTCAGGGGGTCAACAAAACCCGTCAACCGGCCGAGAGGCGAGTAGGCGAATGTCCAGGGATTGCCACGCAGGTCAATGATTCGCGAGAGGAGGCCGATTTCGTTGAACTCGCTCATTGCCTCCCCGATGACCGGGAAATCCGTGGTCGTCAGCAGGCCGCGCGATTCGTAATCAAACTGATCCAGGCGTCCGAGGGGATTCAAGGTCGCGTTGAGCCGATGCAGCGCGTCCCGCCCGAAAAGAGTTGTCTGGCCCAGTGCATTTTTCATCGCCTTGAGAAAGCCGGCCGGATCGCGAGTGAACCCGGTCGTGTGGCCCAGGGGATCGGTTACGCTCACGGCGGCACCTTCACTGTCGTAATCAAACGTCCAAGCCTTGCCCGCCGGATCCGTTTGCGAGATTAACCGTTGACGCGAGTCCCAGCCGAGCTCGGCGGCGCTGCCACTGCGACTCGTCAATGTGACTAATTGATCCAGTGCGTTATAACGATACGTCACGGCACGGCCAAGCCGGTCGGTAACGCGACTCAGGCGGTCCGCCAGGTCGAAGGCGAATTGCGTGATGTCTCCCATTGCATTCGTCACGGCAATTCGATTGTCGTTGAGATCGTAGGTGAAGTGCGTTGTGTTCCCGCGCTCGTCCGTGATCGAAACAATGCGATCGGCCGCATCGAATCGGAGTCCAATCGATCGTCCGTCCGATGCGACAGCGTTGGTGGGGCGCCGGAGCTCGTCATGTTGAAACACATGGGTGCCGGTTTCAACGTCGCCGTGCGAGGCGAGAGTCCCATCGGAGTTGTAAGAAAAGAGCCCCACGCCACCCAGGGGATTGGTGACGGCCAGAACTTGTCCCCGCGCGTTGTAGCTCATGCGGGTGTCGTTGCCCGCACGATCCCGATGGCCGATCAGATTGCCGAGCGCGTCGTAGGTGAAGTGTTCACGGCTGCCGTCGGGTAAGATAACCGAAGCCAAAGATCGAAAAACAATCCCGTTGACGATGCGATTCGTGTAGGTGAAAGCCGTGACAGAGCCATTGGCGTTAGTGATGGCGTTGGGGCGGGCACTGGGCCCATCAAAGCCGATGCCGAACGACGCCCCGGTTCGATCGGTGACGCCGGCGCGCAAGCCGAGCGCATTCGTCGCCAAGGCGAGTGATTGGCCGGCGGGATCTGTGACGGAAAGCAACTGTCCGTCCGGCGAGTGCGTGTAAACATCCACGCCGCCGGCCCCATTAGTGACCGTGGTCGTGAAGCCCTGGGTGGCATAGACGAAGCGGGTGACGTTGGTGTTAAGCCGCGTCTGTTGAACGACCCGGGCATCGCTGTCGTAGACTTGGACGTACCCTGGGTTGCCCGCGGGATGGGTCGTCGCGGTGAGAAGCGAGCCGATGATCTTCGAATTATCGTAAGTGTAACGGATTGTGCGGCCCAACGGCCGGGTTACGCGGGTCAGATTGAATTGCGATCCGACTTCGACTTGGGAAAAGGTTACGGTGCGTGTACCGTCCGATACCTGCGCAAGTTGGTGTGCGCCCAGGTAATCGAAGGTCAGCGTTCGCCCCAACCCGTCCGACACCGACAGCAGCAGATCGTTGTGTGGATAGGTGGCATTGGTGTAGGAAAGGGTGTGCGTGTTGCCTTTTCCGTCGCGCACAGAGGTGAGAAGGCCGTTGGTGTTGAACGTGTAAAGTCGGCTGTCACGGGGATCGCCAAAAATCAGGCTGTCACCGCTGTTGACCAACTGGAACGGCTGCCACGTCGGCGATTCCAAGATCCAATTGCCTCCTGATTTGTTGAAAAGCGCGCGAAATCCCTGGGGTGAAACAATCAATGCCTGATTGGGGATGCCGAGAACCGCTCGCCATTCGAAGTTATGGCTCCAATTATTGCCGAGTCGTGAGTTCACCAAGCCATCAGCCTGCAAACGAGAGGCATAATAGCGCCGGAACTGTAGCGGCATGGGCCCGCCGAGGGCCAAATCGGGGGGTTCCTCATTCACGAGTTCACCGGAGTAGGTGTTGACCGGATCACCGTAGACCGCGGAGAACGGATTATTGCCGGCTGTGATCGGCGGTCGATCGGCCGTAACGCGAACTTGGAGGAGGCAAAATCCGCTCGCAGGAGTTTTGGGGTGGGGGAAGGACCAGAACAGCGCAATATCGTTGGTACCGATCTCACTGGCCTGGATCCAAAATTGTCCCTGCACGCGGGCGGAAGCCGTGTAATAAATCACGGGGGCCACCTGGGGGTCGGTCTGATCGAAGACGCTGTAAAGTGTGATGCCTTCTTCGGAGCGGTCCGAGGTGATGGAATACGTGATGATGTCGCCTGGACGGCAGCGAATGACGGGATCCCCGCAATAGTGAGCGCGCGCGAAAGGCAGGGAGAGAAAAAACAGCGACGCAGCGAGAATGGCTTGGGCGACGACCGCGGGTGTTTTCATGGCGCTGGACCCTGATGAACTTTCGCAGGCAGCAATCGCAGACCACGCCTGCTGGGTTCTCCTATTATCGTAAGGAGGGGATGGCATCAAGGGGTTACTTGGAACCCAAATCCGCGGATAAGGAGAGCAGAACCGCGGATGAACACGGATTGACGCGGATAGAAAGGGCATGGAATCTGCGTCTATCGGCGTTTATCCGTGGTTCTCATTCCTCAATAGTCGCTGGCGACAAATTCAATTCTCAAGGCAAACACCGTCTACGCGGAAATAGCGCTGC
>CAMDJH010000267.1 GCA_945900455.1 Akkermansia muciniphila
AAGCGCAAATACTGGGTCATCGAGAGTCGCCTGCACCATTGTCTGGACATCACTTTGCAGGAGGACCTCAGCCGGGTGCGCAGCCCCAACTCGGTTCGCATCCTGGGGATGATCCGGCGCCTGATCGTGAGTCTGTCCAACGCCGCGGTCGACCGGGCCCGGACGACCAACCCGAAGACCAAACACAATACGAAGAGTTTCCGTAAGCCCTTACTCTCGGCCCGGGGCGGTCGAGAACGCCTCCAGGCGATGATCTTCGCCAAACACCCTCAGCTCTTGGATCTATGAAACTCGAAAGGCGCGTCCTGAGCGGAATCGCTGAATTGAAACTTGACACTGCAAGATTAATGTCGAGCATCCACGACGATGAGTGTCCTGGCGAAATCAAGTCTCTATTGTCACGGAGCGTCGAAAAGCAGGTTCCTATCGATTGGGGCGGCATGGCGTCGGTGCTAGATGGTTTTGACACGCACAATGCGATACAAAATGGCGAACATCGGAGTAATGCGTGCTTGGCTTCGTAAAGTGCTGCGGTTGTCATCTTACTCCTTGAAATGGAAGAAAAAGAAGCACGTACACGTCTTTATTCATTCCAAAGGCCCTGATTTCCCGGGAGACCCTAAATTGGTCCTTCGGCTATTAGACCCGGAGGATATAGTCTACCTATACGACAGACATTGCCACAAAAGTGACGAATATTATAGAAAATACGAAAAAGTTCCCTTGCATTTAATGGACGCAAGATGGCCGTGGGAAAACCATGATTACCCAAGAATTCCGTGCTTGCTAGACTTTATTGAGTGGACAACAAAATACGGAATCCGGTCTCCGGACTCATTGTTATGTACGTCCATTGTTGACCCTGAACCTTTCTATTTATCGCCCAAAAATGTAAGGTACGAAGAGTATGAAGTGGCGGGAAACCGGAACGATCTGCATACATTAGATCTTGACAAAAAAGATTTTGATTTCGTGATATTTTCTCAAACGCTGGAGCACTTATATAATCCCCTGTTAGCCCTGTACAATTTGAAATGCCATATGAAGATCGGGGGCTATATATTTACTTCGGTTCCCATGATTAATGTTCCGCATATGGTCCCTGTTCATTTTTGGGGAATGAATATGATGGGATTGGCGTCAATGTTTACTTCCTTGGGATTTGAGGTGCTTGAGGTTGGCGAATGGGGAAACAAAAAGTATATTGACTATATTTTTTCAAGGCATAATTGGCCGGACTACAGGGAACTCATTGAGGATGGCGTCATCAGGAATGAGCGCCAAAACGCCTGTCAGGCCTGGATATTAGCCAGGAAAACTAGCGCTTGAGCAATCAATGACCGAGGGGACCGTAAGTGCCAGCACGGGTCGGCTGGCTTGGCGGCCTCCGGTCTAGTCGCGCTGAATCGTAATCCGGTTCGTGTTGGCGACTCCAAGTTCCAACAATTCGGCATTCTGAAACAGGTCGGTGGGGGTGATCCTTTCTCCGTAGGTCGGATTTGCCCGGCGAGCCCGCTCGATGTCGCCCCAGGTCGTGACATCGAGCGCGACGGGATCCCGCCCGAACCGAAGTTCATTGAGAGCGACAGCATAGTGCAATAGAGCCCGCTCTTCACCCCGGTACTGGCAGATCAATGCATCGGTGATGCAAAGAACCAATTTGTCGCCCACCTCCGGAAGTGCGAATAGTTCCGGAATGACTTCGGACAGCGTCGGTCCATGGCCGGCGAATCGGAGAGTGTTGTCGACGCCGCCGAGCGCGAGGCTTTGCAAATGCCCGTGAACGGCGGTGAGATTGTGGTTAAGGGTCGGGGCAATACTGATCACTCGGGTGATCTCTTTCGAGAGCAGCCGTGTCACGTAGGATTTTCTCCCAACGGTGTCGCCCGTTTGACCGTATTCAAGGTCTCCAATCAGCGGTCGGCCAAGCAGGGGGTTTTCATAAAAATGGGCGGAGTCCCAGCCAGCATCGATCGAATTCGTGCATCGAATTCCGAGCCGGGCGGCGAGGGCGGGAAAGCCAGCATTTTCGAGATCCAAAGCCGATTTGTCCCAAAGGATTATTTGGCCCGGCGGGTGTCCGGCTTCGATCAGGCTCTCGACCACCGCCTGAACGACGGCTGGACGCGTACCACTCGTCGGGCCCGGGGCCGAGATGACCTTGATCCCCACAATGTCCCCGGAAGCCACCAGCGACTTCCACGCGGGGGCGAGCGCCCCGTGGCCCGTATGCTGCTTTATACCCCGATCCACCATGCGCCGAACGACCGCTGGAGCAGGAACAAAACTGGCCGTTGCGTCGTTGTCATGAATAAAGGTAAGCCGGGCTGTCAGATTTGTATCGGCTGCGGACGGAGGCCCCCCGTAGGCCGCCTGAATCCAAACGGCCCATACGGCGAGCCATCGCCACAAGGAAACGCCGATCAGCGATGGCCGTCCTGAGCGGTGTCCAGCGGGTTTCCGGGCGGTGGGGCACAGGAAAGTCGCCCCCAATGTTGGGTCCGGTGACGGCGGGACATCGGCAGTTCCGGTTCGAAATTGCGGAGCAGCCTGCCAGTCGGCGTCACGGATTCCGAGAATCCCAACGGCGCGGGAACCCACCATTTTAATCGCTAACATTCGATGTTCACGTTTTTCGGCTGTTTCGGTTGATGAATTCCCGACCGATTCCCATCGGCATCGAGAATATTCCGTTGGCGGAATCGGCGGAAGTTCTGACCCGTTTCTTGACGAGCCCGACAGTCGATGCTAGCAGCCGTCATGCTGGCGACCACGAAAATTTGGCAATGCGTAGTCTTGGCGGCGGCTTTGAGCCTTACGGCACCCGCCTGCTCGCCGGGCGGCGCGGAGCTCCTGCTCGCCGGCGACCAACTACTGCAGTCGGGCAAGGCGGCGGAGGCGGTGGTCGTGCTCGAGAAGGCGGCGACCCGGCTGCCAACCGAATCCCGCGTTTGGAATCACCTGGGGCTGGCTTACCACGCTGGAGGGCGAATTACGGATGCCCGGAAGGCATACGCTCGGGCTCTCGAGCTAAACCGCAACCTCATTGTTACTCATTTCAACCTCGGTACGCTCGAGTTTGAACAGCGGAATTGGCAGCAGGCAGAGTCCGAGTTGCGAACGTTCCTCCAATGGAACCCGAGTTCCGGAGAGGCTTGGTCGAAACTCGGACAGGCCCAGTTTCATTCAGGCCAGCCCGATGCAGCCGAACGTAGCCTGCTGAATGCCGTGCGTCTCAAGCCACAGGATGCCGATGCCTGGAACATTCTCGGACTTGTCCAGGTGAAGCGCCGTCAGTTCCGCGAGGCATACAAGAGTTTCGCCGCTGCCCAAAAGGCGTCGCCAGGACATCCGGCTTCCCTTCTTAATCTCGGCGTTACGGCTCAGCAACAGCTCGGAGATCGGCGGGCCGCGTTGCAACACTATCTCGCCTACCTCGAACTCAATCCCGCTCCGGCCAATTCTGCGGCGGTCCGTGAACTGGTCGCCCCACTGGAACGTCAGTTGGGAATTGCACCCAGAGTCGTTCCGCCGGTGCATTCCGTCGCCTCCACGACGAATCCTCCGGCACCTTTGCTCCGACCGAGTTCGCCGGCGCGACCGCTGACGGTTACCAATCGAGCCCCGGTTGGGCTGGTTGCCGCCCGCGTTCCTCCAGTGACGCTTTCGGGATCGAATCGATGGTCAGGTCCTACTCTCACCGGACCCGGACCCCGCCTCGCCGCTCCAGCAATCAACGCACCCGCCGCGGTAGTTTTGACCAATCCGACACCCGCTCTGGCCGTCGTGCCGCATCCTCCGGAAACGAAACGCCCTGTGGTACCTCCCGCGGTGGTCAGTCCGGTTCCTCCGCCGTTGATCCCCGCGCCTGTGACACCTACTGCCGTTGTCGTTGAGAAGGAGCTCGAGCTAAAGCCTGCCCGCGATCCGATTCCGCAGCCGACGCGGACGAACACACTGCGTGGGAGTTCGCTTCCCGTGGCCGTCGCGACACCGGCAGTACCGGTCGTAGCGGTAGCTCAAGCACCCGATGAACCCCATCCTCCGGAAGTGCTCAACCTGGTGGCGGTCGATCCCTCGACCGCCGTGAGTTCGGAGATTGACGATCCGCCGGCAACAAAAAAGACCGTCTGGAAGCGCATGAATCCGGTGCGGTGGTTTCGCAAAGACGAGCCGGCGCCGATTGCGGAGCCTTCGGGTGCCGAAAAGCGGCGGATCGCACTCTTAAACCCAGCTCACTGGTTTAAGAATTCGCCCAAGAACCCCACGCCGCTCGAGCCGTTATCCCCCGGAGCGCCTGAGCCGATTGCCACCGAAGCGCCCGAGCCCCAGAAAACCACGGCCGCCTCCGTCTCACCGCCGGCGCCCGAAACTATTCCTGCTCCTCCCCCCAAGCCGGCATTCGCCCGATATACTCGCCAGCTTTCCGCACGGCCGGCTCCTGGTAATCGGCGCGCGGCCGAGGAGCAGTTCGTTCTTGGGGTTACAGCGCATGAGCGACGCGATCTGCCCAGTGCCATTGCCCGGTACCAAAAAGCCGCCCAGTACGACCCCAGCTACCACGATGCCCACTATAACCTTGCCGTGGCGGCCCTGGCTTCCGGGGATTTGCCGCTGTCTTTGCTGGCCGGGGAGTATGCGGTGGCCACCGCGGATCGGCCGGAACAGGCACGATGGAATCTCGCGGTGGCGCTGCAACGCGCGAAGTATCCTGCGGATGCCGCCGAGGAACTGGATCGGTTGACGGATTCCTCGCCCAGCGATGTTCGGGCCGAATTGATGCTGGCCTCGATTTGCGCGCGGGAGTTGGGCGAAGTTCCCCGGGCTCGGCAACATTATGAAAAGGTGCTTGCCCTGAGCCCCAACCATCCGGAGCGTGCGTCCATTCAAAATTGGTTGCGGCAAAATCCCGGGCTGTGACGTCTCCGAGCTCACTCTCCGGCGGAAGCACCGCCGATATGCCTCGGATTCCGATCGGTGGCGTTACCCGGGGCGCCCAGCCCTGTGCGCGCGGGTGCAATGGGCGCTCCGAGCAGCCCGATCTCGATGAATCGGCCGTCCGTTTTTACCGCGCATGAATCCGTTCGAACTCAAGCTTTCCGCCCACCAGAAGGTGTTGCGGAGGGGGACACTACAGACGCTGCAGGTCAATGTGGGCCGGCGTTGCAACCAGGCTTGCCGCCATTGCCATGTCGACGCCGCCCCGTGGCGGACGGAAATGGTGGACCGCGAAACAGCGGTGCGAATTGCCGCATGGATCGATGCGCACCGGCCTCCGGTGGTGGATATCACGGGAGGTGCGCCCGAGCTGAGTGATCACTTCCGTTTTCTGGTGGAGGCTGCTCGCGAGGCGGGCTCGCGGGTTATTGACCGATGCAATCTGACGATTTTGGAGGAACCTGGATTTGAATGGCTGATCGGTTTTTTGGCGCTCCATCACGTTGAGATCGTGGCATCGTTGCCGTGTTATTCGTCGGAGAATGTGAACCGCCAACGCGGCCAGGGTGTTTTTGACCGGAGCATCAGTGCCTTGAGAAAACTCAATGCAGCCGGGTATGGGGCTCACCGAACATTGCACTTGGTGTACAACCCCCTGGGACCCACGTTGCCCGGTCCGCAGTGGGAGCTCGAGGCGGATTACAAACAAGCATTGCGGAGCTCGTTCGGCATTGAATTTCACCATTTGTACGCGATCACAAACCAGCCGATCGCACGGTTTGCCGAAGACCTCCGCAAGCAGGGGCGGTTGGACGAGTATCTGGATCTGCTTTCTCGGAATTTTAATCCTGAGACCCTCGACGGATTGATGTGCCGCTCCACCTTGAGTGTCGGGTGGCGGGGGGAAATCTACGACTGCGACTTCAATCAAATGTTAGGGATGCAACTTCGCAACGGAGACCTTCTTTATCTTTGGGATGTCGCTCCCGACACGCTCGAGCCGTATCCGATACAGACGGGAGGTCATTGTCTGGCCTGCACCGCTGGCTGTGGCAGCAGTTGCGCGGGAGCGACGGCCTCGGCAAGCCGATGACTTGAACGGGCGTCTGCCCGTAACGACGATCTGGCAGGTTGATCTTCGGCCCGAGGGCCGTTAGAACCTCCGGCGATGGATTTGACGATTTGCTCGATGGTTCGAATCGACAAGCAGGCGTTACTGCGCGCGATTTTGGATGCGTTGCGCGAGCAGTTCGTTCGGCTATGCGGCGCCGCAGAACAATCGCGGGCCGGAGCGACTGACGGTGAAAATCGTGCGGAGGGTAAGTATGACACCCGATCCATCGAGGCCAACTACCTGGCAGACGGGCAAAACCGTCAGGCGGAGAAGATTTCACTCGCGTCAGCGGCGATGCAACTGCTGCCGCTTCGGCCGTTCGGTCCCGGGGAGGCGGCCGGTTTGGGTGCGTTGGTGGAGGTGCAGATGCGGGCGGAGAAAATGTGGTTTTTTCTCGCTCCGGCTGCGGGTGGGCTTGAAATCACTCTCGAAGGAAACGTCATTACCCTCATCACGCCCGACGCCCCCTTGGGTCGGCAGCTCATGGGTGCCCGGAGTGGGGCAAGAACGAAGAACCCCGGCTCCACTGTTTTGCAAATCGCCTGAAGTTGTAGCCGACCGGATCCCGCGGCTGACGGCTGGGAGTGTCCCGGGTGCTGGCAATCTGTGGACCGAAGTTTCCACGGGGTGTTATTCCTTCCGGGGGGAGGCAATCCTTTTTCGCTGAATGATGGTTCTGCTTTGACTCCACCACAGGTTGTGGGGTAGGGGAATCGGAGCCACAGCAGGTTGTTGTGGTGTGTGCCATGCGATGTCCTAAGTGCGGTGAGCAGGAAGATAAGGTAATCGATTCCCGAGCCTCGAAAGAGGGGGCGACGATTCGTCGTCGACGGGAGTGCCTTGCCTGTGATCATCGGTATACAACCTACGAGGAGATTGAGCACGAGGAGTTGACGGTGGTGAAGCGGGATGGGCGGCGGGAGCCGTTCTCACGAGAAAAACTGGTTCAGAGCGTTAAGCGCGCGTGCCAGAAACGGCCCGTGTCCGAGCAGGACATTGCGGACGCGGTGGAGTGTATCGTCGACGAAATCGCCGGTCACTACGAGCGCGAGGTGCCCGGGAAGGACATTGGAGAACAGGTAATGCGCGCGCTGAGAGGCCTTGATCCGGTTGCCTACGTGCGATTCGCCAGCATCTATCGCAATTTTGAGGAAGTGAACGATTTTGTGAGCGAGGTCAATCGATTGGTGACTCAACCACTACCGGACAAACGACAGCTCGCTCTCGAACTGCCAAACGACATCGCGGTAAGTGAAAAGGACCGTTCATGATCCGACTCCGCGACGACTGCCTAATTGTCGAGCAGCCGTCCGGCCAGATGATTCCTTGCGCTGTGGAGCAAGTAACCATTGAGCTAATGGGCGAAACTGTAGGCATCATGGACCCGGAAATTATCCGTCATGCGGCGGCGGGTGTGCTTCATTTTTTTAAGGTGGAACTGAAGAAAGAGTCCGTGACCCTGGGTGAGTTTGCCGAAGCGTTGGCTCGTGTTTTGAGGGGATTCGGAGTGGGAGTCGAATGTTCACCGGAGTATCCAACGACGGTCGCACCGGCTCATGCGGTCGTATTTGAGTTGGCGGCAGGGGACGCCGGAAGTGTCGACGCTGTGGTCGACCTGCGGGAAGTTGTAACGGCGAGTGGGTCGGAATATGAGCTCGGTTTTTTCCTGCGCCTCCGGGGGATCCTTGCCCGGTCCCTTCGGGAAAGCCCCCGAACGGTCCGATTCGTCGGTCTTCGCGGCTGCGTGAAGCAATTGATGGGACGTCGGCGATGGTGCCATCAGTGTCGACTTATGGAGGAGCAAATCGTCGGGTTTCTCCGGGAATCGTTCCGTGCGGAGGATCGAAGTCAGGGAATTTGCTTGCTCGTGCGTTGACCTCCAACGCGTCTGAATAGAATTTTGCTCTCCGCGATCAAGGTTTTCACATGACACTTTTTGAGAAAATTGTCGCCCGACAGATCCCGGCTGACATCGTGTACGAAGACGATTTCGTTCTCGCGTTCCGTGACATCAATCCGCAGGCGCCAATCCACGTCCTGATTGTTCCAAAACGGGTGATTCCTCGGATCGGGGACGCGGCAGGACCCGCTGATCAGGCAATTGTTGGGCATCTTCTCGTTCAGGCTGCCGAGGTAGCTCGCCGGTTGGGGCTCGGGGAAAACGGTTACCGTTTGGTGATCAACAATGGGAGGGATGG
>CAMDJH010000268.1 GCA_945900455.1 Akkermansia muciniphila
CTATGGGATGTAGATCGTGAGCAGCAGATCGAGACCATCGCCGGCCAGTTAAAAACTTACTATAGCCTGATCTTTTCACCCGATGATTCACGTTTGGTCGGGGGCGGCTACGACGGCACGATCACGATGTGGGATCTGACCACACGGCAGCAGGTCGCCCACTGGAAAGCCCATGAGCGCGAGTGCGCCTGGCTGCGTTTCGTCGGCACAAACGAGGATCTGGTCAGCCTCGGAAACCTCAACAACGCGGATCGCCACCAAGGCGATATCCGGCTTTGGCGCGCACCGTCGCTGTCGGAAATTGACACGCAGGGGAGGAACCCGTGAGCGCCCAATGCGCCTTCCGCTACACAACGCAACGAAAGCAAAAACAATTATGAGATATCTTCAAAGGCCTCAACTCCTTCGAGAGGGCGCGGCACACCGAAACTCTTGCGGCTTCACTCTGATCGAACTCTTGGTGGTGATCGCGATCATCGCCATCCTGGCCGGCCTGCTCTTGCCGGCTTTGGGCAAGGCCAAAGGCATGGCGCAAAGAACCGCGTGCCTCAACAATCTGAAGCAACTCCAGCTCGCTTGGACGATATACTCGGGAGACCACAATGAATCTCTGCCTCCCAACCACGAAGACTATCGTAACACCCAGGAGGCATCCCGTAGCGACGCCCCCTCGTGGGTGACCGGCAATGCCTTCACCGATACGACCAGTTCGAATATCCAGCGTGGACTCCTGTTTCGCTACCTCAGTGCTGACGCGATCTACCGCTGCCCTTCCGACCGGTCCACGGTTCTCGATGCGGGGGGGGTTCCCCGCACCCGTCACTACGGGATGAGCACTTATATGAACGGGACGGGAAATTCGGCCACCCCTTCGGGCAACACCGTCGTGGAGCTCATCTTCCGCAAGCAGTCTAGTTTTCAAGACCCAGGTCCGGCCAACGTGTTTGTGTTCATCGACAATCATCCGGGGAACACGGCGGGTGGCAGTTTCAGCGTGTCCCAACCCGGTTCCCCAGATGCCTGGCGCTGGAGTCATTTTCCCGGTGCCCGCCATCAGAACGGCGCCAATCTTTCCTTCGCCGACAGCCACGTCGAGCATTGGCGCTGGCAGGAATCAAAATCGCTCTATTGGGAGAAGAACAAAGGCTGGGGCGGCGGAGAGGTGCCACCAGGGGACCGCGATCTGAGCCGCCTGCAGCGGTGCATTCCCCACCAGTAATCCACGCAGCTGAAAGGAGAAGCCAACCCATGCAAAAGACCGCACCGCAAACCAGGCTGAAACAAACACACCTGCTCTGTATTCTCGCCTTGAGCTTCGTGCTCGGTGTAGCCGATGCGGCCGCGGCATCCACCCTCGGAGCCGGCTTCGATCTCGACCCCGTGATCATTGGCAGTTCGAACCCGTATCCCCCGCGCGGGCAGGTGCAATCGGTTGCCGTACGCAATGGCAAAAACATATGCCGCGAGCAAGAACCCAGCTTCGCGGCGCCGGAATAACATTCTATGAAAACATACACTAAGAATCTCTTCCGCCTGCCAGCGCTGATCGCCGGGCTCGGCTTGATACCGGTTGACCGGGTGACAAAAAGTGACAGGTTCAATTGAGCCAGCCACATATTTATTGAGCCTGTCACTTTTTCCTTTTTTCCAGGTCGACGGTGACGGGGAGAGTTTTAGGCCCCAAGGGATAAGACTTTCACTTCCATCACCCGGAACATCGGGTTACCTGGCTTTTCGGTGGTCCAGAATTCCTGGACGCCTTGACGGATGGCCGCCGCGATTTGCAACGCATCCGCTGCGGACAACCCATACCGCGATGCCAAAATCTCGGCTTCCTCCGCCAGTTCCCGGCTCAACGGTTCGAATCTCACCAGTTCGGCGAAATGATTTTCATAAAACCGGACCTCGGTCCTTCGCTTTTCGAACCGGGGTTTGGGAAGCAATTCCAGTCGGACCATCTGGGAACTGAAGAATTCACGACGATCGTCGGCCATGATGGAACGGGCGGCATCTTTGAGCGTGTCAATTTTCCACGCGGCAATGAGAACGCCGGAATCCAGAAAAGTTTTCAGGCGAACCTCCCCCGTCTTGCTCGCAGCTCGTTTTCGAGCCACTCCTCGCTTTCCATCGTCACTCCCTCGGATTTGCCTTGGGCGATGATGGTGGCCATACGTCTACCGCGTGCCGTGGTAGGCTGCCATTCTACTACGGATTGGCGGGATATTTTTTCTTCCACCGCCTGCAAAATAAAACCGCTACGCCCATGTCCAGCCTTGGGGATGCGCCGCAGGAGCCGTGCAGGAAACTTGACGCTGACCACCTGCAATTCATTTGTCATACTAACACGTAATACCAAGAGGCGAAGACAAGTCAACCCGGATGTGCCGACAAGCGACAGGCGAAAGGGTACCGTCGCGGCGCAGATCCGCGGAAGGACATTCATGTCGCCGGGGAAAATCACGCGCGCACGAGTTAAACGCGCACATGGAATAGTCGCGCTTGATTCAAGATCCGCGTCCCAGGCGGGCGTCGTCCTCCCTGGGCGATGCCGTCGCCGCCCAAGTGAAGGCAAACCCGGAGTGTTTTCCTGAGATTCGGGACCGCGATTTTGACACGCGGTCGTGAAAAAAGCGATGGGTCCACTATTTCGTCGACTCAATTGAACCTATTGAACCTGTCACTTTTTCTGACCGCACTGCTGGGATCTCGCATTCTACCGTTCACCAAGGCCGATGCCGAATTCGCCGGCCAGTTGTTTCAAGCTCCCGGAGTCAAGCGCGCACAGCGTCTCGACACCATGATTGCCGCTACGGCCATTTTGGAGGGTGCAGAGTTAGCGACCGTTAACGTCTCGGATTTTGCACCCTTCATACCCTTCGGCCTAAAGCTCTTGGGCGCGCCCAAACACTGACCCCTTTCACTTTCCTTTGTTTCTTTTTGTCACTTTTTCTGCCGAGCAGAACTGCGATGCGAGAAGTTGTGACGTGGGCGAGTTGGCTAATCGGGAGCATTATTCTTTAACTGAACCGTGGCAGACAACGCAGGCCTGAATGAGTGCGTGCCGGTCCAGTTGAACCGCGGTGAGGGCCAACGGCGATGGCTCGCGATGGCACTGGGCGCAATCGAGGTTTCGCTCCAATACGACAGCATGCGCTTTCTCGAAATGCAGATAGCCCGGACGCGGTTCCGTCACCAGTTGCCGCAGCACTTCGCGCCAGGCACGGAGCGATTCGGGATCGCTGGTTTGCGTGGCGGGAGATTTTTCTGAAGCTGCGCTCGCGGGCTTGGCAGCAGGCAACTTCCCCTTGGACTTCAATTGCGCCACGGTTTCGCGCGCGGCGATGCGGCCCATCAACAGGCCCGGCCCGAGCATCGTGCCTTCGAGCGCGGCGCGGCCATTGATGCCACCGACGCCAGCCAGTTCACCCACGGCGTAGAGGTTAGGAATCGGTTGACCGCGACGATCAAGAACGCGGCAGGAGAGATCGACCGCCACGCCGCCCATGCTTTTGCGGGAGAGCGGAAAATATTGGACGGCATAGAATGGCGCAGTGGCAATGGGCGACGGCCGGTTCGTGTCACTTGGACTAAAGCGCAGCCAGTCGGTGTCGTCGCGCGCGCGGAGTATTTCATTCCAGCGCCGGACAGATTTCTCCAGCGCATCTGTTGGCAGACCTGTGGCCTGGGCGAGACCCGCGATGCTGTCAGCCTGTTTGACCCAAGGACTCATCTTCGGGTTGGCGAAGATCTCGCGCTGGACGTTGTTGGTATCGTCCCAGCCGGAACCGGAGACAAAGAATTTGGCGCGACCCCGGGCATCAAAGATGGACCAATACGTCGCCTGCGGCTGCCGCAGCACCGCCGGGACCGATCCGCCGAAATCCGGGACGCGTCCTACAATTTCCCGCACGAAGCGCCGGCCCTGCGCGTTCACCCAGATGGACTCCGGATTGAAGCTGTTCAGGCCGCGTCTCCCGGAGGGATCACGCGGGTCCACCAAGCCTGTGGAATAAAAAAGCTGGTGGTCCAGGTTGGTCAGGGCCGCACCGCCAGTGGTTGCTACGTCGAAACCACTGCCCAGCGAGTTGAGGCCGGACCCCAACAGGATTCTCGCCCCGCCCTCCAAACTAGGAAGCGCCGACGGCCAATGCTGGCGCACCAGTTCCAGGTTGCTCTCGAATCCGCCCGTGGCGAGGACGACGGAAGTGGCGCGAAAGTCGTTCGTCGATCCGTCGCGGAGGCCGACGCTGCGCACACCGCGAACCTGACCCTCCTCGATGAGCAGCGCCGTGACCTTGGTGTTCCAGACGAAGTGAATGTTCGTCCAACGCAGGCATTCCCGGTAGATGGGGCTGACGAGTCCGACGCCACGTCCCTTCGCCTCGTGCTGGCGCTGGACGCTGTTGCCGGGCAGGCGCGGAAAAAGCTGGGACCAACCAACGCCCAGCGCAACCAGCCAGTCATGGACCTCGCGCTCGGAGTCGCGCGCATAGAGGCGGACCCAATCCGGGTTCGCATCCTCGCCGTGCTTGAGAAAATCGCGAATGGCCAGGTCCGGGGAGTCGAAGACGTTGTTCGTCCGCTGAAACGGCGTGTCCACCAAACAGACCAGGCCGCCCGACATCACCGCATGGCCGCCGAACACCGACCACATGTCGATGACCGTGACGTTCGCGCCCGCCCGCCCGGCATCCAACGCCGCCGCCAAACCGGAAATCCCGGTGCCGACGATGACGAGGTCCGCCTTTCGTGGTGGTGAGGCGGAAGCCAGGGCTGCTGCACCCAGCAGCCTTGGCCCGATTCCGCCCAGGGTCAGGCACAACAGAAGCAAAGTGGTTCTCATCATCTTGGGGGCGCCGGCGTCTCGCCGGCGTTTTGCCTTTTCGTTTGCGACGTTCATTTTCTTCAACTCGCCGGCGAGACGCCATCGCTCCCAGGCTGCACGCTCGATGGTCCTAGTCAGGTTGGGGCAAAACTCTAGCCGCCCGCTTTCCAACAAAGGACAGGTTCAATTGAGCTAGCGGGCATATTGAGCCCGGGCATATTGAGCCTGTCACTTTTTGCTTTTTGTCACACGTCGGCATCCGCTGCGATTTCCAGCTTATCCACGGTGTGCTCAAAAAGGCTCACTCTCCGCCCCCTCCGCTATCTCGGGCGGGACCTCCATCAAGACGTCCTTCAACCGATCTCCCTCCACGTGCGCCAATAGCGATCGTCCCGATAGTTCGTCCAATCGTTTGAACAGTTCGCGCGCATCCCGCTTCTGTAGCACCAGATCGGTCACCCCGGAAGTTTGGCACCCAAAAACCTTCGCAAAACCTTTGTATTTGCGAGGCAAACCAAGAATTCGGATCTCCTGACGGGCACTCCCGTCCTTTTGTGGGCTCTCCCGGGGCAGCCGAGTGAGCACCAGATAGCAATACGGAAGGCTGCGCAGATCGATGCCGGCACGCTGCGCGAACCGGACCCAGCCGCTTTCCGCGAAAATGCCGCCCGGTGGGCGTGCAAAAAAATGGCACCAATGCCCCTCGTTTCCCGGCCGATTGACGCCACACCGTTCCCGGTGAGGACACGGTGCCACGATGTCGAAACGACCCAGCAATTCGTCCCGGATCGCACCCAGGTCGCGACTGGTACCATGAGTACCCGGCTCGACCCAAATAACGGTGTCCGCCTGCCCGATCATTCGGCGCATCTCGCTCCGCCCCTCTCCATTCAGCTCATTTAGTACATGACTGATCACCAGTAGGGAAATCGGCTGGTCGAGCGGGACTGGACCTGTCCGTACCTTCAGACCCGGCCAGCGAGCCGTCGCAGCCGCGGCGGCATATTGCACGGCGAGAGCGGAATGATCGATGAGGTGCAACTCGGTGACTGCGTCGTCGCCAAGCCAGCCCACAACCCGCCGGCCAGCGATGCCGCTGCCACACCCCCAATCCACGACCGCGCCCTTGCGGGAGTGCCATTCGCTGGGGTCAAGGCCCCGCAGCACGGCATCCCATTTCCAGCCGATCCGCTCTCCGTACGTAAAATCATAGTTGGCCAGATCAGATTCCGATCGCCAATACGGCCCTGGGGCGGGTGTTCCGCGGAGAAACAGATCACGCAATCGGTCGAGAGCGATCCAGTCCAGTTGATCCCAGTTCACAGCAGATTCTCACCAACCGACCGGAGCGGTACAGGAGGCGGTGGGTGTTGCGGATTCGTTGAGAATTGGAAGTTCAGCCGTTCGGCCAGTCGCTGGGTTTGAATGCCATAATGCCACGCCAACTCTCGCACCGCTTGAGCTCGATCTTCACGTGGACTCGAATCGGATCGCTTTAGAGCGGCGATCATCAGATTTCGACCGGAGTGTTCCGGGGAAACGAATTCGAAAACCCGGGTGCGGTAGCCGGCCCATTCGAGAAGCAACGCGCGCAGCGCATCGGTAACGAACTCGGCTTGCCGCTCGAGCAAGATGCCGTGCCGGAGCACGGGCTCCAGCGGCGGCGGTGGCTTCATCTGGGGGCGCACTTCCTTATGACAGCATGGGGAGACCAACAAGAGCCGCGCCCCCGCGTCAATTCCCCGGGCCAGGGCATCATCGGTGGCCGTGTCGCAAGCGTGCAAGGCAACCAACACATCCACCGACGCAACCGCAGCATTCTGGATATTTCCTTGTTCAAAGACCAAATTCGCAAAGCCGGCCGCCAGCGCTGCCCGATTCGACAGTTCAACCAACTCGGGGCGCTGCTCAATTCCCCGGATTGTCCACTTCCCCATGCCCGGTTTCTGCAGATGCTCCGTCGCTGCAAAGGTCAGATAGCCCTTGCCGCATCCCATATCGATCAGAGTTCGCACCGAACCGTCCGAAGCCGGAGGCAATTCATCAAACAACGCCCCAAGCACTTCAACAAATCGGTGGATCTGGCGAAACTTCGCCTCTTTCCCCGCACAGACCGATCCGTCGGGCGTGGTGACGCCAAGATCTCGCAGCCAAGTGGATCCACCGAGCGCGACAGTTCGATTCCGCACCCGATCATGCATGCGACGAACGCCCGGGGAGGTCAAGTCCGTCGGCGGTGGCATCTCCCGCAAACGCCCCACCCCGTCCGCGAAACCGCTCAATTCCCACTCGGCATCGGTTGAGCGCAGAAAACCCGATGCGGCCCCGGAATCCAACCATCGACTCAATTCGGCGAGCCCCTCGCTCAATTCAAAATTCTGGGTGACGTCGCGGGTGTCATGCCGAAACACGAGGGAGATGCGAGTCCCGGCTTTGAGGTCAACGAGCCGACCCAGGACTCGGCGTAATGTGGGTGCCGACCCCCAAGTCCCGGAAAGGGTCAACTTGACAAGGCTCTGCGTCTCGATCGCGTATCGCACCGCATCCATCCACCGGACTTTTGGGGAATCCGACCCAGGCTTTGCCATGAAGTGAGCGGAGGGATGTTAGAGGACGATCCGGCCTTCGAATACAAATGTGGCCGGCCCACCCAGCCTGACATCGGAAAACCGGCCTCCTACCTCAAAAAATGAAACCTGCAGTTCATCACCCCCTTGCACCTGCACACGGACGGGAGAATGAAATCCATGGAGTACCGAACTCAGGATCGCACTTGCGGTGACACCGGTCCCACACGCCAGTGTTTCCCCTTCGACACCTCGCTCGTAGGTTCGGACACGAATCAATCCCGGGCCCTTGATCTGAACAAAATTCACATTGGTACCGCGAGGTTTGAAGTGTGCGTGATGCCGAAGTTCGGAACCGAGGGACTGCACCATGGCGCGGTCGGCATCGGGAACAAATACGACGGCATGCGGGACACCGGTGTTCAGGGAACTGACCTCGATCGGCCCGGCGCTCGTTGCCACGGTCTCACGCAGGCGAAGCCCCTGCGGGGAAGTCAGGTTCACGGTTACATTTTCCCCGGCAAACTCGGCCACAATTACGCCGGCCACCGTTTCAAACGAGGTCTGTCCGGTCGCACCGGTCGTTTTCTCGATAAACCGGGCGAAGCAACGCGCACCATTGCCGCACATCTCCGCGTCCGAGCCATCCGAATTGTAGAACTGCCACGCCCAATCGGCTTTTCCAGATCGGGCGGGCACGAGTAGGATGATGCCATCCGCACCGATGCCGAAGTGGCGGTGACAGAGGCGGACGACCTGCTCGCGGGTGAAGGCAATTTTCTCAGATCGATTGTCAAACAGGATGAAATCGTTCCCGGCACCGGACATCTTGGTAAACTCAAGCAGCATGCGG
>CAMDJH010000269.1 GCA_945900455.1 Akkermansia muciniphila
CCAAAGTCGCGCCCTTGCATTCTGCTCGGCAGCACCATTGGCCGCGGAGCGTTTCAGAAATCGAAATCAGAGTCCCGGGAAAAATGAAGAATTCTTCCGTTCAACAATCGCTGACTCGAAAACCACCGTTTCCGTGAGATGCACCCTACTCCGAATGGGTACGACTTTGGCCGTATCCACAACGTTTATTCTCGCCCCTGGCGGCAATTCGGGGTTCTTCAAGGAGGGCGAGCCGCGGTGCGGGATTGTTTTTTTGGCCCATGGTGCCCAGCATGTCCGCCGCCTCTCGATATGATTTCCGATTCAGAGCATCCGTTTGCGCGACGTTTTTCTCCAGCCACCCGCATCGTGGGCTGGGTGGTCCTCGCGTTCGCGTGGATCGCCAGCGGTATCGTGACTTTTGCCCAGGTCCCCTCCGCGGGCAAATTGGAGGCGTTGCTCGTCAGTATCCAGGGTCGAGTCGATTGGCAAAAGGCCGGGAATGCGACATGGCAACGTGCACAGACGAACCAAACATTGCTGGTGCACGACCGCATTCGCACCGGGCCTCGCAGCCGTGTTACTCTCCAACTTTCAAATCAGTCGGTACAACGATTGGA
Organism: Akkermansia muciniphila; assembly: GCA_945900455.1. GTDB lineage: Bacteria > Verrucomicrobiota > Verrucomicrobiia > Limisphaerales > UBA9464 > SIBK01. The sequence goes on from CAMDJH010000269.1 coordinate 600, forward strand.
TGAATTGACTACGCTCGAATTGCTACCGGCAGAATCCACCAACACCCCGCCTCAACTCGAACTGAAGGAAGGCGGGATCTATTTCTTCAATCGGGAAAAGGGGACTCAACAGAAATTTAGAACCCCGCTGGCTTCCGGTGCGATCTTGGGAACGGAGTTCGCGTTGCGCGTCGCGCCGGACGGCTCAACGCGGGTTACCTTGATGGAAGGGCGCATCGATCTTGGCAACGCTCAGGGGTCGATCACGCTCGCGCCCGGCGACGGGGCGGAGGTGGTGGCCGGTAGCGCCCCGCGGAAGATAGCGCGCCTGGATGCCCGGGCGGCGGTACAGTGGTGCCTATACTATCCGGCGGTGGTGGTGCCCGACGAGTTGGAGTTGACTGCGGACGAATTGTCCGAGTTCGCTGAATCGCTGGACGCCTACCGGTCGGGCGATCTCATGTCCGCGCTGGCCTTGCTGCCCGCCCGCGTTCCCAGTTCGGACGGTGCCGCCACGTTCGCCGCCGGGCTCAGTCTGGCCGCCGGGCAAGTCCAGGCCGCGGAATTCTTGTTGAAAGGGCGGGCCGGCGAAACTGCCGAGGCGGTCCGGGTCCTGATTGCGGCCGTTGGAGGCTCCCCTCCCGACTTGAGAACTCCGAGTAGGTCGGCGTCGTTGCTTCTCGCCAACTCCTACGCCGCCCAGGCCGCGGGTCGTCTCGATGAAGCCCTGAATTTGGCACGGCGGGCGACCGTCAAGGCCCCCGGGTTTGGGGCTACTTGGATCCGTCTCGCCGAGCTGGAATTCAGTTTCGGTCGGACGGACTCCGCGGGAATGGCGTTGCAGAAGGGCTTGGCGCTTTCTCCTCGCAATGCCCAGGGCGAGACACTGCGCGGATTCACCCTGGCGGCTGCCAACCGGATTTCGCAAGCCGAAGCTGCCTTTGACCGTGCCATCCAGTTGGATGGAGGTCTGGCGAATGGCTGGTTGGGACGCGGTCTCTGCCGGATTAAACAGGGAGTGGTCGATGCCGGCCGCAACGATCTGCAGGTTGCGGCGGCGACTGAACCCGACCGCGCCCTGCTGCGGAGTTATCTCGGCAAGGCGTGGAGCGAATCGGGAGACACGGCGCGAGCCGTGCACGAGTTGCAGCGTTCCCGAGAGCTCGATCCAACGGATCCGACGGGATGGCTCTATTCGGCGCTCCTGAATCAGCAGGGAAATCGAGTGAACGAAGCCGTCGATGATTTGGAGAAATCCAAGGAATTGAACGATCACCGCTCGGTCTACCGGTCGAGTCTCTTACTGGACCAAGACCGCGCAATGCGGTCCGCCAATCTGGCCGGTCTCTACCGGGATGCCGGCATGACGGAACGAAGCGTCCGGGAGGCCAGTCGGGCGGTTGAGGACGACTACGGCAACTACTCGGCCCACCTTTTTCTGGCGGAAAGTTATGACGTATTGAGGGACCCGCGGCAGTTCAATCTGCGGTACGAGACTCCGTGGTTCACCGAGCTCTTGCTTGCCAATCTTCTCGCGCCGGTCGGTGCCGGATCCCTTTCACAGTATGTGTCGCAACAGGAGTACTCGAGACTCTTCGAACGGGATCGCCTTGGGCTCAGTTCCACCACCGAGTACTGGGGGCATGGTGACTGGCATCAAGTGGGATCACAATTTGGTACGATTCGAGATTTCAGCTACTCGCTCGATACGGAGTATCGCTCGCAACGCGGTTGGGCCCCCAATACGGACGGCGAGCAATTGTCGCTCTACGGTAAGTTCAAGTTTCAGCTGAGTCCCTCGGACAGCGCCTTTGCCATGATCAACTACAATGACTACGAGAATGGCGACACACGGCAGTTGCGGGATCCCCACGACGCGTCACAGGGATTGCGGATCACGGAACGGCAATATCCTAATGTTTTCTTGGGCTGGCATCATGAATGGGCGCCCGGACAACACTCGCTCCTCCTGGCCGGCCGACTCACCTTCGATCAGCATATTACCGATACGAATACGGCCATCCCCCTGTTTATTCGGGCGAATCCGACGGCACCTTCTACATTGGTGCAGAATCGCCGTTTTGTAACCGATCTCCGGCGGGAGTTCGATCTGGTGGGTGTGGAAGGGCAGCACATCGCCACGCTGGGACAACATAGCCTTGTCGCCGGTGTCCGGTATCAGGCGGGGGATCTGGAAAATACGGAGCGTGTGAAGACGACCGGCGGCCGATCTCAGTTTCCCCCCGTGGACATATTCCCGCGGATCGCCGACGGGAACCGGGTGGACGTCGACCGTCTGACTCTCTACGCATACGACACCTGGAAACCTTGGGAACCGCTCGCACTCACCGCGGGCGTCACTTACGACCAACTTCACTATCCGGAAAACGTCGATCTGCTCCCCTTAGCGGCCGCCGAGTCCACCATCGATCGCGTTTCTCCGAAGGCGGGCATCACCTGGTCCGTGGGTCCCGAGACCCATCTCCGGGCGGCCTGGAGCCGTTCGGTTGGCGGCGTATCCTATGACAACAGCATCCGGTTGGAGCCCATCCAGATTGCGGGTTTCAACCAGGCGTACCGCAGCCTGATTCCGGAATCCGTGGCCGGCGTTCTCCCGGGTGCCGACTTCGAAACCCTGGGCGTCGGTGTCGATCACAAGTTTCCCACCCGCACGTATCTGAGCGCGTCCGGCGAACGATTGACCTCCGACGGTCGGCAGTCCTACGGGGCGTTTGACTGGACTCGCAATACGCTCCAGGCGGTGCCGTCGACAGCCCAACGCGACCTTGAATACGAGGAAGTGGGGGCGGGCATCACCGTCAATCAACTGCTTGGAAACCACTGGTCCGTTGGGCTGGGCTACCATTGGACTGAGGTGGATCTTGATAGCCGGGTGCAGGGATTGCCCGTGAATTTGCAAAAAACCCTCGATACCTTTGCGGAGTCCATCCTTCACCAGGCTACGTTGTCCGGTCGGTACTATCTGGAGTGCGGTTTCTTCGCGCAAGCCAACGCGACCTGGACCCGGCAGGCCAATCACGGCTACCGCCCTAGTATGCCCGGTGACGATTTTTGGCAGCTCGACGTGTACGCCGGGCACCGGTTCTGGGCGCGTCGGGCGGAGGTTCGCATCGGCGTCCTGAATCTTACTGACGACGACTACCGTTTGAATCCGCTGACGGTGCACGAGGAATACGTCCGGGCGCGGACATTCTATACCAGCCTGCACCTTTATTTCTAATTGCGATCCGCCTCCGAGCCTCGGGCTATGACGGCCAAGAATGGGCCGGCGTATCGACCTTCAGGCTTGTTCCGTCGCGACCGCATCCCATTCTTCTCCGCGTATGTCTCGCTGGCTGCCATGGCTGGATCGAAACTTCCTGCTCGCTGTTCTCCTCGTCGCCGGGTTGGGAGTGTTTCTGACGATGTACCGGATCGGCGAGCCGTTGCGTTCGGCGAGTTACAACACGCTATTCGCCCTGCGGTCGACGATTTCGGTTACCAACGCGCTGGTGGTGTTCATCGATGAGGAATCCCATCGGGAACTCGATCAGCCTCTCAACGCGCCCTGGGATCGGCGTCTTCACGCCCGACTCCTGCGACGACTGAAGGCCGCCGGGGCCCGGGCGGTGGTGTTCGATGTGGTGTTTGTCGATTCGAAATCGCGGGACACGGAACGGTTGGATGCGGATCGGGAGCTTGCCGCCGCCAGCGTCGAACACGGTGCCGTGGTCGTTGGTGCCAACCCCCTGCCGGTGAAGAAGAGCAAGGGCCGCATTGAACCGGACGTGGATCTGCCGTATGAGGCGTTGCGGAATGCGGTCGACGACCGGTGGGGGGTGGTCGAGATGCATCCCGACTATGATCAGGTCGTCCGAACCCATCCTCCATCGTACTATCCCTTCAAACATAGTCTGGCGTGGCAGACCGCACTACTGCTCGATGCCCCCGGCGTTCGCGGTACCAACGATGCCCAACTCGAGCGTGCGGAAACGACCGAGCGATGGTTGAACTACTACGGGCCGGCGAAGTGGCTGCTGCATCTCAGCTATTTTCAAGCGCTCGACCCGGCCCAGTCTCCGGATCAATTTTTTAAGGACCGGATTGTTTTTGTTGGCTCGAGCACGATGACGAAATTCTCGAATGAGCGAAAGGATTCCTATATTTCGCCGTTCGGACAGTTTCGTTTGGAGGAGGATGACCAGTTCATATCCGGGGTTGAGATCCAGGCCACGACGACCCTGAATCTCTTGCGCGGGGACTGGTTGCGGTGGCCGGGTCGGCGGTTCGAAATCCTATTGGCCCTGGCGGCAGGCACCCTGGCCGCTGTCGGATTGCTGAAACTCCGGCCGGCCTGGGCAACGGTCGTGGCGGGTGCTGGGGGTGTGGGCATTACGGTGGGTGCCCTGGTGCTTTTTACGCGCTGGCATCTGTGGTTCGCGTGGTTGATACCGGTGATCCAAATCCTCGCGGCCTGGTTGTTCTCACTCGTGGCGAATTCCGTCCGGCTCTATGTGCACAACAAACTCCTCGAGCAGACACTCTCCCTTTACGTAACGCCCAAGCTGGCCCGGAAGCTGGCGCGCGAGGGGGGCGGCCGCCTGTTGAAGCCCGGTGCCGAAAAGCAGGAGCTGACCATTTTCTTCAGCGACATCGCTGGTTTTACAACGATCACCGAAGGATTGGATTCAAATGAACTGGCCCCGTTGATGAACCGCTACTTCGAAACGGCCGTCGGCCGTTGTATCCATCCAACCGATGGCACCGTCGTGAAATACATCGGTGACGCGATTTTCGCGTTTTGGAATGCTCCGGAGCCGCAGCCGGACCACGCGGTGCGCGCGTGCGAGGCCGCGCTGCTGTTTCGCTCCCAGGACCTGCATGAAATCAATGGGCGGGAACTGCTCACACGGATCGGTTTGCACACTGGGTTTGCCAACGTCGGCAATTTTGGAAGCACCACCCGGGTTGACTACACCGCTCTCGGCGAAAATATCAACTTGGCGTCCCGCATGGAGGGTCTCAATAAGTATTTGGGAACCGAAACCCTGCTGACGGGCGACACCTTCAGCCAGGTCGGTGGCAAATTTCACACGCGATATCTTGGGAAATTCATCTTGAAGGGTTTTGAACGGGTGGTCGAAGTTCACGAACTTGTTGGCCCGATCTCGGCAGAGATTCGTTTTGCCGACCGTGATCGAGGATTTGCTGCGGGAGTGGGTGCGTTTCAGAAAGGCGACCTGGACGGGGCGCGCCGGTGCTTCCGGGAAGTGTTGGATAGGGTTCCCTCGGACGGCCCCACCCGTTTCTACCTGCAGATTCTTTCGGAAATGCCCCCAGGTCCCGTGGCGGCCGATTGGATTGGTAAAATCGAGTTGCATGAAAAATGACCGTGATTCAGGGGTTCGAATCCAGCGCGATTTGAACCGTCAATCGTCTGATTCCCGCTCTGAAGCTGCTTGCTGTGGTGTACTCCGGAGGCGCGGAGCGCCGTCAGACCGTAGCCCATGGCGTCAGCCGTGGGTTCTCGGGCGCACCGCGATCAAGCCCCCGAGGGGCGACAGAAAATTTGGCACAAGGCGCACTCCTCCAGCGCTGTCGCCCCTGACGGGGCTACCGTTTTGTTCGAAGGTCATCCCCACGGCTCGCTCCGTGGGCTACGGTCTGTCGCCGCTCCGCGGCTTTTCTAAATGCCGATTGTCCATTGGGGACGCACGCGCACAGAAATGTCCAATTCTCCCCCTTTCCGAGGGCGCATTCCCGTGCAATTGAAACATCGCTGGAGCGTCGGTCATAACTATCTCGCCGGCATCACCGCCGGCGATTGGCTGCGGTTGCTCCGGGAAAACCATTTTGCCGTGGACCCGGTCTATTGGCATCGGGCGGGATTTATCACCTTGGCCAGTATGATGAATTCCGTCTACCGATGGCGGGAGGAGCGGTTGTTCGATGAGGCGGTGTCGGCGGTTGCGGTGCCGCCGCCGTTGTTCGTGATTGGGCACTGGCGGACGGGAACAACGCATTTGCACAATCTGCTCGCACAGGATCGCAACCAGTTCGCCTTCGCGAACACGTACCAAGTCGTCAATCCCCACACGTTTCTCGGGACTGAGGAAGTGAACGCGCGACGATTCGCGTGGTTGGTGCCGCCGAAGCGGCCGATGGATAACGTGGCGATGAGTTTTCAGGCCCCCCAGGAGGATGAATTTGCCCCGTGTCTGATGAGCCTCCGCTCACTTTACCTGGGGATCAGTTTCGCGCGACGCGAGGAAGACTACGCACGGTATCTCACCTTTCGCGGTGCCTCCCGCGAGGATCTGGAGGCGTGGAAGGCGGCCTTGGTTTGGTTTCTAAAAAAGCTGACGTTCAAATACCACCGGCCGCTCGTGCTGAAGTCACCGCCCCATACGGCGCGCATCCGTTTGCTGCTCGAGATGTTTCCCGGCGCGCGCTTCGTCCACATTCACCGAAATCCTTACACCGTTTTTCAATCATTCCGGCATTACTTCGACACGGCCATGTGGCACACCTACCTTCAACGACCCGACGTGGCGGGTATTGATGATCGAATTATCCGTCGCTACAACGTGCTCTACGACGCGTTCTTCGCCGAGCGAAGCCTGATTCCGAGGGGCCATTACCACGAAGTCTGTTTCGAGCAGCTTGAGCGCGATCCGATCGGCGAGATGCAGACGTTATATGAAACCTTGAACCTGGCCGGCTTCGCAACGTTTCGACCGACGCTGCAGCGCTACGTGGATTCGCTGGCGGGCTATCGAAAGAATGAATTCAGCGAGCTCGAGCCGGTCGACCGCGCGACGATTGGCCATGCCTGGCGACGCAGCTTTGACGAATGGCATTACCCGGTCTGAAATGAGCGTTGCTCGGAAACAACTTGCGCCCGGTCCGCGCGGCCATTGGCTGCTCGGCAATCTTCACGAGTTCCGGACCGATGTTCTGGGATTGTTGAGTCGATCCGCCCGAACCTTCGGCGATGTCGTGCGGTTTCGGCTCGGTCCGCATGTGATACATCTGCTCAATCACCCCGATTACGTGGAGCACGTTTTGCAGAAGAACGCTCGTAACTTTGACAAACAAACCCGCAGTGCCCGCTTCATCAAATCGGTGACCGGGGACAGTCTGTTGACCACCAACGGTGAATTTTGGCAACGCCAGCGCCGCCTGATCCAGCCAGCCTTTCATCACCAGAACATCGCCGGGTTTGCCAAACCCATGACCACGGCAACCTCAGCCATGCTGGAAAACTGGCGCGGGTCTGCCGCGAAAGGAGAGGCGCTGGATATCGCGTCCGAGATGATGCGATTGACCTACACGATTGTGGGTCGGACGTTGTTCAGTTCGGACGTGGGGGTTGACGCCAAGACCATCGAGAACGCCATGCACGTGATCTTGCCGCACGCGTTCGGCCGGCTGGGTCGGGTTTTTAATTGGCCAGACTGGGTTCCGACGCCACAGAACAACCGCTTCCGCGAGGCAATCCGCGCCATTGACGGGGTCGTTTACCGCATCATCGACCAGCATCGCCAGACGCAGGGCGCGGGTCAACCCGACCGCGATTTGCTCTCGATGCTGCTGCGAGTCCGGGACCCGGAAACGGGTGCAGGATTCAGCGATCTTCAACTGCG
>CAMDJH010000270.1 GCA_945900455.1 Akkermansia muciniphila
CGGGTACGGAGTTATCTTTCTACCTGCAGGAAAAATGATCTCGCGCCGACTCAGGCCCTACATATTCTTTTCTCAGGACACCTTCCGGATTTCATCGCTAAACTAGAATAAGTGCTGAATAGTTACTATCTTTCTACCCAAGGGCGAGCGGATCGGCGTCGAGCTGACTGACCTCCTGCCCAGGCAGTTTGGGAAGCGAGGGTACACGCGACGGGCGGAATTTAGGCGGTGGAAAGAGGATGCTAACGAGAATCCCCGGCCTCGCCATGAGTTTGAATGGGGCGAGTTCACGGCAAGAGAATCTCTGGCCGCGTTCTCAGCCCAGCTCGACTGCAAGACTCAGAAGATCAAAAAGTGGAGTGACTCTTTTTCAGAAAAGTGGCTACTGATGCATGTCGGTGACGGAAGTCCATTCGGTGGACTGCTCGCTTCTGGGCGCAAAGTTGCCAGCGGGAGGGAGGCTCAATTGGATGAGTATTTCGCCAAGATTACGTACTCGTTGAACTCAATCTGCCAGAAGGTGCACCCATTTCGGCATGTGTTCCTTTTTACTGGCATGAAGTTCCTCGTCTTTCCGGCCAACGGTGCAAATCGCTTCTCGTTTCCGGTCCCTAAGACTGATGTCCTTGTCCTTGGTGCTGCGGCTTCCGACAGTTTTCTGGATTGGCGCAACAAAAGGAAATCCATCACTGAGCATCCGATGATAGCTTCTGATCCGACTCGGCCTGCGCCAACCGCAATTAACGATCGTCAATGACGGTTTAAACTGGAGTTCTGAGGTTTACTGGAGGCAGGGATGCGTTAGGCTGGCCGCGTGAACACGAATGACTTGATTACGGTCGACCCCGACATCCTCGGTGGCAAGCCGGTGTTCAAGGGGACGCGCGTGCCTGTAAAGACGTTCTTCGACTACCTCGAAAACAACTACACTCTTGAGGAATTCCTTGAGTGTTTTCCGTCCGTGACGCGGGAGATGGCCTGTCGGCTCCTGGAACGTTCCGAGTCCGCCCTGCTCGCCGCATGAGGATTCTGTTGGACGAATGTGTGCCGTGGCCGATGCACAAGCTCCTCGTCGGCCACGAGTGCACCACAGCCCAAAAGCGTGGTTGGGGCGGTGTTAAGAACGGTGACCTCCTACGGATGGCAGAAGGCGAGTTCGATCTGTTCATCACTTCCGACCAGGGCATCCGTTACCAGCAGAACCTCATCGGACGCCGCATCCCGATTCTCGAAGTTTCACCCAACGACTTGCGGCGTATCCGTGCCGCTTCGGTGGAGATTCAGGCGGTTGTTGTCGCGATTCAACAGGGCGAGTTCCGAGTGTTGGAGATTCCGTAATTGATTCGGTAGTTCCAACAGTTGATGGACAGTGGAGATCCGGGCGGCAAAGGCCAGACAGGCGCTGATGTCCTCGCGTTCGAGGTCCGGATAATCAGCGAGAATTTCCTCTGGCGTCATATTCCCTGCCAAAAGTTCCAGGATCATGCTCACCGGGTAACGCAGCCCGCGCACGGTGGGTTTGCCATGGCAAATCGCGGGATCAACCGTGATGCGCTTAAGTGTGTCATTCATCCTGTCTTAAGCTGCCCATCCTGAGCCCGTCTGACAAGACTGCGGAATTTGGCAGGGGGAATTAAAGATCAGAAGTCCTCGTGACCTCGGCTGCTACGAGTGTGGCAGTCCGCACACAGGTGTCGACGACCCAGGCCAAGTCAGTCGCGCTCGCCTTCCCGGTTGGCTGTCGTGTAGTCGGCGGTGGTCATCGGTTTGGCATTGGGAAAATTCCGATAGTAGGAGCTAATGGCGGCGATAAAATCGCCCGGGGGAAGCCCCTCCGTTGCCATGGGCTCAAAGGTTATCAACACCTTGACCCGTTGGCCCTTCTTGACGTCAGCCAGCGGGGTCTCCAGTTCAAGATGCGTGGCATCCGAAACGTGGGCGGCAGTTCCCCATTGAGCGGTTATGTAGCGAGGACGCAGTTTAGGCATATATCGGCTCCAACTCCATTGTGACGATGAGTGTTGGGTTCGGGGCGACCAGATCTTCGTCTTCAAGGTGAAGGCGGACGGCCTCGCGAAGATTGGTCATGACTTCGTCGAGCGTTTGACCTTGGGTTACTACGGCAATCTCGACGCATTCGGCCACGTAACCGGATTCATTCCCGACGCGAACAATGACCTTGCTCGTGTGCTGGAGGGGGAGACCAATACGACTCATGGCTGTAGTGTACCTCGGTCGAAAGCCGTGGCGAGATTCGTTTCGCGTGATCGCTCTGCGCGGCGACGCAAGCCAGCGGTTCTGAGGGGATTCCGACCGGCGCATTCTCGGGTGCGATCATGGCGCGGCTCGGAGAATTGGCATCGCGTCTATCGCGTGCTTGAGCGGTTCGACGTTGGTGTGGGTGTATTTCGCGTGCGTCTCCCGAGAGGAATGGCCGGTCAGGCGCATGCGGACCTCTTCGGAAATACCCGCGTTGGCGAGCACCGAGTTGAAACTGTGGCGCAGAGAATGGAAGGTCCGCCTCGCAAATTTCCGCTTCCCTTTCCCTTGCACGATCATCAGGTCGAGTCCGGCGCGTTTGACGATTCGCTTGAAACCCTCACTCAAACCGTGCTTTCCGCCCGGTGTTTTTCCGGCAAGGGTTGGACACAAAAAGCCTTCAGCGTTGGTCGTGGAGATGTGGCCCAGGTGCCGAATGAAATGCATGTGGAGCGGCACCACCACCTTCTTCCCCGTTTTCTTCTGGTGGTAAACCAACAGGCCGTTGGTGGTATCAATGTTTTCCCACCGCATGTTGATACAGTCCCCCAGCCGTGCGCCGAAGTAGAAACCAGTTAGAATCAAGGTCTGCCAATCCTGGTTGGGAGCGGCTTGAACGAGCTTCTGAACGTCCTCGCTCGCGAAGACTTCGCGCTCGGTCGAAACGTTCTTGGGAAGTTTGACAGCGGGGACCGGATTTTTGTCGATAATTCCGAAGGCTTCCGCCCGACGCAGGCCGCTGCTCAGGGTCTTGATGTCCACGATCACGGTCTTGGGAGCGACGCCCGAGTCGAGTCGACGGCTCATGAAGGCTTCGATGTGACGCGGGGTCAGTCCGCGGGCTGGTTGCTTGGCGAGGTCCCCCAGCGACTCCAAGAACAGGCGCACGGTGTTGGCGTAGCGCTCGAGAGTGGCTGGGGCGTTCTTGCGTTTGATGGTGCCCATCCACTCGGTGAAGTACTCGCGAACCGAAGGAGAGTGCAGCCCATCCCCGGTGACTTCCTTGGAAACCTGGCTGATGATCTTTTGGAACTGGACGGAAGTGGCCACCCCGTCCCTGGCCATGAGTTCGGCGCGTTCCAGTTCGAGAGTGATTTTGAGGGCGGCCGACTTGCCCACCTGTTTGGTGGACTTCCGGACTTGGTGCCCGTGGCGGTCGGTGTAGCAGGTGTACCAAAACCGGGAATGGCGACCCGAAATTTCATATCGATTCCCCCCTGATTTGCCCTGTCTTCCAGCGAGTTGCGCACGCTCCAAATTTGATTCCCTCTGAGAATGCCCGCCCGAATGCCCGTTGATTGATTCACTCCCCGGGAATTGAGATTTTCAGAGGCGCGATCGCCAAACGACGGCGTTTCCCGGCTGCGGGAAGTGACGACAATGAAGTGAGCGATGCCGATCAATCCGCCGACATCGCGGAAACCAAAAGACGGCTCCCGTCAGGCAAAGTTGATGTTGCCGCCAAGCCCCGTTTCGCCGGCCCGCTCGACTGGAAACTTCACGCGTCGATTGCCGAGGTCTGTGTCGCAATGAGTGGTTCGAGTTCGTCCCGATGGTCCTCGTAGTAGGCGAGGGACTCATAGACTTGCGGTCGGGAAAGCCGTGGAAACGACGCGACCACCGCATCCACGGAACAACCGGTTCGGATCATTGCGACGACGTCATGCACGCCGATTCGGGTGCCTTCGATGATGGCATGGCCAGAACGCACGCCCGCACGGCGGACAATGTAGCGGTAGCTGGTCGCAATCACACGCGGACACTAGGATCGGCGCTCCCTTTCGGTGTCCATTTCTCAATCACTACTGGCGGACCCCCTGCGAGCCTGTCCCCCGCGAGCCGTGTAGAGTAGGCGGAGCCGACGGATTGAGTGGCATGAGGCCAATGACCGTCTAGCTCCGCCCCTCATCGAACCGGACAGGCGGGAGGGGTGGCCGACAACGGCCATCCCTACCCCAATCGCGGAGTTGCAGGCCCAGCTCGATGCCGCCCTCCGGGAGAACCGTCATGTCCGCGAGCAGTGCTACATTCTAAAAAAAACGCTGGGTATTCTGTCCGAACCCCCGACGAACGCTTCGAACGTATTCACGCGATGAGACACGATCATTCCCTGCTGGCTCTTTGCCAGAGCGTGCTCGTCTCGCCCAGCGGCTACTACGCCTGGCGCAACCGGCAATCCAATCCGGGTCCGCGGGCGCTCGAAAGCCTGGCCCTGGCAAAAGACATCAAACTGCTCCACGCCCAGAGCCGACAAACCTACGGCAGCCCGCGCATCCAGGATGCACTGCTCAAAAAAGACGCCGCCACGGACGCAATCGCATCGCTCGACTTATGCAGGCCGATGGCCTCTGCGGCCGCCAGAAGGGCCGCTACCGCGTTCGAACCACCGACAGCAACCACAACCACCCCATCGCTCCCAATCGCCTTGCCGAGGCTCCTGAGCCCACCGCACCCAATCAAATCTGGGTCGCCGATATCACCTACATTGAGACCCGGCAAGGCTGGCTTTATCTCGCCGCCATCCTCGATCTGTACAGCCCCGCCCTGCTTCATCGTCGTGTGCAACAACACCTCCACGTCAAAGCTGGTCTATGACTACATCTCTGGTTTCCACCAAAAGCATGAGAACGAGACCACTTCGCTGGTAAACGGTCGCCTCGCGCTCTTCCGCAACTTCGACGAAACCACCGGCAACCCGCTCCCGCGCCCCAACACCCTCCTTATCGACAGCGAGCAGCTCGAATCTGGCGACGCCCTCGACGACAACTTCCGCGCCATGGCCACCGATGAACTCGAGCGGTTCCGCCGCGACATCATCGAGCGGAAGAAGGACGCCCATGCCGCCGACAACCTTACCGACCAGGACCTGCTACGTGAGGTCATGAACACCGTCGGCAAGGAGGGGCAGCTCGGGGCTGGCATCCGTTGCGTTGTTTCGGTTTCGATGCTCACGGAGGGATGGAATGCGAACAACGTCACCCACGTCCTCGGCGTCCGCGCCTTCGGCACCCAGCTTCTCTGCGAGCAGGTCATTGGTCGCGCCCTCCGCCGCCTGTCCTACGACCTCAACGACGAGAACCTTTTCAACGTCGAGTATGCCGACGTGCTCGGCATTCCGTTCGACTTTACTGCCAAGCCCGTCATCGCTCCGCCAAAGCCGCCGCGCCCCACCGTGCAGGTCAAAGCCGTGCGCCCGGAACGCGACCACCTCGAAATCCGCTTCCCCCGCGTCGAGGGCTACCGCGTGGAACTCCCCGAAGATCGCATCGAAGCCAAATTCGACGATGACTCCATTCTCGTCCTCACCCCCGAACTCGTCGGCCGCTCCATCACGCAGAACTCCGGCATCATCGGCGCAACGGTGAACCTCAACCTGGAGCATCTCGGCGACATGCGGCCCTCCAGCCTGCTCTTCAACGTCACGCACCGCCTGCTCTACACCAAGTTCCGTGACCCGGGCGAGCCGCCGCCGCTCCACCTGTTCGGCCAGCTCAAACGCGTCACGAAACAATGGCTCGACACCTGTCTCCAGTGCAAGGGCAGCACCTACCCGGCGCTGCTCATGTATCAGGAACTCGCCGACATCGCCTGCGAGCGCATCACCGCCGGCATCACCCGCGCCTTCGTCGGAGAGCGCCCCATCAAAGCCCTGCTCGATCCCTACAATCCCACCGGCTCCACCAATCACGTCCGGTTCAACACCTCCAAGACCGACCGCTGGGACACCAAAGGGCCCCCGCCGAAGTGCCACATCAACTGGGTCGTGCTCGACAGCAGTTGGGAAGCCGAGTTCTGCCGCGTGGCCGAGGCGCATCCGAAAGTCGTCGCCTACGTGAAGAACCACAACCTCGGTCTGGAAGTGCCCTACCGCTACGCCTCAGAGATGCGCAAATATTTGCCGGATTTCATCGTCCTCGTGGATGACGGCCATCCGCCGCACCCGGACGGTTCTCCTGACCTCCTGCACCTCATCGTCGAGATCAAAGGCTACCGTGGAGAAGACGCGAAGGAGAAGGCCTCCACCATGAAAACCTACTGGGTGCCCGGAGTGAATCACCTCGGCTCGCATGGCCGCTGGGCCTTCGCCGAGTTCTGCCATGTCTATGAGATCGAGTCCGATTTTAAGGCCAAAGTCGAAAGCGAATTCAACAAGATGCTCGCCCGCGTCACGGCTCCAAAGCAATAACGCCCATGCCGCCCACCCGCCTCCGAATCTTCATCAGCAGCGTCCAGAAGGAATTCGCGACGCATCGCCGCGACCTGAAGGCGTTCCTGTTGGGCGATGCGTTCCTGCGGCGGTTCGTCGCCGAGGTCTTCCTTTTTGAAGAACTGCCCGCCAGCGACCAGCGCGCCGATCAGATCTATCTCGCTGAGGTCGAGCGATGCGACATCTACCTGGCCGTTCTCGGCTACGATTACGGCAGTGAAGATGCGCAGGGCGTTTCCCCGACCGAGCACGAATACCTCCACGCCACGAAACACCGAAAGACCCGCCTCATCTATGTCTGGGGTGCCGACGAAGGCCGCCGCGCACCCAGGATGAAGAGCCTCATTCGTCGCGCCAGCGCCGAGCTGGTCCGCCGCCGCGTCGAAGACACCACCGCCCTCAACTCCGAGGTCTATGCCAGCCTCGTGGACTACCTCGACCGCCACGGTTCGCTGCGGACGCCACCTTTCGACACCTCCGCCTGCGATACCGCCACTTTCGCCGACCTGTCCCGCAAGCGCATCGACTGGTTCCTCGAAACCGCCCGCCGCGAGCGCGGATTTCCGCTCAAGCCTGGCACTTCCACTGAGGCCCTGCTCAAGCACCTCAACCTGCTCGATGGCCGCCGCCCGACCAATGCCGCCCTGCTTCTCTTCGGTTCCGCTCCGCAGCGCTTCCATCGCCCCGCCGAGACCAAGTGCGTCTCCTGCCACGGCACCGAATACCGCCGCCCCTTCGCCTCCCAGCAGATTTACGGCGGCGACCTCTTCGAGCAGGCCGACCAGGCCCGCGATTTCGTTCTCGCCAAGCTCAACCGCGCCGTCGGCACCCGCGCCGCCAGCATCACCGCGCCCGCCACCTACGAACTGCCGCCCGACGCCGTCGGTGAAGCCATCGTCAACGCCATCGCGCATCGCGACTACCACAGCCACGCCTCCGTCGAAGTCTGACTCTTCGTCGACCGGCTTGAAGTCTGGAATCCCGGTACACTCCCAGGCAACCTCACGCTCGATGACCTGACCACCGACCATCCTTCCATCCCAGCCAACCCGCTCATCGCCGAATCGCTCTACCTCGCCCGCTACATCGAGAAGGCCGGTTCCGGCACCCAGCGCGTGATCGAGTTGTGCCGCGAAGCCGGCCTGCCCGCACCGGACTTCGAGCTGCGCGCTGGCTCTTTCGTCCTCACCCTCTGGCGCGATTGGCTCACGGAAGCCACCGTCGATAAATTGAAACTTAATGACCGGCAGAAGAAAGCCGTCGCAGCCTTGAAAACTGCGGTGCGGATGACGAACCGGAGCTACCAGGAACTCACCGGGGTTTCCGAAAGCACGGCCCTCAGAGACCTTGGCAGTTTGGAAACCAAGCGGGTCATCCAGCGGGTGGGCATGACCGGCCGCAACGCCTACTACGTGATTGGGAAGAAACCCTTCATAAACCCTTCAAACCCGTCATCGTCCCACCTTACGGCCATGACGACCAACGCGACACCATGAACACGCCTCGTTTTTCCCATCTGCGTCCATCCGCGTTCATCCGCGGTTAAATCATCATGGCCAAAAAATCTTCCCGTATGGTCAAAAAACTCATGCGGCATCTCGGTAGTAGAATTTCAGGAGGCCGCCGAGGCGCTCGCGATTCTTTATATCCCCTGACATTTCACCGATCCGATCCTCGGGCGCTGGAAACAGGATCACGTTGCCCTTGCCTTGGTGATTTCGCTCCGCGTGGAAGTGATTCACGTAATTCTCAAGG
>CAMDJH010000271.1 GCA_945900455.1 Akkermansia muciniphila
TTATCGGATTGGGACGGATCGGAGCTGCCACGGCGCTGCGCGCCAAAGCGATGCGGATGCGCGTCATCGCCTACGACCCGTACTTGCGGCCGGGGCTCGACAAGAGCTTTGGAGTGCCGCTCGTGAGCCTTGATACGCTGCTCGCGGAGAGCGACGTGGTCTCCCTGCACACGCCGCTCACGGATGAAACACGCCACATCATCAATGCCCGGGCGCTCGCGAAGATGAAACCGACCGCCCTCCTCATCAACACGGCGCGGGGAGCGACCGTGGATATCGCCGCGTTGGCCGCAGCGCTGAGCGAAGGGCGACTCGCTGGGGCAGGCATTGACGTGCTGCCGCAGGAACCCCCCGTGGCAACGGACCCGCTGATCCAGCTTTGGCAGCAGGAGGATCCAGTAATCAACCTGGTGATCACACCTCATACCGCCTTCTACTCGGATGCCGGTTCGGTGGAGATGCGAACGAAGGCGGCACAGGAGGTGGCGCGCGTTCTGCGCGGCGAAGCACCGAAGAACTGCGTGAATCGGGGGTAGACGCGTGAGGATTGCGATCGAGGAATTGGAGATTTTCTGCGTCACAGCGTTGTGTCGGGTGGGGGTGAGCGAGCCCGATGCCCGGACGACCGCAGGTGTTCTGGTGTTGGCCGACGCCTGGGGCGTTTTCACTCACGGCGTCCGGAATCTGGGCGGGTACCTCCGCCGCCTCCAGGCCGGGGGAATACGACCCGCAGGTCGGCCCCGGATCACAGCGGACGGCCCGGCTTGGGCGCTGGTGGACGGCGACGCGACGTTGGGGATGGTGAGCGGGGTATTTGCCATGCGCACCGCGATGGACAAAGCGCGTGCGTGCGGGCTCGGATATGCCGGCTTGCGCAACACGTGCCATTTTGGAGCTGCGGGATGTTACGCGGTGATGGCGGCGAGGGATGGCATGATCGGCCTTGCCATGGCCAACGACACGCCAACGGTGACGGCGCCCGGAGCAGCCGGCGCTGTTTTTGGCAGCAATCCATTCTCATTTGCCGCCCCGGCCGGTGACGAGCCGCCCGTGGTGCTTGACATGGCTACAAGTACTGTGGCGGGAGGAAAAGTGTTCCTGGCCGCGAGCCGCGGAGAGTCGATCCCTGAAGGTTGGGTGGTGGACGGACAGGGCAATCCGACCACGAACCCGACCGTGTTCACAGCCTTCCCGCATCGTGGGTCACTCACTCCTATGGCGGCCCACAAGGGTTACGGACTCGCATTCATGATTGAGACCCTAACATCGATCCTGGCGGGTGCGGGAGCGATCCGAACCCTCGCGAGTTGGTCTTTTGCCGACCCTTCCATTCCGACGGACCATTCGGCGGCATTTTTCGCAGTGGACCTGGCTTCAATGCCGACGGGGCGCACATTTCAGGACAGCATGAGCCGGATGATCCGGGAGATTCGTGCCTTGCCGAAGGCGGGTGGGATCGGGCGCATCTGTGTGCCCGGTGAACTCGAGTGGGCAAGATATGCGCGAGCGGCAAAGGAGGGAATCGATCTGCCGCCGGAAGCGGTATCCGCTCTGCGGCAAGTTGCGCAAAGTTTGGGGTTGAATATTCCGCCAGGAGCGGCTTGAACGTCGTGGTTGCCTAGTACTTCCGGCTGCTCCATTTTCCGCTCGATGCCGTCCGCGCACAAATCATTGAAGGGACACCTGCTGCTCGATGGCGGCCGGTTGGCTGGAAGCTGCTTTCACCGGACGGTGGTGCTGGTTTGCGAGCATTCGGCGGACGGTGCGTTTGGGTTGATTTTGAATCGGCCGAGCGAGCGAGAGCTAGGGGAATCGATTGATGGTAAACTACCGAATTGGCTCGCGAAACAGCCCCTGTTTGAAGGTGGGCCGGTGCTTCCTGCCGCAATGAGTTACCTGCATTCGGCACCCGTCCTCTTGCAGGCAAATATTCTGCCCAACCTATCCAAGGGCCACGATCTCGACGAGTTGATTGAGCTTGCCGACGGTGAGGTCGCCGGCCGGAAGCTCCGTGTTTTCGCAGGGTACGCCGGTTGGTCTCCCGGACAACTGGACGATGAGATCCGTCGCGAGGCGTGGTTGATCGAACCCGCATCGATTGAACGGGTCTTCGAAATGGCTCCGCGGGATCTGTGGCGACAACTGTTGAGGCAGAGATCGCGATGGCAGGAGCGGTTGATTGCCGATTCCCCGGACGATCTATCCTGGAATTGAGAATTGTGACGGTTGAGCAACCAAAGGGCCCCTGGCTGATTACGTTTGCGGTTCCGGAGGAGGCGCGACCTTTTCTTCGTCGGCTGCGAAAGACGCCGGTCGGTTTGAACGTCCGCTGCAGAATCACGGGTATGGGCGCTGTCAACGCCGTGCGCGCACTGGAAGAGGAGCTCGCCCGGGAACGTCCGGCGGCGGTGTTGACCTGCGGATTCGCGGGCGGTCTTGCCCCGCGTTGGCCGACGGGAACGGTGCTATGGGAGGCAGACGCAGACTTTCCGCTTTCGTCGCGGTGGCGATCCGCGGAACTCCCGCGCGGTACGTTCCACTGCGCCGAGAGGGTGGCAGTTAGTGGAGAGGCAAAATCACGGCTCTTTCGCGAGACGGGAGACGATGCGGTGGAAATGGAATCCGGAGTGATCCGGCGGCTTTGCTTGGCAGCGGGAATCCCTTCGGCGACGGTGCGGGTGATTTCGGACGCTGCGGATCAGGATCTTCCGCTTGATTTCAATCGTCTCATGGATCATCAGATGAGGCTCCGAATGGCCCTGCTCGTCTGGGAAATCGTCAAGAGGCCGGTTTGCATCCTGCGACTGATCCGTTTTCAAAGGCAAATTGCTGCAGCGGCCGAAGGCTTGGCCAGGATGTTAACTGAAGAGATGCTCCGGCCGGTGGAACAGACCGAGAGTTGATGAGGGCCGCCTAGCCGGTTTTTTTCGGATTCTTTTTCGAATCCTCAGCCCAGGCGACCCTCGGTGATATCACTCCATAACGGCTCCAGGTCCGGGTCGTTCAGAGCCATCAATTCAATTGCGGTCGGGTTTTTAGATAGAGCCATCGCGGCGGAATACCAACTCCGCGCCTCTTCAATGCGATCGGATTGCGCACAATAGCAGGCGAGATCGTACGGAATCTCGAATGCCTTCGGCCATGCCTCTCGTTTTGGCAGCAGCAGATCGTATGATGCCAGCGTCCGTCCAAGCCAATGGAGCGCTTGTGACCGGTACAACCAGCCCCATAGTTCGCCGCCGGCCGCGTGGGTGAGCAACTCAGCAACCGAAAGCGCTTCTTCCGGCCGTTTCCGCGCTCGGGCCACGTGAAATCGCAGCTTGAGCACTTCCGGCAGGTCCTGGGCCGCCGGGGGTAGAGTCGACAGTTCCGTCGCGGCATCCTCCGCCAGCCCGAGCTCGTACCAGCCGTGCGCGGCGCGAAATACATGCAGCAAACCTGGATTTTCGGAAAATTGCTCGCTCACGTTGTCGGTTTTCAGTCTGGGTGCATGCAACTCAATATTAAAGCCAGAATCCTCGGATTTCCCTCGGCAATTCGAGAACGATCGCCGCGAATCCGTCGCCTTGCCATTTCGTGCAACAATCCAGCTTTCCGTCCGCCGATGTTTCAGGCATCTTAGCGATGTCGCACATGAAAGGGATCAAGCTGGTCGCGTACATTGTCCTGCTGCTTCTCGCGGTACTCTTCCTACGTCAGTTCCGCGAGCAGTATAACGCCGCAGGGAATCTTTCGGCAAATCTGCTGGAGAGAGCCGATGGCGTCGGCGCAAATACGACACAACCTGGCATTACGAATGCCACCGGGGAGATTGCGGTCACTGCCACAAACGCGCTGGAAGAAGCCACCCAAGCCAGTGCATCGACGCCGTCAACGGAGAGTGGAACCGAGTTGACCAATCGCGGGACGCTCTCAGCACTCTCAACTCCGATGAATGCAACGGCAGCGACTCAGGCCTCGGGGACCCCACTTTCGGTTGGAAAATTGGCGGCATCCGTACGAACAAGCTGGATGGGGTACATGGGTGCGTTTGTCGTCGTCCTATTCATGCTCGGCGGAATGGCGGCTTGGGATTTTGCGCAATTTATCGCCCAAAGAGCTCACTCATCGGTCTTTCAGGAAGACACCGAGGCAAAGCGGGATCCCGAATTTGAGGAAGCGGAGAAAGCCTGGTCCAACGGGGAACATTTGGAGGCCGTCCGCCTCATGCGGACATTTCTTCAGAAAAATCCGGGCGAACAGTACGCCGCCCTGCGCATCGCCGAGATTTATGAAAAGGACCTCCATAATCCCTTGGCGGCCTCCATGGAATACGAGGATATACTTTGCGGCAAACTCCCCCGTGAGAAGTGGGGTTGGACTGCGATCCACCTTTCAAATCTTTACTCCGGCAAGTTGAATCAACCGGATAAGGCTATCGCATTGCTAAACCGAGTGGTCGAGGAATACCCGGAGACGGGTGCGGCGAGAAAGGCCCGCGCTCGCATGGGTCTCCCGGAGCCCGAAGAAGATTCTGGAGCGGCATCCACCGACGTGGCCGATACGAATTCCGAATCGAACGAAGCGGACGCGCCTCCTTCCGAACCAGAGACACCCTCCAACCTCCCACGCGGGTTTCGTCCGCGAAAGTGAGGAGTCGTAAGTACCTCACTTGCACTGAACGAATGGAGGACTCCTGGCAATTTGGCCGACCGTCGATTGGGGGCGACCTGAGCGGACCACCACGCAAAGTTCTTGTTGAGTTCATCCCGGGCGGCGACGGATCCTCTTGTATATGTTAGCGATCGACAGCCACCAAACGGACCAAAACCGGACGGTGATCCGACGCAAGTCCCCAGTCGGGTCCGGAAAAAACGTAACTTCCGTCGGGTAACCATTCCCGAGCGAGGGGACGGCTCAGCAGGATGTAATCGATCCGACTGTACAGATCATCGCGGCTAAAGTAGTGGGTCCAATGGATCCGGCGTGCCGAAAATCGGGAATCGGCCGAAGGCGCGCGATCGCCATTTCGTTCCGAGGGCCGCGTGTCCAGGAGACCGCCGGGTCCGGCCCCTCGCACGATGCGAAGGGCAGGGGAATCGGGGGAATCATTGAAATCACCGCAGATAACCACGTTGGCCCGACGGTTGCGCATTTGGATGCGATCGATCAGAAGGCGGAGGCAGATCGCTTCCTGTTCACGAATTTCCGCCTCATCGGCTTCGGGCACCGTCCGCCGGGACTTCAGGTGCGCATTCACAACGATTAGCCGGTACGTCGGCGAAATGCCTAGCTCCACTTCGGAGAATGCCCGGCTCGTCTTAAACCGGCGGCCATCGAGGACAAACGAGAGATTCGTATGCCGATTCGCTCGTAAAATCGGGAATCGACTCAGAACCGCCACGGCGATCGCCGGGTCATGACCCGGCGCAAATTCAGAGTACGGCAAATCGAGTCCGCAAGAATGGAGGCGCAACCTGAGATCATCCAAGGCATCCGAACTCCCAATCTCCTGGAGCGCCAGCACGTCAGGATGAAGTTGAAACACAATTGATGTGACCTGGCTACGGGCGGCCTCTGATTTCCCAACCCGACTTGGAATCGATCGAATTAGATAATTTTCAACGTTGTAGGTGGCCACGGTAAACTCGAGTGGCGCATCGGCAAGTGATTGTGATGGAGTGAGTGCGCAGGCGTGATGCAGGGAAATTCCGGAGGCAAAACTGGACAGGAGGCACAGCCCGTTTAGAAGCCAGATCCAGGGGCGGCGACTCATCGGGGCGCCGGCTGTCGATCGACTCCGACGGATTGAATAGATTGGGTTATGGATTTGAAGGATTGACCGCAAGGCGGTGAAGGCTGGTTTCATCTAGAAACAGGAGAAACGTTTCGCGGGAGCGATTTCAGGAAAATGAAGGGAGAGATTCAGCGAGATGGGGCCCCGAAAGCTTGGAAAAGCCAGTCTTGCCCTTCTTGAATCATAATGCACAATGTATGTTATATTTAATTCAGATTGAACGAAGAAAAGTAGACCAGCTGACCCAGACTGCTCAGATGACGCGTCGTCCACTTCGCTTTGTTGGCTGTGGCTTTCTCCGCCTTGCTCTTCCGCTTGGGTAGTCATTTTCCATCCCGCCCCATGCTCAAGCAGCTCTAGCCGCCCAGAAGTTTCTCCATTCGATCCCGATCTTCGTGCAGACGGAACCGAGGAAACGCCTTCAGCGAGAACGTAGCCACGACCGCCCAATCATTCGCGTTGCTGCGATTGTCGCGAATAAGCATCGTCAGCGCTCCGGTCCAGGTTCGAAAGTCCCGGTACACGGTATAACTTTGCTCTTCTAAAACGCCATCGCGCGCTTCGAAGTGGTGATTCATTCGAAACGCCCAGTTCTCATTCACGCGGGTCAAGAAACTGCTGAAAAACAAATTATTTCCCGCTTCAGGGCTAAGTCCACGGAGTCTGGCCAGTTCCGGATCCACCCACATTCCTAGCCCATCCCGGAGGTACCGGTGGCCAAAAGTCCATTGCCAGACGTCGCCGGGTTGGATCGTGATTCGCTGAATTGCTTCCTTCCAATGCTGTGAATCAATGTCGTAGCGGAGCTCGTCCGCTGCGGTGAGCCACGATCGCGGGGCAAAATTGAGTGCCGAGTACAGCTCTGGAATGGTTGTCTGCCCAGGGTTTGGATGCAGCCGCCAGTCCATCATCATTTCCCAACGCACGAGATCGATCGTCTGGTCTTGTCGTTTCGTCTGGAGCCTGTTCTGCAAGGCGAAGCGAAGCGTGTTCTGAGAATCGACCGAGTCCACTTCGCGGTAGTCTGGGAAATCGACCGGCCGCAACCGAAGAGATGACAACTCCGAATCGTACTGCGGGAGATCACTCGGTCGTACGCTTGGATCGGGAACGAAGACGTAGTTGATGGATGGCTCGACCAAATGCCTCAGCCCCGAGACATCGAGCACGCCGTTGGTCGCACCCGCCCAGGTCTGAGACGCTTTCGTGGAAACCTCTGCACCCGTGTTAAAGACGGTCCTCGATCGATCGCGGTCCGCCAGCGGAGAGCCGACGGGATCCGTATAGTAAGTAAATCGTTCACCCACTCGGGGCGCCACGTTCAGCCAGCCGAACAGGGTCTTCGGCAGGACGATCTGATGATAGGTGTCCGCCCGGGATCCGGAGTAGTCGGCTCCCCTTGGGGTGCCGGAGCGATAATGAAAGTAACCCGCGGAACTTTCGCTCTCGTAGAAAAGAGGAGACTCGCCGATTTGTTGCCGAAGCGCCGTGAACCGTAAGTCTGGTAAACGTTCCGTGGTCTCATAAAAGTCGTTCACCTGCGGACGGGTCAACAAATCCAGACTGAAGTTGGGCCAAGCCTGCGCTGCTTCAAAAAAAGACTGGGGCCGAGGGTTCCTCCGGTATTCGCTTTCAAAAAAATCATGCATTACCCACGGATCACTCTGGCCGCGAAGGACGGCCTTAGCGGAAAATCCACTGCGGTTCGTGACCGCATGATTGAAGTCGTACCGATAGCGATCGCTCGGAATCGGCGGGCCCGAGTCCGGCGGGTCGGACGGATTGTTATCGTGCGTGAAATAGTAGCGACCATCCCCTTCCCCGAATCGCCCCAAATCGTACGCCAGGCGTGGGCCGCCGCCGACGCCTCGCTTTTGCCGCCAGTCGAGGTCGACTCCAACATCCAGATTCGTCTGCGCCATCCAATGGACTGCAGATAGGGCAAAGGGGCCGTAGCGGTTCCTGTACCCGGGTGTCAGTGTCCAATGCACGGTACGCGGTTGCAGAGAGTAGCGATACTTTGGAAGGGGTAGCAGGGGATTTTCCCCCAAATAAAACCGAACACCCGTTGCTTCGATATACTGTCCAGGCATCACTCGAACGGACCGAGCCTTCCATCGCCAAGTGGGCTCCGCGAGATCTTCGGTCGTCAGCGCAACTCCGGAAATGTTCTGAAGAGCTCCATTGGTTGCAACTCCGCTGGCCGTCGCGCCTGAAATGAAAATCGGGTCGTGTGCCAGACGAAAGTCCACTGCCGAAAAGGCTCGCGTTCGCAGATTGTAGTGAATTTGACTCCCCCGCCAATACTCCGTGCGCGGAACCTCGCCTTCGACGTCCTCGGTCGCCAGGATCGTTACGTCGCCTTCAGCATTTAATTCATACGTGTCCCGTTCCACACGAACCTTCCGAGCCTGCAAGGTTACACGTCGGCTTTG
>CAMDJH010000272.1 GCA_945900455.1 Akkermansia muciniphila
CGTCGAAGCCTTCGCCCGAACGTTGAAGGGCAACGACGAGTTCAGTCTCGCATTCTGTTGTACGGGGACGGAATGCCGACCTCCAACCCGCGAGGGAAAGGTCTTGAGCAGTTTTCTCAAGGGAACCGCCCCTGCGAAATGAAGCTTGAATGGAGGATCCAGGCGTCGAATCGCTCGACAGTAGACGAAGGCCGACAAGGGCAGGAAGAATCTTCATTCTCACCCTGCTCCCCGAAGGCCCCGTCGGCTATTCAGTGATCACGGATCACTCAGTCTCGCACTAAACCTCGCACTCAAGGTTTCTGGACTGAGATGGCCAGTGCTTCCGTGGCACGAAATACGACTTCATCACCAATTTTTCGCTGGGTCAGATCAACATCCTTGCGAACTTTGAAGGTCTTGGCAGTTCCATCCGGAAAGCGCAGCGTTGCCTGGCGATGCTCCAAGTCAAGGGCCTCGAGCTTAGCCGTAACTTCCACCGTGTTGGCCATCAGCACTCCCGGCTTGGCGCCCACCGGAGCCAGAGCGACCGCCGCGGCTTCGTGGTCGGATCCGCGTTCGCCGCTCTTCCGTGCGAACACCACGAGTTGTTCCGCCACGAGTATTTTGAGGTGGTCTCCGACCTGGATCTGGTTGAAATTGACGACCTCCGGACCGGCCTTGACAGTCGTTTTCGTGCCATCCGGAGTGAGCAGCGTCACTCTTCGATTGGCTCCGTCTATCGCAGTCACCTTCGCCGTGATTGTGTGAGTCTCGACAATCGTCCCGCCCGGCACGCCCTTCTCCGTTGAGACCTTCCGAGTACTTTTCACACCGGAGTCGGACGAGCACGAGGTGAGGGCGAGAATGGCCGCAGGCATCAAAGCCAGGACCGTGAGTTTCAATAGTTTTGTTTCCATGGTTCAGTTCTCTGTTCTTGTATTGGGTCCGGTCAACGTTCAGCACCGGTCGGCGCGGTTTCGTTGATTTCGCTGTTCGCTGAGCTCAAACCCGGCGCAAAGGATCCCCTCTGCAGCGTTGCCCGCGTTCCATTTTCTGCCAAAATTCAACCGGCTCTTGGCAAGCAGCGAGTCAACCGATGTCCGGTGTCCGGAGGACACACTAAATGTCCTGAGATTGCCAGGAAAGACTCCGTGCTCAAGGTAGGGAGTACGCGGGCGACGGTCGCGATGGACGACGGTTCCCTCTGTTTGGGTGATCAATCCGGCAAGTTCCGCCCGCGGGTTTCCGGTCCAAGCCAAATGGCAGCTGCGCCGATCAGATACACCATCACGATGGCCACCCCCGCCTTGGGATAGCTTCCACCGAAGAAGCTCATGAGCACCGGCATTTTCCACGCTCCGATCGCGGCCAAGATTCTGCCAAAATTAAACGCCAACCCCTGCCCCGTCGCCCGCGCCCGCGTCGGGAACAATTCTGGAAGGTATAACGGCAGCCACCCGTAAAAGGCGGCGGTCGAACCTCCGACACAAAAGGCGACCGCCAGGAATACCCAGTCGAAGGCATCAAAACCGTGGAACAACCATTGGCAGAGCCCAAGGGCAACGAGACAGAGACCACAGTATGTGGCGCGGCGGCTGAGCCACGCTCCCGCAAGCGGCGCCGCCAGCGCACCACAGCACGCGCCAAGGGAAAGCGAAAACTGGGTCCAAGCCTTGGCCGTTGGCTCCTTCCCGCCCGTCATCTGGTCCGCCCAAAGTGGAATCCACTGGACGATTCCCCAGGTCACCACCAAGGGGACGGACGCAAACAGGACGGCCAACAACGTCCGCCCTCGCTGGGAGGGCGAAAAGATTTCCAGGAATGGAGATGCGGGCCGCTGGGCGACGCTCGCCGCCCATCGCTCCGATTCCGGGACAAAAAGGCGAATGAAAAAAGTGAGCAATGCCGGCGCCGCTCCGACGAGCATCACCCACCGCCAGGAATCCCCTCGAATCGGAAAAAAGATCCCCAGGAGCGCAATCAGACAGTACCCAAGGTTTGCCGCGGCACCAATCGCTCCTGCCATCAACGGCCGTTTTGCGTCCGGCCAGACCTCCATAACCAGCGCAACCCCGAGCGCCCATTCTCCCCCCATCCCGAGGGCCGCCAGAAATCGAAACAACCCCAATTGCCAGGGCGTCTCCGCAAAATAACAGGCCCCGGTCAAGAGCGAGTAGCACAGGATGCTTGCCGTCATCGCGCGGACACGCCCGATGCGGTCTCCCAGCCAGCCAAAGATCAGGCCGCCCGCAGCCGCACCCAACAGGAACCAAGCGGTGATGATTCCCATCCACTGCTGGACAAACCCTTCGCCGACAATCCCGGCGGCAAGCTGCATTTGTTGCAACGCCGGTCGCGCGACGAGTGGAAAGATGCCCATCTCCATTCCATCGAACATCCAACCGAGAAAGGCGGCGATAAGAGCGGCGCGAGCGGAACGTGAAACAGTCATTAGGAATTGCGAGGAGTGTTCCCCAGACCAGCCACTGGCGTCAATCAACCGTCATCGCAGCGATTTGATGTAGAGTACGAGGCACTCGATCTGTCCCTCCGACAGGACGCCCTCGTAGCTGGGCATGCCAGCGTCGGATTTTTCAAATCCATTGACGACGCGGCGCGAGGGCTCCCAGATCGATTCGCGAAGATACACGGCGTCCGCCAGCGTTGTGCTGCGGTCGACGAAAACACGCGGACTGCCGTACAATCCCTTCCAAGTCGGACCCACTCGTCCAATCGTCGAGCCATCGGTTGAGTGACATGCCACGCAACCCATGAGCTCCGAAACCCGCCTTCCCTCCTCCGCGGTGGCGGGTAATCGGGCGATTTCTAAAGAAGCTTTCCTCGGCGTGAGATCCACCGGCACCACCGCGAACCCCTCCGCTGCCGGGTCGAAGTGTGTCAGTTCATACGGAGTGAAATAGGCGCTCTGCTCGAAGCTCACGCCTTCTCGTGTCGCCAACGCCCAACCCAAGCGCATCTGCATCACCGGCTTCATGTCCGGAACACCAAGGAAAACGCTCCTGCCGTCTTTAGAAAGATAGGCGCTGCTCGGTGCTATGGACTCCTGCCCTTTGCTGCCATCGAGCTTGAAATGGGGTGAACCGTAGTTAGCGGTGCGCGTATAATTCCATCGTTCGGCTGAATAATTCACCGGATCCACCGCCTTCTTCGCGTCAAGCGCGACATTGAACCGCAGCAGAATGCCCCGGTCCATCGGCAACACGTCGCGAGGAAGCAAGGTAGGCGCGCCCGTATAGCGGAGGCGCGCAAGACCACTGATCTGTTTGGCCACCGTCCCAAAAATTTGAAATCCAGCCACATAAAGCTGGCCGTCCAGCGGATTGACCGCACCGGCCAAGGGCGCAAAGTCGAGGTTCCTCGTCAAACTCACCACGGCCGCTTGCATCCTCGATGCACGTTGATTCAACAGGACGACGAAGAGTTCAGGGCGATAATAGCCCAGGTGAATGAGCGCGCCGTTCAGCGGCCCCATCCCCGAGTCGCGGAGCCATACCTGGCCCGCACCCGATGCATTGATCGGATGAGGAATCCACGTCAAAGGATCCGCAATTACCGCGGGATGTTGTTCTTTGGGTAAAATCAACGGTATATAACCGTAATATTGTCCAGCTTGAATGACGTGTAGCGGCGTCGCCGGCACATAATGTCCCTGCTGGTCACTCGCCGTCACCAGACCGGAGACCGGATTCACACCGATCAACGGTTGACGCAACCCCCGCCCCAACACGGTTGACGATTTTCCGTCCGGCGAGACGCGTAACACGCTGCCGTTGTGTTTTCCAAGGGTCGATCCTTCTTGCCCTCCCTTGGCGATGACGAAGGAACCGTCCGGTGCCAGGCGTATTCCGGACGCAAACTCACGCGTTTCGGCCGTCTGGGCGAATGCGTTTGAAAACAATTCGTGCACATCGGCTTCGCCATTTCCATCGGTGTCGCGCAATCGCCAGATGCCGTTGCGATCGAAGACAAATAAGTCGTCTCCCCGAACACAGAGACCCAGCGGTTCATGGAGACCTGAAGCGAACCGTCGCCACGTTACCGAACGAAGCTCGCCAACCAACCCCGCGATCACCCAGACATCTCCATCAAACGTGACCGCGGCGGCGCGCCCGTCTTGATAAAACGCAAGATCCGCGAGTCGCACGTTGCGCTTCCATGGGTTGTCGAGCGGAAGGGGAATGTTGTCCACCCCATAGGCACCTTTCTCTGCGGACAGCGTAGCCGGCAAGGTGACCGTCTCCGGCCATCGGGCTGGTGAGGGTGCCTGCACTCGGTCGTCGACGGACCCACCCCAAGGCTTACCCACGGTCCCCATTCCCACCGTCACCTGGAATTCGACGGGCTTCTCGGACGGATGCACGCGTACCGCCAGAAGGCCGTCCGATTTTTCGATGATCTCGGCCACCGCCCGCCCCCCATTCGCCCCCGGAGCGAGCGCCACCCGAACGCTCTCGGAAGCGGTGGCCAATCGGCGCCCGAGAATCAGCCAAAGCGGCTCCAGAAAAGGCTCCAATCGGAACCGGCGTCGCACGACCGGCAGCCCGTTCTCCAGTCGTGCCGCCGGCCATTCAGTCACCGATACCCCGGCCACGTCGTATTCGAGGCGAACGCCACCGGACACCATTCGAATCGATTTAAACTTCCCACCCATCCCAGGAAGCGGACCTCGACCCACCTCGCGCGGATCCCGTCCCGGCTCGCGCGGATCCGTGAGCGAGAAGGTTGCGCCCGATTGCCAGCCGGGATAAATCCCGTTCGCCAGCCACGGTGTGCCGAGAGGCTTGGGAAGGATTTCCTGTCCTTCCGGAACTTTGGTTCCCGCGACGTGGTAAGATCCCTGTGCCATCGACACCGGAGTTACACCCGGTCCAGTCCATATTGCGGACATGCGGAGCAGGTCGATATCGAAACAGGCCCAACACCCGTGTCCCAAATTGAGAAGAATGCCCCGAGGTGTTATGTTATTGGCGGAGAGGCTGGTACCCGGTATTCGTGCGTCGAGTACCGACGAAAAGAATGGAAAGTCGGCCTCCACGTATTCCGCCCACACGGCTTGCCCCTCCCGGCCAACACTTATCCTCCCGGCAAGATCGGCTGCGGAAGCGGCGACGGCGAAGAAAAGGGCTATCAAGGAAAGGAAAACCACCTGCGAGCGGACCCGGTCGGAAAGCCACGGCGAGAATCTCGCGAGGCCTCGCGTCAGCGCCGTCCGCATGCCCGCCGTCATCCCGGCCTCCATCTGCTGACATCGTCCATCCGAGTCACTCGGCCCGGTTCGCCGAGTTGGTGATATAAGGCCTCAGCCCACTCGTAGGTTGTCGGAGTCTTCCCAACAAATACGAGTTCAGCAGGCCAGAGCAGCCCGGCAACCTGCGCAAGGTCCGTGATCCGCAAACAATTCAGCATCTCGATCGCAGGACCGCGACCGTCCTTTTCGCCCCCGACATTCTGAGTGGCCGGCGGGTTCTCAAGAAATACGGTCCGAATGCGCTGATCCAGCAGCGCGGCATAGAGGGCGATCGCACACATTTCGCCACGCGCCGCCAGCGAAATGTGCCCGGCATCGACCTCCGGCAATTGCCGCACGGCTTGCACCGCGCGGAGTGTGTCCCAAACTCGCATCGAAGCAAGGGTCCGGCCTGTCCAGGCACTCGCGC
Source organism: Akkermansia muciniphila (assembly GCA_945900455.1). GTDB lineage: Bacteria > Verrucomicrobiota > Verrucomicrobiia > Limisphaerales > UBA9464 > SIBK01. The sequence continues at coordinate 5,661 of CAMDJH010000272.1, forward strand.
GGCGGACATGCCAGTTCAAGTCTTCGCCCCATGCGGTATCACCAATGCCGCGGGGTTCAAACGCGATCCTGGCCCACGGAACGTTGATGCGAAGGAGAAAACTGCGCGTGTCCCAACGCCCCTCGGCCGGAGAACGCAACGCGATCACGGCGGGTGCCGGCACGACGAGCGGTTTCCGATATAAGAGTTGTCCATGCAGTCGCCAGCCTTGCTCGGAGGTGAATCCGAATCGGTGCCCGGCCGCATCTTCCTCGAATTCATATTCGATCTGGACATCGAGCGGTGGTGGCTTCGGCGGAAATGCGCCAAAGGTCTCTCGCAGCAAGCGAGCGGTGACTCGCGCACGCTCCCGTGTAATCGATTCGGTACCGGAAATCTCGGGGGGCTTGGGCGGTGTGAAGAAATCCTCCTGAATGGTCTTGACCCGGTTGCCGGGCGGCGAGCCGCCCACAAACACACGCAGTGTTTCGGCGGACTCCTGTTTCTCGGCCCGGTCGTCAATGTCGCCAATTTCCGCCGGTGACACCTCCCGGCCCATCAGGTGTTTCGTGAACCAGGAGAAAATCTCGGTACGCGAGCGCTCGTGGTAGGAGTGGCCACCGGGTGTCTCGACCAGTCGAAGATTCTTCGCTGCTCCCAGTTTCCGATAGAGCCCTCCGAGCTGCGCGTGAACCTGACGAATCGATTCAATCGTAAAGATGCCGTCCTTGTCCGCCGAGCCGATCAGCAACGGTCGTGGGGCAATGAGTGCGCCCACATCGGCGAGGTCCCATCGGTAGGTGTTAATCCACCACATGCAGTCGCAGTGGCCATCCAGGGTGCGATCATGGACGTGGGAGAACAGGGTGGCGGTCCCGCAAACAGGGGCCGCGACTTTCACACGCTCGTCGCCGGCCGCGATCCACCAGGACGACGCGCCGCCGCCAGAGATTCCCGTGACCCCAAGCTTCGTCGCATCGACCTCGGCACGCTGCGCGAGCAAATCGAGACCGCGGATACCGTTGAGCAACTCGATGCCTCCCGGTGTGTAACCGCGCGAATACCAATGCCACCAGCCTTCCCGATAGCTGCCGTGATGAAAACCCGACGATTCAACGGCCTCCAGCGTCTCGGCGATCAGGCACACAAAGCCCAATTCGGCGAAGCGCCGGGCATGCGCCTGATAATGCACCTTCTGATCTTTCGAATGGCCGCAAACGTAAAGAACTCCCGGCGCGCGCCCTGTCAGGTTTTTCGGCACGTAAAGATTCGCGGTGACGAACAGGCGAGGCAGGCTCTCGTACGCCAGTTTTTCTATGCGGTACTGCTCGCGTTCGACGACGCCCGTCACCGTAACCGGCGGTGGCTCCCGGTGCTCCGTCCACCACGAATCGATCCCCATCATCTCCAAAAACTGCCGCCGCTTTTCCGGCAGCAGACGTCGCCATGCCGCGGCGCTGCGGAAGTCCGCGAGGGCGTGATGGGTGATACGCTTGGCCTCCAGCGAGAGATAATCGCGGATGTTGCCGCCTGCCACCGGACGGCTCGTAACTCGAAGCGGGCGCGCAGCCCGGGCCGGGGTCGCTGCGAATACGTCAATCAACGAGCCATTGGCAAACGGGGCAATACCACCCAGCGTGACACCGGCACGAAGAAATTTGCGTCGATTCATGGTCGCAGCATCGAAGTCAGAATTGCGATCACCACGAGCAGTTCGATCAACGTGAACTCACTCGAGGCTCGCGAGGCGATGAATCTCAGTGCGCGTGGATCAGATCTCATAGGGCTCTCCTGTTATATAGGTTCATAATTTCCTCGCGTAATGAACCTGCCGAGACACTTCGACGAACCCACAGGCTGGATAAAGATGCTGGCCCGTTTCATTTTGATCCATCGTTTCAATCATCGCGTATTCCAAGCTCTCGCGGCGGAAGTACTCCAGGGCGTGCTCGATCAGCCGGCGGCCCAGTCCGTGTTCCCTAAAATCCAATCCCACCGCCAGGTTCACAATGCGACCTTGGCCCGCCTCACGGTCAATGCGCGTGGTGACGTACCCCACGACGCACCCGAGCGCTTCGGCCACAAAAATGCCGGCGGGATTGGCCGCGGCATCAGCGTCGATATGGCGGGCCTTGCGCCAGCGCCAGTCACGCCCGTGCAGGATGCCGAGCACATCTTCGATGTCCTGTTCAATCGTCACCCCATCAAATGCCTCGATAGTGAGCAGTTTGATGGCGTCCAAGTCTTTAGTTCCGTAAGGGCGAAGGGTAGCAGGGCTCATGGTTCAGTAGTGGAGTATTTAGGCCTCCTCAGCAGAATCTGTGGGTGGGTGGCGGTTCGGGTAGTTTTCCAAGATTGTGATATAGAGCTACTTCCAGAGCGCGATAGGTCCGAAAGCCGTAGGCTCGTCTGGTCGTCACTCGAATCTTGTTGTTAAGTCCCTCCACAGC
>CAMDJH010000273.1 GCA_945900455.1 Akkermansia muciniphila
GGTGCATGTACCACTCGCGCGTGAGCAGGACGAGCTGACCCTTGGCAAACTCGGCATCGATCAGGGCCAGCGGGATGCAGTGAAATGCCAGATCCCACGCCGCGTACCAGGGGTACTCCCACTTGTCAGGCATCGAGATAATGTCAGCATTGTTCAAGTGCAACCATTGTGAATTACGACCGTGCCGGCGATCGGGAGGAGGTGGCGGCTGGGCGGGGTCTCCGCAAAGCCACTTCGGAACATCATAGCAAAAGAATTGCTTGCTCCAGATCATTCCAGCGAACGCTTGACGTTGGACGAGACGCGCGTCCGCGTCCACAATGTCCCGTTGCAAATCCCGATAATACTCGTCGGCTTCACCGCGGCTCATCGAGAAGAGACGGTCGAAGTCGGAGAATGGTTCGGCGACAATTCCGCGGGTCAAGCGGAGACGAACGGTGACAAAACTTTTCGCGGGCACTGACAACTTAAAGTGCGCCGCAAACTTGGTGCCAGTCTGCTGCGGGTTGACCGCCGCCTTGTTCCCGGCAATCACGTATTCGTGGAAGGCGTCCTTCCAATAGCCCTGCGCGTCGCTCTGGCCGAATAGGCGGCGAACATTCGTCTCGTTGTCGCAGAAAAGACATTCCGGAGACCGCTCACCCTTCGCACGATCAACGAAAAGACGGTATTGCCCGAGCTTGCTATGCTCCGCGATAACAGAACCCGATTCGTCTAGACTGAGACGCGGCGCCTTCGCGCCGCCCTTCCATGACCAGGTGTTGCGAAACCAAAGCTGCGGCAGGAGATGAAGTGTCGCCGCCTCGGGCCCACGATTATGAGCAGTGATCAACATCAGAAGGTCGTTCGGACCCGCCTTGGCGTATTCAACGAATACGTCGAAGTAGCGGTCTTCATCGAAGATACCGGTGTCAAGCAGCTCAAACTCCCCCTGCCCCTTTCCGCGGCAGCGGTTCTCCTCGATAAGGCGCGCGTACGGATACTCCCCTTGCGGGTACTTATAGAGCATCTTCAAGTAGGAATGCGTCGGCGTGGCGTCCAGATAGTAGTAGAGTTCCTTCACGTCCTCACCGTGATTTCCCTGAGATGTCGTGAGACCGAAGAGGCGCTCCTTCAGAATAGAGTCCTTACCATTCCACAGCGCCAGCGACAAACAAAGTCTCTGCGCATCATCGCAGACGCCGGCGAGTCCGTCTTCACCCCAGCGATAGGCACGGCTGCGGGCGTGATCGTGCGGAAAGTATTCCCACGCGGTGCCATGCGGCGAGTAGTCCTCCCGCACGGTGCCCCACTGGCGCTCGGAAAGGTAGGGCCCCCACTGTTTCCAATATTGCTGCCCCGACTTGTCTTCGCCGAGACGCCGTTGTTCGGCGTTGGAGGTGAGGTTGTTGTTCATTTCCGTTTAATTCTTCCGAACTCGGGGATGCCCGGAGTACGTCCCGTCGACGGTTGGCATCCTGGCAGACTTCGATGCATCGGCACAGGAAAGTTCCGTTCTGGCCCACTCGCCGCACACGGTTTTTCGGTGGAGATTTATTCTGCGTGGGTGTCTTGGCCTACCTGTGAACCACTCCCTCACCCCGCCTTCGCCGCCACTCCGAGTGGGGGAGAGGTGGTGTTTTTCGGTTCATGGTCCCAATTCATGTCCGTTTTTGGCGACATTCACAACCCATCGATCTCAACGCGCTCGGGTGGGCGCCCCTTCGTAGAACAGCGACGGCAACAAATGCTCGTTTTTCATCACGACACTGTTGGGTGCCACCTGCGCTCCAGCACCAATGTCGGAACCGTAAAGCAGCACCGCATTACGGCCAAGCGTCGCGCCCTGCCGAATCGTGATGTAGTCCATCTTCAATACGTGATCCTCAAACGTGTGGGCTTGGAAAAGGCCATCCACCGTCGCCCCATCCTCAAAGCACAACATGTCGGGGTCGGGGATATCCTCGGCAAATCCGGTCCCCAGCACCACGCCTCGGCCAATGCGCACTCCCATCGTACGCAGCAGCACCGCGAGGGCAAGGGTGCCGTCGAGCGCGCCTACGATGGGTTTCATATAAAGATTCCAGGCGAGGCAGACGAAATCCCACCGACTGGCCCAGGAAGACCAGAGCGGATGCACTCCTGGGCGAACGCGCCCGAGCAGTGTCCACTTAATGGCGACGATGACGATGGCGGTGAACGCAGTGGCCGCCAGGCTCAACACCGGCGCGGCAACGAGCACCAGGATCGGGAAAGAGAACGCCCTCTCGGCGCGCACCAAACCGAAATACCAGACCGGCAGGATCGTCGCCAAGATGACAGGCAACACGAAACGCAGGAGTTCCCAAAACACGCGCACCCCATACCGGATCGGTGATGGAGTGTGCGTCAACCGCGGATCCATCCGGATGATCTGGCGCCGCGGCAACTCGAATGGCGGGTGGCCAAACCAGGAAGTGCCCGACCGGATGGCCACCCCCTCCGCCACGGTGCCGACGCCGAGCAGCACGTCATCCGGCAAGGCCAGACCTCCGGCGACGATTGCCCCGTTGCCGAAGAAGGAATTCTTGCCCACGCGCAACGGCGCGACTGTCACGGTGCCCCGATGAAGACGGGGCCCTCCGAGATAAATACCGTCGGCACAAAACGTATCGTCGCCGATTTCAACGTTGTCGGGCAGCGTGTTATAGAGGCTGCTGATCTCGCAGCGTTTCCCGACTTTCATGCCAGCCAGACGCAGCCAGAAAGGCCAGAACAAAGTGCCATAAAGCCATTGGCTGCCGGAATCGATCATGCCCGTCTTCAGCCAGATGCGGATGAATCCCGGACTCCAGCGGCTGATGACGCCGGGGCGTACCCGACCCAGCGCGCGGCAGGCGAGCGCCTCCACGACGAGCGTGCTCGGGACCGCCAGCGCCAGAATACCCGCGCTCGCGAGCAAGAGCCGGAGATTGAGGGTGGGCTGAAGCAGCCAGGCCCCGATGTCGTCCGAACGGGTCCCGGTGACGAAGGCCGCACCGAGGCTCAACAATTCAACGGGCATTGCCAGCACGGCGAGCAACGTCACGTGAGCCACAATCATCCAGACACTCGTGGCGAGTGGAGACCCACCGCGAAAGCTCGCGGGAACCGCAGGTGGCTGAGGAGCGACGCCCGCTCGGCGAGCCGGGATTCCATCCCAGCGCTCCCCCCGCGGAAGCGTCGATCCAGGCGACAGCCATGAGCGGGCGGTCAGCCAGCCGTTTTCCTCGACCGTGGCACCACCACTTACGAAGGCATGCACCTCGAGAGTGCTGCCTGCGCCAAGCGAAACTCCGGCGACCACGATCTGCTGATTCACGAATTCGACGAGGCTTAGCGCCGCCTCCTGGTCGACCGTGACGTCATCGCCAATCTCGAGTAGATCCCAGCCTCCCCGCAACAGATCCACGCCCCGATGAATGTGGACGCGTCGGCCGATCTTTGCCCCGAGAGCGCGGAGCGCCATGTTCTTGAATTCGGTTCCATCGATCAACCACCAGGGTACCTGCCCGACGGCTCGTTGCACGATCCAGTTGCGCAAATAGAAATCACCCCAGACCGGCGCACGCAACGGCTGATAGCAGCCAATTAGTTGCCGCTTCAGCAAGACCGCCCAACCAAGGGTCAGCAGCGCATACGCCGTCATCGCCACCAAACTCAGCATCGGAGTCAGCAGCAAAAGCGGCAGCCAACCCAAGGCAGCGGTCAGTCCGGGCAGGACGTAAAACGCGCCGAGGTAGGCCGCGGCGGAACCCATCACCAGACTCACCAGCACCCACAGGCTCTGGACGAGCACCACGCGGACGGAGGGTCCCGGCGCGGCGGCAGATTGAGCGGCCGTGGCGTTCGCGGCCACGGGAGCGCGGGCGGCGAGGCCAGCCACACTGCGCGCTTCGTAAAGATCCCGAGCCCCGATCCAGGCGGTGGCCGGGTCGTTGCGCAACAGCGACACCAACTCCGCTGCACTCAATGAGTCACCGCTCAAATCATTGAAAAAATCGTCGTCAATCGAGATACCGCCCGCCGTGCGAAGAATCGTTGCAAAACCAGCAGCGATCCGGCGCTCCAACCCATTCCGCGGTTCAATCACAGGCCTGTCGTGGGGCGGCCGGCTTTCGTCCAGTCGAGGCAACGCGGCGCGATTCAGTTTGCCCCCCACGGATCCGGGCAATGCGTCGAGAATCCCCACCCGTGACGGGATCATATACGGCGGTAGAAGCGCGCGCAGCGTCGACTTCAGGCTCTCTCCTTGCGGTGGATTGGCGGCATCCGTCGGCACCACGAACGCCACCAGCAGGGGATTGCCCTCGTGTTCCTGCACGCAGCAGGCCGCGGCACGCACTCCAAGGCAGTTCGCGAGTTGCGATTCGATCTCCTCAAGTTCAATCCGATAACCGCGCACTTTTACCTGCGCATCCATCCGGCCGAGATGGAAGAACTGGCCATCGGTATCACGACAAGCGAGATCGCCCGTGCGATAGAGCCGCCCGAATCGAGGGTGATTGATGAATTTTTCAGCGGTCAACTCCGGGCGCCCGAGGTAACCACGCGCCACCCCCACGCCGCCGATGCAAAGTTCACCGGAATCACCGGGCGCAACATCGTTCATCGACTCGTCCAACACCCACGCTTGCATCCCAGAAACAGGACGGCCGATGCTAATCAGTCCATGGCTGAGGATGGGACCGCGCAAACATGTGACGGTGCATTCCGTCGGGCCATATCCGTTGTTTAATAGGCGTCCCCGTGCCCACCGATCGGCCACATCACGCGGCAACGGCTCGCCCCCTACGTAGAGTAGCTTCAACCGCGGAAGAGCCGTCTCCGGATTCTCGCAACCCGTCGCCCGCAGGAGAGTGGGCGGCGGGCAGAACACCGTGATGCCCTCACGCTGTAACCAGGGAATCAAATCCGGACCGAGTCGCGACGTTTCCTCATCCATCACGACCAAAGCAGCACCCGCCGCGAATGCCAGCCAGATTTCTTCAACGGAGGAATCGTAGGCCGCCGACGAGCCCTGCGCCACGCGATCTTCGGAACTTAATTGAAATTCCACGAGATCGGACGAGACGAGATTTGCGATGCTCCCGTGTTCGATCATCACACCCTTGGGACGGCCCGTGGTGCCGGACGTATAAATAAGATACGCGAGACTTGCACGAGTGGGCTCAACGTCTTGTGAAACGTCCTCGGGAGCGGGCATCCGCGACGCGGATGGCCCAGGGTGAAACGGAACGTCACTCATGCGGACAATTCGGCTCGGAGCCATGCCCGCAGCCTGAGTTCTCTTCCCTCCTTCGGCATCCGTAATGAGTGCAACCGGCTTTGCGTCGTCCAGAATGACTCGGAGGCGTTCCTCCGGGAACGTCGGATCGAGACAGGTGTAGGCGGCACCGGCTTTCAGAACGGCGAGTTGCGCGATGTAAAGCCAAGGGGAGTTGCGGGCCAAGAGAATGGCCACCACACATTCGCCATGGACGAAGGGTCGAAGTAGGGCGACCAGCGCATCGGACAACAAATCCAACTCCGCATAAGTCGTGAGAGACCGGTCCGGACGGCCGTCGCCGGGAGGAACTTCAATTGCCACACGACCCGGCCAACGCCTCGCGGACTGACGAAAGAATTCGTGAAGAAGCCCCAACCGGGCATCGTCTTTCATCCAGCTCGGGGGCGAGCGTACAGCACCAACCTGGCCGGAATGCGCCCGATCGAAAGCAGCGGCAGAATCAATTGCATTCGAGGGCGGCATGGGTGAAATCCTAGGCCATACTCATAGCCATCACGGAGGTCGTATCATCGTTGGCGCGATATTCGTCAAATCGAACCCACAGCACCGATCTCGGTGGCTGAGCCGACACTCTTTCTTGAGGCTCGCCAGTAGACACCAAGATGCGGTGCCAGAACCGGTTCGAGACGTTGCCGGTCCGCTTCGGACAAATGTCTGAATCCCTGGATCCGCCCCAGGCAGATCGGACTACCACAGCGGCACTCAAAAGGCTCCGCCATGTCGTATTCGGTCGTGTTGTAGTTAAAGGTGATGTCCTCCCAAACTTCAATGTCGCGACGTGCCAGCACCTCGCGTCCCCGAATGACGGCGTTGGGCTCGCAACTGTGATTCATGAACCGCCAGTAGTAGCGGTCAAGGATTTCCTCGAAACTGTGTCCGATCCCGAGGTCAATGTGCTGATTCTCACCAATTTGAACCGAGTAGCGTGAGGGCCGCGACGATAGTTCGCCTTCGATCCGAAAAAGGCGACCCCCGGCAACCAACGGGCGGATCGCCACCAATCGGTATTCCAAAGTCGCCCGGACGACGCCAACGCCACTCGCCGGGGATTGGTGGATCGTCGGAATTCTCCGCGACTGGGATTCGAAAGCGGCGATTGTGAATTTGTTATTCATGCCGACAACGTAGCAAACCGATCATGAAGATTGCATGAAGTCCGCAGACATTCTGCGCAAACATTAAATTTCCGTCCTCGAGGTGGCCGGTGAGGTAATCCTTCCCCGATTCGACGGTCGGCGAGAGCGTCATGTCCACCAGGGTCGTGGGAATCACTCGGTTGCCGGCGGCGAGGTTGTTGATCGAGATGGTCGCAGCGCCGAGGGACGCGATCTGAAGAATGCCCGCCACTACCTGCCAGGTGTTCAATCGAAGACGGTTCTTACTGAAACCGGGTCACTTCCCGGAGCGTTGGGCGCCCGTTGAAATGTCCCGTTCCTGATCCATGCCTAGTCCGCCCGGAGAAACGATCAGCCCAAACGCATTTAATTGTTTGGCTTCCCGGTCCGGGAAGTGGATTTCGCTCGGTCGATTGATTTAAGGAGCGTTTCAGTTCAAATCGTTTAGCCTGCGGTCCCATGAACGACCTGACCACGCTCCTGGGGAATGCGGCCAATGGCGACGCCCATTCACTGAACCAGCTCTATGGTCAGGTTTATGCCGAATTGCGGGCGATCGCGGCGCACAAAATGGCGGCTGAACGGGACGGGCATACGTTGCAGCCGACGGCGCTGGTTCACGAAGCCTATCTGCGGCTCGGGGGCGCGGAGCATTTCCAGTTTGCCAACCGGGCGCACTTCTTTGCCGCCGCCGCCGAAGCCATGCGCCGGATCCTCGTGGACAGCGCCCGCCGTCACGCCCAACTCAAGCGCGGCGGCGACCAGGAACGGGTGGAATGGCACGAAACCCGGATCGCCGCGCCAGTCGAGGACGACAAGCTCCTGCTGGTGAATGAAGCGCTCGATGCGCTGGCCAGGGAAGATCCGCTGAAAGCCGAAGTGGTGAAGCTGCGCTATTTCGTGGGACTCAAACATCAGGAAATCGCGGACGCGCTCGGCGTCAGCGAACCCACCATCCGCCGGCATTGGGCCGTGGCCCGCGTCAGGCTGTTCGAATTGGTTGGTCTGCAGTCCGTCTCACCGGAAACTCCGGAAAAACCGTGAATGCCGGCAGCAATATTTTTCCCCAAGAGATGATCGTTTTCGATGACGGACGACGCATGTAAGGGCGGAAGCGTATTTTGAAAAACCTGGATGCAATCTATTTCGCCGTCCGGGAACTGGCTCCCGAGGACCGGCCCGCCTACCTGACCAAGGCCTGTGCGGGCGACCACGAGCTGCAGAAGCGTGTGAAGCAGATGCTGGCCGTGTCTGCCCAAGCGGAGGCGTTCCTTACCGACCTGCCGGACGACGATTCGGAAGTTCGAACGTCAGACAAGGGATCGGCCAAAACCCTCAAGCTTGATCTTGCCGATGTCCCCGATGAAGCTGTTGGCCAGACGCTCGGACGCTACAAATTGCTGGAGCGAGTCGGTGAAGGCGGGTGCGGCGTGGTCTATGTGGCCGAGCAGCTCGAACCGGTGCGGCGGCGCGTGGCGCTGAAGGTCATCAAGCTGGGGATGGACACCAAGGAGGTTGTCGCCCGCTTCGAGGCGGAGCGGCAGGCGCTGGCGATGATGGATCATCCCAACATCGCCAAGGTGCTTGACGCGGGCACGACGGAAGTCGGCCGCCCTTACTTCGTGATGGAACTGGTGCGCGGCAT
>CAMDJH010000274.1 GCA_945900455.1 Akkermansia muciniphila
GGGAAGCTTTCGCAGCTCAGTGCCAATGAATTCGACCTTCCCTCCGGGCCGAACAACGTGGGTATTCTCACGACCGGCCCAGCGGATCGTGAGGTACTCGCTACCGGTCGGAATCGCATGTTCATTCGCTGAGGTCCCTTGCCAGCAGCTGATAGCCAAGATTGCAGCGATTGCACTGGTAGCGAAAGCAAGTCGGGTTGTTTTCATGGTTTGATTTATGAGATGAACTCAATAGCGCGGTTTGCCGGGATCGACGGTGAAACCTCCCTGATTCTTCTGGTCGAGGTCGAAGAACAGGCGGTTCGGAATTCGATCTTCCTGCCCAAACCAGCCCCCGGTGCGGAAGACCTTGGTCTGGGGGCTTTGGCCCTCCCGCACAGGTGTGACTCGAATGACAAAGTCACTCGCGCCGAAATTGTGGAATGTTCCATCTTTGTCACCCCAAACACGAAGATCGACAGGCGTTTTACCGATGAAGTCGTCGTTTACCTCCACTCGAGCACCCGGTTCGCTGGATTCGATTTTCACCATGTATGCAATGGTACCACCGGGACCCTGTTCAGGGCTCGATGAACTCGTGCCAGCGCAACCAGCCATAATTGACAGTGTTGCGGTCAGGAGAAGTGCTTGTGCTTGGCTCTGCTTCATATGCTTTAATCCCAGAAAGGAGGCGTCCTCGGAACACCACTAGGGTGGAAAGAGATGCCTTCTTTGAAAATGGATAGGTGTGACCATACGGAGACGCCGTTTTGCGTCAACTAGCCATCTCAGGCGCAGGGCAGGGTGGGTGGGGTGATCGGCGAGCAGAGGGATGTCGAGGTCCATTGGTCCGCACCACAATGCCCGGATGCCAGAGTGGGCAGCTGCCGCACCGCTCCATCTTTCATGAGTGTGTGATGTGACTTATTTGATGTTCTGCTCGGCATGTTTTCATGAGAACGGCGGGACAATTGAGTCGATATTACGCCTAAAATGAGGTCGTGAAACCAGATATTGAATGCCGTGAGACTCTCTTTGTAATTTAGTTAATATTCTTTCAATGAATGAGATACAAATAATTAAAGATCCCTACAATTCTCGAATTGACCATTAAGGCAACTATTTATTGGAATTTTATTATTGAATTGAACATTTCTCGCGGTACCCTCGCCACCAGAAATGAACTTCCCGCGCCGCAACAAACCGGTGGCTGAATGTCTTTGAAAATGGTTTTCGTGTGAAAATGATTATTTTTGGGAAGCTTTAGGCCAAATTCTCTCAGAACGCTCAGAATCTACAACTCGGCGTGGTTAGACCATCCAATAACGGAATGCTTATGAAATCACCTCTCAACACGTTCGACTTGCTGCGGACGCTATTGCCCGTTAAGTGGGGCGGGTCGGCCGACCGTTCGGCCTCGGCGCACGGCAGTGCGCCCCTACGGAGTCGCTGGGCGCTGTCCGCATCCCCTCCTTCCGGGTGTTCTTTGGGTTTCCGCGCGAGTGCGGCGCTCGTCGGTGTTGCCTGCCTCCTGTCGACAACGACGGCAAGTTTGCAGGCATCCGTGGAATTGGCGGTCTCTCAGTCGCAGAGTGTATTATTTTCACTTGTCGATTGGACGAACTCGGTCCCATTTAACAAATTCGACACCAGTTTGGGAACCCTGAAGAAGGTGCGAGTGACCGTGACCGACTTTGCGGACGGATCGGCACAAACTGAGAATTTTGATTTGTATGCGCCGGTAACGGTGTCCGTCGCAATTGGGGCAACGGTGACCGTGCGACGGCCCGACGGCTCGGCGATTGTCGGAGTGACAGCACAGAAGATTCTGACCTGGCCCCTTACGGCGTTTGATGGCGTGTTTGAATTTCAAGGTGATTCCGGTCACACTGTGGTCGCAGGGACGGAGTTCTTCTCCTCCGCGTCGCGGACGACCAACTCGGTTGCACCGAGTAGTGACCTGACTTTGTTTGCGGGGCCGGGCACCCTTGCGTTGACCGTGGAGGCGATCGAGGCATCGACGGCTTCCGGCGGAGCCGAATTGCGAAAAATATTGCGAACATCCTCGGCGGCCGCAGTGGAATTGGAGTATATCTATGAGCCTCGGGATTCGTTTGTCGGAGACATTGTTTGGAACGATTTAAACGGTGACGGAGCGATCGATGGGGGAGAACCGGGAATCGGCGGAGCGGTGGTGACTCTTCTGAATGGGACGGGCGCACCGGTTGCGGGAGTACTACCGCAGGTGACCGATTGGACGGGTGCCTACCTGTTCCGAGATGTTCCGGCGGGTAACTACCGCGTGCACGTTTATCCACCGCCGGTTTATTTCCCAAACTATGATCTGGACGGTACCAACACCGCGAATGAGGCGTCGTTTACGGTGATCGCGGGCGAGGACAAGCTGGACGTCGATTTTGGGTACACCGTGCCGGTCAGCACGGACTTCGGGAGCATCGGAGATCGGGTCTGGTACGACAATGATGGGGACGGGCTCCAGGGCCCCGGTGAGCCGGGAATCGCCGGGGTCAGCGTTGTCCTCCGCGATGAATCCTTGGTTGATCTGGCGGAGCAGGTCACGGACGCGAATGGCTTCTACATCTTCACAAATCTCCCGTCCGCTTTATACAACGTGGTGGTGTTGAATCCCCCGGTGGCGGGATTTCCTACGACGGATTACGACGGAACCCTTACTCCGAATGAGGTGGCGATAGCCCTCAATCCAGGCGAAAATCAGCTGGAGATCGACTTCGGGTATCAAACGTATGATGCGTCGATTGGGGGCGTTGTTTGGAATGACCGCGATCGCGATGGCGTTCAGGATCCGGGCGAGGCTGGAATCCCGGGTGTCGTGGTGCACATTTACTCCTCGGCTGATCCCTTGAGTGAAATTGCGTCATGGACGACGGACGCCAACGGAAACTACGCCTTCGAATCCCTTTTCGCTGGAGTGTATCTGGTAAAGACCGACCTGCCCGGAGGGTACGCACCGACCTACGATCTGGACGGGCTCGGAACGCCGAACTGCACGCAGATTGTCCTCGGCGCGGCGCAGGCGCGAACCCACATCGATTTCGGATACGACCGGGCGAGTTTGGGGGATCGAATTTGGAATGACGCGAACGGGAACGGGCTGCAAGACGGCGGAGAATTGGGCATCCCGGGAGCGGTGGTGGAACTGTTCATCGGGGGGATTTCCCTTGGGGTGACGACGTCGGATGCAACTGGATTCTACACGTTTGGCGATTTGCCACCCGATACCTATCGAGTGGAGGTTACCGTTAGTGGAACGGGGTTTGTGCCGACCTATGACATCGATGGCTTGGGATCCACCAATCAGGCGACCGTCAACTTGGCGGCCGGTCAGGACCGCATGGACGTGGATTTCGGCTACAAGGAGAGAGGGGAGGATATTGGTAATCAGGGAGGCGGTTTGGGGCTCGGCGATCGTGTCTGGAGTGATGTCAACGGCAATGGGCTCCAGGACGGGGGTGAAGCCGGGTTGGAAGGAATCACGGTGCAAGTATTCAATGCCCTGAACAGCTTGGTGGGCACCGAAGTGACCGATCTCAACGGCCATTATATGTTCACGAACCTCCCGGCGGGAACCTACACCGTGTCCGCCGGGCAACCGGTGGGATACGTCCCGACCTTTGATCTGGATGGACTGCTAGTGCCGGCTCCCAGTTCGTCGGTGGTCACGCTCGTGTCTGGGGTTACGCGGACGGATGTCGACTTTGGGTACCAACAGTTGGCATCGATCGGAGACTTGGTGTGGAATGATCTCAACGGCAACGGGACCCCCGAGGTGGGTGAACCGGGCTTGTCGGGTGTGTCCGTTACGGCATCGGGTCCGGGCGGGACGTATACCGCGATAACGGCCCCCAACGGGCAGTATTCCTTAACGGGTATCGTTGCGGGCACATACACGGTGAGCGCCGGGGGGCCTCCGGGGTATGATGCCACCTACGATTTCGACGGAACCAACACGCCGAGTGTGTCGGTAGTCGTTCTGGCCGCCGGAGCAGCGCGGACCGAGGTGGACTTCGGCTACCGCCAAACGCAAAACGCGGGGCCCCAGGGCCGGATTGGCGATCTCGTCTGGTTGGATCGAAACGGGAATGGTGTTCAGGACGGAGGTGAACCGGGCCTAGCCAATGTGACGGTGACTTTGGAAGACCTCATTGGAGGGGGCACACCGTCAATCGCGACGGATGCGAATGGACGCTACCTCTTCAAGAATCTGACCGAATCGACCTATTTGGTGACCCTCACTCCGCCGGCGGGACATATTGCAGTGTACGATTTGGATGGGGTGATCGACTCGCCCGATAGGGTTCTCGTCGAATTGGGGACCGGTGAACACCATTTGGACGTTGATTTCGGTTACCAGGAGCTGCCGGGAAGCATTGGGGATTTGGTCTGGTTGGACACGAACGAGAATGGAATCGAAGACGGGGTTGAGTCCGGATTAGGCGGGGTCACGGTGACTTTACTCCAAGGTTCCACAACGCTGGCAACCACGGTGACTGCGGCGAACGGCACTTACCGCTTCAACAGTGTGTTTTCGGGCACGTACACCCTCACGGTCACAGCTCCCTTGAATCACGCTGCCGTGTTTGATCAGGACGGCGTGGGCACGCCGGGAACAACCGTGGTCGTGATGGGTATCAACCAAAACCGCAGCGATATTGACTTTGGATACCAATCCATCATCGGTTCCATCGGAGATCTCGTCTGGAGCGATGCGAACGGGGACGGCCTGTACAACAATGGCGAATCGGGGTTGAGTGGCGTCACGGTTGAACTGCGTCAGGGAGCGAGTGTGATCTCAACGAAGGTAACCGGCCTGAATGGCACCTACGGTTTCAGTAATCTTCTGGCGGGTTCCTACACGGTGAACGTTCAGCCTCCAGCCCATCACGTGCCAACATTTGATGCGGATGGCATTGGCAGCCCTGGTGTCGCCGGGGTCATTCTGAATGCGGGCGAGAACCGGTCCGATGTGGACTTCGGTTACAAGTATGTGCCGCCGATCGGGTCGGTCGGTGATCGCATATGGCAGGATCTCAACGGCAACGGGATGCAGGAGACCGGAGAACCGGGGCTCAGCGGCGTCACACTCACTATTAGTCAGACGAGCGTCACCTTAGCGACTACGGTCAGTGGTTCGGGGGGAGAATACCTGTTTCCAAATCTCTATGTCGGCAACTATGTCGTGAGTGTGATGCCTCCGGAATACTACCGTGAAACTTTCGATCCGGATGGATTGAGCACGACCAATCGGGTGACTTTCTCCCTGGCGGCAGGCGAGAATCGGCGCGACGTTGATTTTGGATATCTGTATGATCCGCCCCCCGGTAGCATCGGGGATCGCGTGTGGGAAGATACCAATGGCGATGGCCTGCTCAATGGTACTGAGACGGGTCTCGTTGGGGTGACCGTTGTGTTGTACAATGCTTCAAACATCGCCCAGGCGACCAATGTGACGTCGGCGGGCGGGTACTATACGTTTAACGGATTGGGCGCCGGAAAATACACCATTCGGGTGACACCCCCGGCGGATTACTACAACCCCACTTACGACTTCGATGGAATCGCCACGGCCAACCAGGCAACCCTGACCCTGGGAATTGGGCAGGATCGGACGGATGTCGATTTCGGATTCATCTACTCGCCAATTCTCTCCTCGATCGGCGATCGAGTCTGGATTGATGAAGACGGGGATGGAAACCAAGATGCTGGTGAACTGGGTTTGGCATTTGCTACGGTGACGTTGCGCGATGGCGCAACTCATATTGTGGCGACGGCAATCACCGGCCCCAATGGCAGTTACTCCTTCGGGAATCTTTGGCCGGGAACTTATACGGTGACGGTTACGGTCCCGGCCAATCTTGCGGCGACGTATGACTATGACGGCGTGTTCACACCGGGGGTCACCGCGGTAACTCTGGGATTCGCGACTGATTTGACCAACATCGATTTCGGATACCGATTGCGGACGGATCTGGCCAGCATTGGCGACCGGCTGTGGAGTGATGCAAACTGGAACGCGGCGCAGGATCCGGCGGAAGCCGGTTTAGTTGGCGTTACAGTTATATTGAAGGATGCGGCGAATGTCATTGTGGGATCCACAAAGACTGGGGCTAACGGAATCTACGCGTTCAGCAATCTGCTTGCGGGAACTTACTCGATTGCCGTACAACGCCCTGCCGGATATACTAAGACCTACGATGTGGACGGCCTTTCAACGCTGGATAAGGCGACCGTCACGGTGGTGGCGGCTCAAAATCGGCGCGACGTCGACTTTGGCTATGCCAACAACACGAGTCCGCCACCCCCGGGGCGCGGCTGCAGCATCAGCTACTGGTTGAGCAACGACGGCCAAACCCTTTTGACCCAAACTGATTTTTCTACGCTTTCTGCACTCTCCTTGCGAAAGTCGGATGGAAGCGCCCGGGACTTTACAGGAAGTCTCTCGGCGAATAAGTCGTCGCTGATAGCGTGGCTGGGTGATCACACCGCAATCAATATGGCATTCCAGGTGTCGCTGCAATTTGCCGCGTTCCAACTGGACGTGATCCACGGTTTCTATCAACCGGCATCAATCATTCCAACGCCTAGTTGCAATGCGGATGGATTCATGACGGCAAGCCAGTTTATCGCGGCAATCGACGCACAATTGTCGCAGGATGGCTACACGCCGGCGGGGGACCCGAATCGGGCCGCGCAGGAATGCTTGAAAACCGCGCTGGATGCGATCAACAACAGTTGCACACCCACACCCACGCCGTTCGAATACCCCGAAGGCGGTGAGTTCATAATCGGCGACCGAGTGAATATTGCCCTTAATGCCAGGGTGAACTTCTGGGGTCCGCAGTGGGAGCAGAACAACCCGATGAGCGGGATGAGCGGTGGGCAGAAAATTCCGAGCGCATTCAAGGGCTTTGAGAACGACGTAACGACGCCGACATGCGGGAGCGCGTGGACGAGCCGGCCGGGCAACAGCTCGAATCCGCCGTCGACCGTACCGAAATTCATGGGCGTGATTGTTTCCAGTTTGGTGGTGAAAAACGGATCGGTTATTTCGGGGACCACGCGGAAGATTGTCGTGGTTGAGGTGGAGCCTGGCTACGGCCCGGCGCCCGGTCATAAGGGTTGGGGTCGGGTCGTTGCGACCTTCTGTTCCCCCTTAGGAACTGGCTGCGGCAACAACGCGACTCGGTGAGCGGACGTTGAACGGAATTCACGAGGCACCGCGGGGATAAAACCTCGCGGTGCTTTTTGCATCTTTATCGGGATGACGACAGAATCCAACTGGCTATTCCTGGGAATACAAGATGGACGCTCTTCTAACAGCTGAGGCGTACTCCGGAGGCGCGGAGCGCCGTCAGAACGCAGCCGATGGCGTCAGCCATGGGTCTGGAGATTGGTCATTCTGAAACCGAGCGGCTCAACGGGCCGTAAGATCCAGTCCAGGGCCGAGGCCCCTTGGCCGATGCCCTGGGAATCTTCGAACCCAACGATCGGCGCCCTGAAGGGGAGCGAGAGGGTCGATCCCTCTCGTGCCGTTAATCGGTTGTAATTTTGTATTAGTGTATAGGCGCACAGAGCGGACGCTGCAACGACGCGCAAATATCGGGCTCTCGCGCCCATTTCAGGGCGCCGGATGTACGGGCGTAGCGTACCCAGGGCATCGGCCTGATGGCCTCAGCTGGGCTAAGTTCTAGCGGCCCGTTGGGCCGCCCAGTGTCGATCCTTGAAGAATGGCCAATCTCCAGCCCCCCGCTCGGAGCGGGGGGAGAGGGCAGGGTGAGGGGGCCGTTCATGGAGTAGCAGTCGTTGCGTAAATGCGTGCATTAGAAAACTTCGCTCGGCACTGCCCGAGCTTTTGGAGTGCGCCGGCAAGCGACTCACCCTTCCCCGAAAGAATCCCTGCCCCGCATAGAGATTTCTTCGGCTGATTGGGCGTCATGTAGGTTTCCGTCTCTTCGGCGGTGTCGAGGCCACTTGGGCGCTGTGGACTTTATACCAGACCATCGCCTGTAACTCCCTTAATC
>CAMDJH010000275.1 GCA_945900455.1 Akkermansia muciniphila
CGAAACGGCTACTGGCAGCAGTTATTCCCACACGCGCAGTTCTCCGTCCAGCCTTCTGGCTGACCACAATCTCTTCGCAATCTCAGCGCATTTTTTATCTCATCTTACTGTCACTCGAGAAAACCACCCTTTCCGTGAGATGCACCCAAATCTCGGACGCAGCCACTCTCCTTCAAATGAAGCGGATGCGAAACCACTGCTCGACGGATCCCGCAACGTCAATATGCAAGCTCCTTCCGCTCGCCCTGGTGTGCGCGGCACCGTTTGCGTTTGCACAAATTCCCACGACCATCTCCCCGGCGCGTATTCTTGCCCGGACTAAGGTACTCGCCTCGGATGAATTGGAAGGTCGCGCCCCAGGCTCCTCGGGCGAAGAAAAGACCGTTGCCTACCTCGTGCGCGAGTTCAAGAAGTTCGGGCTGCAGCCCGGCAATCCGGACGGCACCTACCTCCAAAATGTCGCGCTGGTCGGCATCACCTCGCACTCGACGCTTTCGTTCGACATCGACGGCAAGATCGTCCCGATGGCCCCCATCAACGACTTCGTCGGTCCGACCAGTCGAGTGTCGCCCCACGTGGCAGCGAAAGACAGCGACGTCGTCTTCTTGGGCTATGGCGTCATCGCGCCCGAATTCAATTGGGACGACTTCAAGGGCGTCGACGTTCGCGGCAAAACCGTCGTCATGCTCGTCAACGACCCGCCTGTGAACGACCCACAAACCGGTCAGCTTGATCCGACGATTTTCGGCGGCAAGGCCATGACCTACTATGGCCGCTGGACTTACAAATACGAAACTGCAGCCGCTCGCGGCGCCGCCGCCTGCCTCATCGTCCACGAGACCGGTCCCGCCGCCTACCCTTTCGCGGTCATCATCGGTAGTCGGAGTCGGGAAAATTTTGAAATCCGAACACCCGATGGCAACCGAGACCATTTGGCAATGGAAGGATGGCTTACGATCGACGCCGCCGCTCGACTCTTCGCGGCCTGCGGCCAGGATTTCGTTGCCCTCAAAAAAGCCGCCCTCAGTCGCGATTTCAAGCCGGTCGCGCTCGGTGCCAAGGCGTCATTCACCATCGATAGCGAGCTCCGGAACGTCGACTCCAAGAACGTGATCGCCCGACTCCCGGGTTCCGATCCCAAACTCCGTGATGAGTATGTGGTCTACACCGCGCACTGGGATCACCTCGGTCGAAACCCAAAGCTTGAGGGCGACCAGATTTACAACGGAGCCGCGGACAACGCCGCGGGCGTCGCCGTGCTGCTCGAATTAGCTCAGGCCTTCCGCGCGTTGCCTTCGGCGCAACAACCCAAACGCAGCATTCTCTTCCTCTCGGTCACCGCCGAAGAAAAAGGTTTACTCGGATCGCGGTTCTATGCGCAGCGCCCGCTTTACCCGCTCACGAAGACGCTGGCCAATATCAACATGGATGGCGCAAATCCATTCGGACCCACCCGCGACATGGCTGCCATCGGCTTCGGGGCATCGACGCTGGATGACGTCGGTACCGTAGTCGCTGCGAGCCAGGGTCGGACGATGACACCGGATACCCATCCCGAGAACGGCACCTACTACCGCAGCGACCATTTTGAATTCGCAAAGGTCGGCGTACCCGCCTACTACGCGAAATCAGGCACCCACTTCATCGGCAAACCCGCCGACTTCGGCGAAAAACTAATTCAGGACTATATCGCGAACGACTACCACAAGGTCACCGATGAAGTGCGCGCCGACTGGACTTTCGAGGGCGCGGCGCAGGATACCGAGTTCCTGCTGCAAGTTGGACTCCGCGTCGCCAATGGCGACACTTGGCCCGAATGGCGGCCCGGCAATGAGTTCAGGGCCCGGCGCGACGCGATGATGAATTCCGGGAAACGTTGACTGAGTCAATTCCCTGCGCCCTCCGGACGGCGCAGCCTCGTGCCGAACTTCACTGATTTGCCACTCCTTTGATGGCTCTGAGAATAGGCTTCGGCTAAACGTGGCAAGGCCTCGTCACACTCGGTTCCAGGAACAGGAAACCCAGGCGCGAGCGCAATGGAAACACCGACTCAACCCGCGCGGAAGAGGGAGGCTACTTCAGCATTTCGCGTTCTTTTTCCGAAATGTTCCGTTCGATGCGTCTGCGGACCTCGAGATAAACGTCGTTGGTCACTCCGGTGAGTAGATCCCGGGCCTCTTGAAATCGCTTTTCGCGGATCTTCCAGCGGGCAATGTGAATCTTCACACCCTGATCCTCGATCGGCCCGCCGACGAGTTTCCAGGCATTGGTCCACGCCACCAGCGCCTGCTGGTTCAAACGGCTTTCCGCCAGCCGCTTCCCTTCCTCGTTCGTCGCCGGAGCCGGTTTGATGCCGTAGTACGTTTGCGCAATGTCACTCGCCAGGATGAAATTGGTTGAATCCAATTCCATGGCGTGAGCGTATAGATCGAGAGCCTTGGCGAATACACCCTGTTCATTGGTGTGGTATCGCTCCTGGGCATCCTTGCGAAACAGGAATACGACGGTGCCAAGAGTATGCCAGTATTGGGATTCCTTGGGGTTCAGTGCGATGGCCTTTTCATAGTAGGGAAATGCCTTCTCAATGGGACCTTTGTGCGCGAAATGCCCGGCCAAGTTATTCCATGCGGCGGGATTTGACGGGTCCAACTCCCGTGCTTTCTCCCAATGTTGCACCATGCCATCTTCATCTCCCATGTCTCCAAGAAAACTGCCGTACGCTAAGTGTGCAGGCGCATTCGTTGGCTCTCTCTTCAGAAACTCCTCGTACCCGCTGCGGACCGCTCTCAACCGCTCGTCGATCTTTTTCTGCAACGTCACCTTCAAAGGTGCCGTTTCGGGATTGATGGGATGATTGGCTTCCTCGCTCCATTTCTCCACGTCCTCGCGAGCCTGGTCATCTTCGTCCATCAACTTCTGCAGCGCCGGGGACACGACGGGATTGCGCGGCGGCGCCTCCTCCGCTCGAACCCCCAAGCCGGAAAGCAGCCAGACGGCCAAGGCAACGAGAACAATGCGCATGCCGAGAGCCTGCCCCTAAATTGAACGGATTTCAACGGTTGCGTCAGCGCGCGGGCGGATCGCGAAGTTGTTGGTAGAGGTTGTCGCGCTGCGACAACCCCGCCCGCGTCCAGCGGGTGACAGGGCCGCTGCGCAGTTCGTGCCGCGCCTGAACGGCGCGGGGACGCCGCAGCGCGGCGTCCGCTACCTTCTCCAACAACTTCGGGATGCGCCCATGTTGACCATTGCAACCGGAACGTGCCGGAATCAGTCTTTCCGCCGCGTAGACTGCCCCACCCGTTGGGTCAGTTGGAATAATTGCTGATGAAAACTAATTCTCTTTCTTTCGTCCTCGGACTTGCGTGCTGGCAACTGATCGGAGCCGAACTACCGCCCGTTTCCCCGCCAATCTCACCGACATCCACCGCATCGGCCCCGGCCGCTCTGGGGACTCCGCCCGCAGCGCCGCCCGCCAAACCCCTACCTCCCATTCGCCCGAACCTTTGGCAGGGTGCCCCCAACTTGACGGACTCACAGCGTGCGGCAATTCGATCCGCGCGCGAGGAAAACCTAAAGGTGAGCGCGCCGATTCGGGAAAAACTGACCCGTGCCAGGAAGGAACTCGAGGACTACATGTTCTCGCCAACAGCCGATTCCGTCGGAATCAAAGCCAAAGTAGCTGAGATTGGGCAATACGAGGCGGAGCTCGCGGAGCATCGCCGCGCCTTCATCTCCCGTCTGCGCCCCGTGCTGGATGCAGATCAATTGGCGAAACTTCGCAATAACCGTGGCGAATGGGCTGAACGGATGACGGGTGCTTCCCCGGCGGGTACCAATGCCGCCAGTGGCCCAGCCACTCGCCCGCCCCGTCTTCACACGATTGGGGCCCCTCCGCTGACGCCACCGCCGGCTCCAAAATAGCCATAAACCTCCGCCGCGGCGGGGCCGACACGCCCACAATACTCCCCTAACCCGCTACCCGATCCGGCGATTCGCTCAACTCCAGATCGGACAAGCGCTTCGCGGCGTCTTCCCACGCACGATTTTTTTCCGCCATCTCATCGACGACTATTTTTAACTCACGATTAATTTCGACCGCCCGTCCCGGGGTTTCGTAGGTGGCGGGTTTTTCGAGTTCGGTAGCCAGTTCATCCTGACGCACCTCCAAGGCCGCTATGTGCGCCTCAAGATCTGCTACCAACCGCCGCTGGGCAGAGACCAACTTCCGGACATCCGCCACTTGTTGACGTCGGTCCTTTTGCGAACCCGCCCCATTTCCGGCAGCGGTTCGAGCGACGGCTTCGGTCGGACGCGAATTGGTCGGGCGGCTCGAGGCTCCGACGTCACCGCTCGTGGCCGTCAGAGCTGCCCGGGCAGAAACAGCCCGCGTTTTCTCCAAGTAATAGGCATAGTCTCCCGCGTAGCTGGTTAGCCGCCCCGCATCGATATGCACGACCCGCGAGGCAATGGATCGGATGAAGTGAACATCGTGACTGATAAAGATTACGGTGCCGGTGAATTCCGTGAGGGCAGCAACCAACGCATCAATACTCGACATGTCCAAATGCGTTGTGGGTTCGTCCATGAGCAGTAGATTGGGCGGATCAAGGAGAATTTTTACGAGGGCAAGTCGGCTTTTCTCGCCACCGCTGAGGACGTCGACTTTTTTGAACACATCGTCATCGCGGAAGAGGAAGCAGCCGAGCAGAGAACGAACAGCAAGTTCTGTGACGCGAGCCGGAGTATCGAGCGCCTCGGCGAGAACGGTGCGACCCGACTGGAGCATTTCGGTGCGATACTGAGAATAGTAACCGACGCGAACCTTCAGGCCCTCATCCCGTTCCCCGTGAGTCGGAGTGAGAACTCCGGCGAGCAATTTGAGAAGCGTTGACTTACCGGAGCCATTCGGGCCGACCAGGACGACGCGGGCACCGCGTTCCGCTTCGAAATCAATTCCGCGATAGACCGAGTGATCCCCATAGGCAAAATGAACTTCGCGCAGCGTAATGACGCGTTGGCCGCTCTTCTCGGGTTGAGGGAAGTTAAAATCGACGGTGGCCAACGCCGCGTCAGGTGCAGAGATTTTCTCCATGCGATCGATCTGCTTCAACTTACTCTGAGCCTGGGCAGCCTTGGTATTCTTTGCACGGAATCGCGTCACAAAATCCATCAGACGCTCGATTTCCCGCTGCTGATTCTTATACGCAGCGAGCTGCTGCTCTTCGGCGGCGGCGCGTTGTTCGAGATAGGCGTCGTAGTTGCCGCGGTACCGCCAGAGTCGGCCCTGGCGGAGCTCGACAATGTGGGTGACGAGTTGATTCAGGAATTCGCGGTCGTGCGAAATCAGGAGGATCCCGCCGGGATACGATTTCAGGTATTGCTGAAACCAGATCAATGTCTCGAGATCAAGATGGTTGGTCGGCTCATCCAGCATGAGCAGATCCGGCTCCTGCACGAGCAACCGGGCGAGATGCGCCCGCATAACCCAACCACCGCTCAAGGTTTTCACGGGGCGATCGAAATCGGTTTCCCGGAAGGCGAGGCCCTTCAAAATTCGCTTTGCCTTTGCCACCGCGGAACCGTCGAACTCCATTTCTGCATCATCTTCGTGCCCCATGCCGGAGGCCGGAAGGCTACAGACCAGTTCAATGACTGTTTCTTCGCCGGCAGGTGCGGTTTCCTGGGGAAGAAATCCAACGGTCGCACCCCGCTGGAAAGTGACCGATCCGGAATCGGGTTCCTCCTGCCCTAGGATCAGTTTGAAGAGAGTGGTTTTTCCAGCACCGTTGGGTCCGACCAACCCGATGCGGTCGCCACGGTTTACTTGGAGGGTAACTTCAGAAAAAAGGGTTCGGCCGGCGTAGGACTTTTCGCAATCAGAAAGGGTCAGCATGCTAGGGATAGGAAATAATTGGGGTCAGAGATGGCAAAAGAGAGAACGTTTGAAAAAGGTGAGACGAGGCGCGAAGCGTAAAAACTCCACGAACCGTATGAATTTCTAAACTTCGCGCAAGCGTTTCGTCGTTGCCAGCGTCATCAGCCGGCATTGAGTAGAGATAGGTGGCGAGTGAAGTGAGATTCAAGGAATTGCTGATGCAGGGAATCGTGGCGATGAAGGCACTCGAGAATCCCCGCTTTGAACCGTCGCCCCCGCGAATCGCCGCCGGCGGTCAAAACACTTCCAAAAGTGACATGAAGCAACTGCCGCCCCACCACCTCATCCAGATAAGCGGCTTCCTCCGTCCGACCCGTGAAAGCAGGCAGGGCGGCGACGGCCTCATCCGTGGCGCTGATATGATAGCTGGCACGGTCCGTGGCGAAGCGTCCGCGGCAATACAGGGCGATTTCGCGGAACAAGGACGGTTCGCAGCGGGCGACGACCCGAAGTGCTTCGAGATAGCTGGTTCCCGCCGTCTTAACATGGAGCAGTTCGCCACAGACGCGGCCAATCGCCGGATAAATCGAAAATTTGTCCGACCCACTATGGATACTGATTTTGTAAGGGCCGCAATACCGGGCGATGGCAACATGGTGCCGCAGCTGGGATTCAAACGCCGCGTGATCCCCTCGGTAGTCGATCCCTTTTTCAAAATCGCCGATGAATCGCGGGGCCAGACTCACCACATGCGGCACACCTCGCCGTCGCAGTTCCAGTCCAAAAAAGAGATGTTCAAGCAGACGCGTGGGCGAGTCCGTCTCGTCAACCGACACTTCAATTTCAAAGGCGCGGGAGCCGCAGGCGCTGGCAATGGCCTTGCCCATGCGTTCGCAGTGAGCGATGGCACGGCCGTATTTCACCACCGCCCGTTCGAGATCCCCCGACGTAAACTTGAGCGGAGCACCCTCCGTGGCTGGGAACTCCTGCCCCAAATAAACTTCCCGAAATTCCACCCCGGCGAAGGTGCCGTCCGCACGAATCCGCTCCACTTCAGCCCGAACTTCAATCTCCGCCATCGTATCCGCCGCATTGTTGACAAAAGCGCTGGGATCGATGGTAAAGAAGCAAAAACCGGCGGCGGCCACCCGCTGGACGTCTTCCGGTGTTTTCAAGTGATCCCCGTCGGCACCCCACTTTCCGGTGAAGCCAGCGGCGGACACAGCGTTTTGAGCGGCGAGCATCACCTCTTCGGGAGTCCGCTGGGTGCGGGCCATTTCGCGGATCGACTGTTGGGCAAAAATCGGTGCAAAGCCGGGCACACGGCGTAAGGCGGCCACATGGCCCGGCGTAGCCAAGCCTAGGCGGTCGCCAAACCCGAAGGAGCGGTGCAATCCCAGTGGAGACGGAGTCGTCATGAGCCCCTAGAGTGGCAACCGCAGCGGCAGGCGCAAGTCTGAGGGTGCCTACCAATCGTTGACTGGCTCAGAGAGCCGCGATGCGCTGGATAAATAAGTATAAGTAGTGACAGGTTCAATGTATTTGACACTCCACCCTTCTTGATGGAGGCTGCCCTGGTCATCGTTTGAAAACGTTATGAGAATGGCTCGCATCAAACTCACTGGGGAATCGGCCGTGTATCACTGCATCTCGCGGATCGTCGGCGGTCAGAGGCTGCTGGACGATCTGGGGAAGGCGAAACTCGTCGGAATTCTCGGAAAACTTGCCCAATTTTGCGATGTGGAGGTGATCACTTACTGCATGATGTCCAATCACTTCCACTTGCTCGTACGCGTGCCGGTTCGAGTTGAACTTTCTGATGAGCAACTCCTGGCCAAGATGGCGGCGTTTTATGGGAAGAAAGGAATCCTGACGGTGCTGGCGCAGGAAAGTTTGAAGTTGCGTGGGAAGATTGATCCGGATATTCGCGAATCGATAGTGAGTCGAATGGGGGATGTGTCCGCCTTCATGAAGGAGTTCAAACAGCGCTTTAGCCGATGGTACAACAAAACAACGGGACGATTTGGGACATTGTGGGCGGAGCGATTTACGAGTGTATTGGTGGAAGATTCCATGACGGCACTTCGGACCGTGGCGGCGTACATTGATTTGAATCCGGTTCGTGCAGGATTGGT
>CAMDJH010000276.1 GCA_945900455.1 Akkermansia muciniphila
GATTAAGGGAGTTACAGGCGATGGTCTGGTATAAAGTCCACAGCGCCCAAGTGGCCTCGACACCGCCGAAGAGACGGAAACCTACATGACGCCCAATCAGCCGAAGAAATCTCTATGCGGGGCAGGGATTCTTTCGGGGAAGGGTGAGGGAGTAGTCCACACAACAACCGGGGAGGCACAATTTCACGCGTTGACCCGGAATGCCGTCTTGCTACCGTTGATTGCGCTTACCACGGAAACCAGTTCAGTACAAAACACAAACTATGTCCTCAACACAGCACAAAGGCGGCGATTCACGTCGCGGATTCCTCAAACGCACGACGGGGATGGCGGCGGCGGCCGCCGTTGCGAACCAGTTCAAGACGCCCGTTTACGGCCAAAATCAGGCGCCAAGCGCCAATGT
Organism: Akkermansia muciniphila; assembly: GCA_945900455.1. Lineage (GTDB taxonomy): Bacteria > Verrucomicrobiota > Verrucomicrobiia > Limisphaerales > UBA9464 > SIBK01. The sequence goes on from CAMDJH010000276.1 coordinate 404, forward strand.
GACCGGCGCGAATAATCGCATCGTTTGTGGATTCGTCGGCATCGGCGGTCAGGGATTCGGGGCTCACGTCACGAATGTCCACAAATACGCGGCCGAGAATAACACGGCCGTTGCAGCGTTGTGCGACGTGTCGAAAACCCGCATTGTCAATGCCCAGAAGCTCGTGGGAAGCGACGTCAAGGGCTACGAGCATTACGAAGATGTGATTGCCAGGAAGGATATCGACGTCATTTTTTGTGCCACAGTGGACCATTGGCACACCAAGGTGAGTCTGGCGGCGCTGCACTCTGGCAAGCATGTGTATGTCGAGAAGCCGATGTGCCGATACATGGGCGAAGCCTTTCAATTGTACGACGCCGTGAAGAGCACGGGAAAAATTCTCCAAGTCGGCTCTCAGGGCTGCTCGGACATGAAATGGCACAAGGCCGCGGAATGGATCAAGGCGGACAAGATCGGCCCCGTCGTGATGAGCCAGGGCAGCTACATGCGCAACACTCCGAAGGGCGAGTGGAACTACAAGGTCCAGAGTTGGGCCACGCCGGAAGATCTCAATTGGACTCTATGGATGGGGAACCAGATCAAGAAACAGGTGGGTTTCAATGCAGACCACTACTTCCGCTGGCGGAAGTATTACCCCTACTGCGCCGGTCTCCTCGGCGATCTGTTCCCGCATAAGCTCCACCCGTACATGCTGGCCACTGGCAATCCCGAGTTCCCCACCCGGGTCGCAGCGGTCGGCAATAAAAAGGTGAACACGGATTCGAAGGCCGACGGCGACAGCAAGACCGCCTACACGCGCGACGTGCCCGAGATTATCCAACTGATCGCCGAATTCCCGAGCGGCATGGTCATGCACATCACTTCCAGCACCGTGAACGAACAGGGCAGCCTCGAGCGAATCCGGGGGCACAAGGCGACGCTCGACATGTCGAGCAACAAGGTCGAACTGCGACCCGAACGTCCCTTTGCCGAGGAGATCGATCCCGAAATCAGCCAAACCTTTGAAGCGGAAAGCGTTCCAGCGCATCATCGGAACCTCTTCGAAAGCATCCGGCTGCATAAACAGCCGAATGCAAACATCGACCTCGCGACCAAGGTGCAGACGGTTATTTCGTTGGCCGAGATGTCGGAACGGCTCGGCGTCATGTGCTACTTCGATTCAACGACCCGCAAGGTCACGGATGGAACGGGCCGTGAAATAACTCCGATCACCTACGGCACCCTCGATCTATCCTAGCAAACCCTCGCTCCATCAAGGGCCGGTCCCGCAGGGGGGGCCGGCCCTTTTTTTAGACGGATTCATCCACCCGAAACTCACTGCCCAACGCGTGAGTTGCCGGCGAACCGCCATTCAAAAATCTTGAATAATCCGGATCTTCAAGGAGGTGCACCCGGGAGGAACCCTCGACATTCCGGCGAACCATGAATTTCAATTCATCCAGATCTGTGGACCACCGGGCACCGTTGAAGAATTCGATCCCCAAAAATTGGATCTTGTAGAGAGCGCTCGTTGTATAGCACGTGCCCAGATGTAAATGGCCGTACCCGGCCCGCGCGAAATAGGCCACCGCTGAGGTCATCATGTACAACCCGAGACTGCTGGAGAAATGCTCAAGCTCGTAAAACGCGTAATAATAATAGGCAATCCGAGGCTCATCCAAAAACATCAGAACGCATCCCAACTCACGCCTCTCTCCTCCCTGTGTCACGTGAAATTGGAGAATATGTGAAACCACGGGTGACGCCATCAGGCGGTTGAGTCGATCCTCGGGCATTACTTCAGCCCCGAATCGTTCGGCCGCAAAGCGCAGCCAACGCCGCCGCCGATCGTCCGAATAGTCGAACTCCGAACGTGGGATGAGCAGAACTTCGACATGACTAAACTTACGCAGAATACGCCTGTTTTCAGAGGACGGAGCAAATGCCTTTAGGTGGACTCGAAGGTTGCGACAGAGATAAAAGCGATCCAACCGCGGCGACCCCGGCAGGAAGCCCCGGGCAAAGAAATCAGCGGGCGTCTCCCCAGCCTCCGGAAATGCCCACACAATGTACGGATATAGATAGCGCGAATAATCCGGCGGCGCTTCAGAAAAGACCAGGCGCATGTGAAGAAGGGCAGCGTTACTGAATCCACTAACGGTCGCCAGAACAAAGGGTTCGACTCACACGGTAAACCGGGGCAGACGGTTTCGCCAGCCAGTCAAAATATCGTAACTCACGCTCCCTTTCCATCGGGCGATATCCTGGGCGGTAATCTCCAGCGACCCCTGCCCTCCCATCACCACGACCTCATCCCACCGGGCGGCGTCCGCGATGCCGGTGATATCCACCGCAAAGGCATCCATGGCCACGGAACCCAAAATCGGCGCCTGCTGACCGCGAACGAGCACCCAGCCCGCATTTCGGATCCGGGGAAACCCGTCCCCATACCCCAGGGGAACGATTCCCACCCGCCGGGACCCCTCCGCCTTCCAGCGCATTCCGTAACCCACCGAGTCACCGCTCTCCAATGTCTTCACCACCGAGAGGCGCGCCTTAACGGTCATCACGGGCTCAATGCCGGGAATCCGTCGACAGACGCTCGATGGATAGACACCCAAGGGCAGAATACCGATGCGGACAAGGTTGAAGTGAGTCTCGGGCAGATCGAGGAATCCGCCGCTGTTGGCCGTGTGGAGCCAGCGCGGGGTCAGACCGCACTGATGCGCCTGGACCACGACCTCTTGAAACCGGGCCAATTGCTGACGTGCAAACGTCTTGTCGGATTCATCGGATTGGGCGAAATGAGTGAACAAACCGTCGCAAACCACGCCTTGCGCGTTAAGCACCCCCAAGAACAAATCTTCCGTCGCGGTCCAACGGGCTCCAAACCGGCTCATGCCCGTATCGACTTTGAGGTGGACGGGCAATCGAGTGCCGCGATCGCGGCCAAGCTGATCCCAGGCTCTGAGTGTGTCGGGCTCCCCGGTGGCAACCGTCAGGCAGTGCTCGGCACACCAGGGCAGTTCCTCGGGGAGACGTTCGCCGATCATCAAGATTGGCGCTCGAATGTCGGCACGGCGCAAGGCGAGCGCTTCGTCCAGCGTCGCGACGCCCAGCCACTTCGCTCCGGAAGACAGAGCAACACGAGCGACTTCAATCGCACCATGACCATAGGCATTCGCCTTGACGACGTTTAGCAGGGAAACTCCCGCGGGTTTGTCCGCGACAATTCGCTTCCAATTTTCAAGGAGGCGCGCCCGATTGATCTCAATCCACGCCGGCCGAATTTGTGCAGGCTCGTTCATGAATTTCCCGGTGGCCAGAGGCTCTGGCCGACGTCCTGCCGAAAATAACTACCGAGACTGCGAAGGCGCCGGATGTTTTCGTAGGCCCGCCTCGTCGCTGCGGCCGCAGTCGGCCCCAGCCCGTTGATGTCCGCCAACCGGTGACCGACGGCCCATAACACCCCGCGTCCATCGCCCTCCACTTCATTCCACCAGATATCGCAGGTCGGCCGCCCACGACATTCCACCGGCACGCGTGGACCCTGGAGTTGGGTGTAGGGATACCCATAGCCGGCCAAGGTCACCGAGCAGCCGAAATTCCGACGCGGGATCCAGCGGATCTGCAAGGGCTCGTTGCGAACCACTCCTCGCAACACCGCCAGAGGATTTTCTAACGAACGCAGGATCATCGTGCCGCTCGTGACACCCAGTCGGACGTTGTACTCCAGCACATGCCAGCGGTGGCGGTGCCGCATGGCCGTCACCTGCACCGGTCCGTGGAAACCGACCGCGCGAAACCACGGCAACAAGGGTCGAATCAATTCACGCGCCAGCCCGTACTTGTCGTCCGGATCCCGCTCAATCAGTCCGCCCAACGGTGCCCCGGCCACGATGCCGAGGTTGCCATCAAACGCCCGTTTGTATTCCTGATTGGTCACGAGCGAGTACACCTCGCCGCCACTGACGAGGGCGATATGCCCGACTTCAGCGCGCCCGAGATATTCCTGGAGAAAAACCCCTTCCGAATCGTTGATCTGATCGAGCCAGCTGCGCGTCTCGGCGACCGACTCACAGACGACGGTATGAACCGGACTATGGGGACCGCAGAGAGGATTCTTGATGACGAAGGGGCGCCGGTGGCGATCGAGCCACTGTTGAGCTTCGGAACGATTGGCCGCACGAAATGACTGAGGAAACAGGATGCGGAACCGCCGGCACAGTTGCCGGGCAAAGTCGCGATCTCGCTCCAACAAGAGCGCATCGCCGGTCGGGCAAAGAATGGGGGCACGGCGTTTGATCAATTCTTCTGCCGCCGGCCATTGCGCCCATTCGATCGATTGCGGTACTATCACCTCCGGTTGGCACCGCTCCAGCCACTCGATCAATCCCCTGCCATGCTGCAATGGCGTGACGGGCGCAACCTGCGCCGGGGCCCAGTGCCCGTAATCCCGGGTCAATCCCACGGCAACGTCCGCGCCATCCTCCTTCAGAATCGACGCCACCCCGTGCGCAAAACATCCCACGCCGAGCACTGCCACGGAGGGGCGGCCGGTGCCATGCTGGTGTGTTGAGAGGCGAATTTTGGTACCCATTGCCGACGTCGAGCGTTGGAACGGGACGACAAACGCTCAGTGAGGTAAGCCTTACCCATCGGGTATTCACCGAGTCAATGCGTTACCTATAATTCGGCGAGATTTCGATCGCCGATGGCGCAAATTGTTCACAGGGGGCCTCTTTTGCTTCGAAACCACTTATTGCCGCCGCCGCTGCCGGTCTGCTTCGTAGAAGAACGCGGCAGCGGCCGCCGCGACATTGAGAGAATCAACCCCCGCTCTCATCGGAATCGCCGCGTGAACCTCGCACGCCGCCAATACCGCCTCGCAAATCCCGGCACCTTCCGAGCCCAGCACGACACAGACATCCGATCCGAGACTGAATTCACCCAGTTGCCGACTGTTTGAGCTCGGATGCGCCGCCACCGTCCGGACGCCAGCCTCACGTAATTCGAGCAATGATTGGGCCAAATCACCCGAAGGAAGGTACGGCACCTGAAAAATCGATCCCATGGAGGCACGTACCGCCCGGCGCAGGTAGGGATGACAGGTGCCGCCGCCGACCAAAACCGCCTGAGCGCCCAGGGCGACCGCACTTCGGATCACGGCACCGACATTTTCCGCGTTGGTGACATGGTCCAGGGCAAGCAACAGCCTCGGCGAATGTAACGCAAGCAAGGCGCTCATCGGGGTCGGAGCGGGTACCCGGGCGACCGCCAGCACACTCTGGTAAATTGAAACAGCAGCCAGATCTTCGATGGACTCGACCGATGCGACGAATAAATCAACGTTCTCGGATCGTTTCGAGAGCAACTCTTCGTACTCGGCCTGCCATTTGGGTGGTAAGAGCACGGACTGAATTTCGAACGAGGTCTCGATCAGCCGGCGCACCACTTTCTCGCCTTCGGCCACAAAAAAACCCCGTCCCAGATGATCAAACTGTCGCCGCAATGTCCGGTAGGGCACCAACTCCGGAATATCGAAGCAACTCAGGTTGCGAAGGGCGTACACAGACAAAGGTTACCTCAGAGACCCAATTCTCCACGTCATGCGGGCAGATTGGAACCCCGCTAAACGCGCTTCAATTTCGGTCCGGTAGCGGTGTCTTCGACCATCCATCCCATCTCCTTCAGTTCGTTCCGAATGGCATCCGCACGGGCAAAATCACGCGCTTTCTTGGCGGCGGTGCGGGCATCCAGCAGGGCCATCGCGTCGGAGGGTGTCGGATCCTCCAGGCGTCTGCCGAGTCCCAAGACCTCGTCCAGGCGGTCCCACGTCGCAGTCGCCGTCGCAGCCATCGAAGACGTCATCCCCCCAATAGCGAGCAACCGGTTCTGGTCTCGCACCCAATCAAAAACGACGCCCCACGCTTTTGAAACATTAAGGTCGTCGTCCATGGCTTCCGTGAACCGAGCCAAAACGTCAACGTCCGCGGAACCGGTTTGAGACGTGGCGAGTCCGCGCAGTTTGGCCACGCATTCATCGATGCGGGACAGCGCGCTCCGGGCGCCGTCGAGTCCTTCGAGAGTGAAGTTGAAAGTTTCCCGGTAGTGGGCGGAGAGTAGGAGTTGTCGAATTTCGCGGCCCGAATAGCCCTTGGCCCGAAGATCGCGGAGGGTGAAGAAATTGCCGAGGCTCTTGCTCATTTTCTTCCCTTCGACCAGGAGGTGGGCCGCATGCAACCAATACTTCACGAACCGTTTCCCAGGGGGATACTCCAGCGCCCCTTCGCTCTGAGCTATTTCGTCCTCGTGATGCGGGAATGCGAGATCCTCACCGCCCAGGTGAAGATCAAAGCTGGGTCCGAGGAGCGCAGTGCTCATCGCGGAACATTCCAGATGCCAGCCGGGACGCCCATCACCCCACGGGCTGGGCCAGAAAACGGATCCATCGTCGGGGACTCGGGCCTTCCAAAGGCCGAAGTCCGCGGCAGATTCCTTGTCGTACTCGTCGCCCGACACCCGTTCACCCGCCCGCATTTCATCAAAATTAAGCTTCACGAGTTGACCGTAACGACAACCGCATCCCTGGTATTGGGTGATGCTGAACCAGACGGAGCCGTCGGGAGTTTGGTAGGCGATTCCGCGCTTCAAGAGTTTCCCGACGAGGTCGATCATCTGCGGCATGAACTCGGTCGCCCGCGGAAGGTGATGAGGCATGCGGCAGTTAAGTTCGACGAGATCTTCGAGGAATGCTTTTTCGTATTTGCCGGTGTACTCGCGCAAGGAGAGACCGGTTTCACGAAGGCGACGGAGGATTTTGTCCTCCACATCCGTGATATTCATGACGTGCCTTACGGTGAAGCCTCGGAATTCGAGGGTGCGCCGCACGAGATCACTGAACACGAAGGTGCGGAAGTTTCCGATATGGCCAAAGTCGTAAACTGTTGGACCGCAGCAATACATCCCAACCGAACGGCCAGTTGGATCCAGCGGTTCGAAGGGTTCCAGAGAACGCGAAAGCGTGTTAAACAATTTCAGACTCATCGGCACGGAGGCGGAAAGTGCGGGCAAACGGCCGATGGAAAAAGGGAAAAATCGCACCTCCCCCCCCAGCCGGTGAATCCAACGTCCACGAATTGCCCTTGAAGATCGCGAGAAGGGTCCCGGCACCGCGGCAGCGTCGATCTTCCCTTCTGTCCGGCCACCCGGGTTGGGCTGAGCGGACGCGCGGCGTTGACTTTAACCGGAGTTTGGAACCGCGGATGAACGCCGACAAACGCTGATTCCGGGCACTCACTCAAAAGGTGAGAGGCAACGGCTTGCTCTTATCCGCGTCAATCCGTGTAAATCCGCGGTTCTCCCCCCCGACAATTTCCGTTTCGACTCACCGGAGTTTGGAACCGCGGATGAACGCCGATAAACGCTGATTCCGGGCGCTCACTCCGAAGGCGAGAGGCAACGGCTTGCTCTCATCCGCGTCAATCCGTGTGAATCCGCGGTTCTCCCCCCAGCAATATCCGAATCGAGTCAGATCCATGCCGACGTTGTTGCCCGAGCCGGCTCTGCTTTGCTTCGCGGCTTCGCGTGCGAATCCTACCGCGTGGCTC
>CAMDJH010000277.1 GCA_945900455.1 Akkermansia muciniphila
GGGCAGTCGGCCGCCCAGGCTTTTCGCCAAGTTGCGAGCCCAGTCAAGCCGCGCCTCATCGGGCGCACGATAGTTCAAGGCAAGAGTCCGTTCCGCCATCCGTAGCGGCACCCAGTCATGGAATTCGATCCCGTGCCAAACCGTCGCCACCCGTTCCGCAATCGCCTTGCTGTACGCCTCGTATCCAACGTTCACCGCCGGTGCGCCGTAGTCCATCCACATCAAATCGCCGCTTGTGCCCTGCGACATGATGGCAACAAATTCATTCGTCATTGTGCCCTGAGGTTGCTCTGCGCTACTCACCCCCACGAGGCCCGCTACCGTCGTGCAGAACCGCCCGTAATAGTCCGACGAAAGCAGCGGCGAACCGTAGTAATGCTGCGAGTAATTCGCCAGCAACGCCAACGGGCGCCCATCCAAGGACTTGACCGCCAGCACCGAAAGCCCCGGGTCCACCGGACCCGAAGGCCCCACGGCGTCCGGACTTTGATAACCCGGATGCATGTGCGCTCGCACGTTTCGGTTTCCAAACGGGTCGGTCAGCATCCGGTCGGGACGCCGAATCCAACGCCGGTTAAACGTGTGATCCCAATCCTCAATAGCCCCCCACCCGATCCGTGCCGGTTGTAGATTTCGAAATGCACCTATAATCGCTTCGGCAATCCGCGGTCCAAGGAAGGTGGCGTAATTCGTATCCATGCGACTGCCAAGGCAACCCATTGCCGACGGTGCCGAATGGGTATGGGTGGCGGAGACCAACATCTTGTCGGTGGGTATCCCCGTCACGCGGTTCGCCTCCTGCTTGGCGCGGTCGATGAGATCGCGCGCGACCATGCACGTGTCCACCACAGCGAGGACGAGACGCGTTGAGCCGTCGTCCAAGGCGAGCGCCCGAACAAAAAGCCGATCCACGGCGTTCGTGGCGGACCGCTCCGTGAACATGGCATTGACGAGCACCGGGTAATTCGTTGGCGTGACGTCGACTCGATGGGCACCGGAGCGAAAAACCCGACCGTCCGCAGCCTGAGCGATCGCACTTGCGATAAGCAGGCATGCGAGCCCGACCGTCCGGTGGAGGACGCCCGACCGTATCATAAAATGGAATCGCGGTGTTTTCATACAGTTGCCGACCCTGGCGGGAGCCCCTTTGGGCAATGAGTTGATGCGTAGAAGCACCCAGTGAACCTGTGGCAGCGGGCGCATGCCAGACATTTCAACGCCTTATGAGCCGCGAGTTTGTTGCGGCAAACCAGCGTCATCGATCACCCGACGCAACGGGTCCGTGAGGAACTCCCGCTCAGTACTTCGCAACCGAGTGATCGATTTCGTCGCTCCAGGCGCTGATGCCGCCCTTGACACTCTTGACGTACTTATATCCTTGCTGCCGGAGAAATTCGAGAGCCTTCAACGAGCGTTTGCCCGACTTGCACAGGATGTAAATCTGCTGGTTCGGATCGAGCCGCGGGAACATCTGCGGGATTGAACCGAGTGGAAACAGTTCCGCACCCTTCACCCGGGCAATCTCGTATTCATCGGGATCGCGGACATCGATTACCTGAATGCCCAGGGCCGGCAACTCCAAGGCCTTCTTCATGTCCTGCACAGTCACCTCGTCCGGGTGCATTCCCGAATTTACCGGTTCGGGCACTACGCCACAGAACTGCTCGTAGTCGATCAACTGGTGAATCGTCGGATGATCACCGCAGATAGGACATTGCGGATCCCGTCGGAGCTTGAGCTCACGGAACTTCATGTCCAGGGCATTGAACAGGACAAGGCGGTTCACGAGAGTCTGTCCCTTGCCCAGGATCAGCTTGAGGATTTCGGTCGCCTGGATGCAGCCGATGATTCCCGGGAGAACTCCGAGCACTCCCCCCTCCGCACAACTGGGAACCATACCGGGGGGCGGAGGCTCGGGATAAAGGCACCGATAGCATGGTCCACCGAGATGCGGAGCAAACACACTGGCCTGACCTTCGAAACGAAAGATCGAGCCATAGACATTCGGCTTTTTCAACAAGACGCACGCATCATTCGTAAGATAGCGCGTCGGAAAATTGTCCGTGCCGTCCACAACCACATCGAAGGGTCGGATCAACTCCAGGGCGTTTTCACTGCTGATGCGGGTGTTGTAAAGGACGACCTCGGTATGAGGATTGATTCCCGCCAGGGTCTCTCTGGCGGAAACTGCTTTCGGCCGACCGACGTCCGATTCCGTATGGAGAATTTGCCGCTGAAGATTGGAAAAATCCACGACGTCGAAATCAACGATGCCGAGTTTTCCGATCCCCGCCGCGGCGAGGTACATGGCGATGGGCGAGCCCAACCCTCCCGCACCAATACAAAGGACACTCGCGTTCCGAATCCTCCGCTGGCCGGCCATTCCGACTTCAGGAAGGATTAGGTGCCGCGAGTACCGGCGGATTTCCTCGTTGGTCAATTCAGTCATGGGCGAAGGCTAAAACGTGAGGGAGACCAGGCAAGAGAAGATTCAAGGAGTATGCAGGCACGGCATTTTTTCGGACCGAGGTCCTCCGAACCAGCCTGTTAAGGATGAATTTAGATCGGAAACCGAGATGGGACCGCAGCGTGGCCTGAGTTGGAGACAAAAAAAAGCGCCCCAAATTGGGACGCTTGAGAGAGGACGGAGAATTACTTTGTCCCGAGGATCGCATCCTTGGCCGCTTTGGCGACGCGGAACTTAACCACCTTCTTGGCGGGGATCTTGATCTCCGCGCCGGTGGCGGGGTTGCGGCCGATCCGAGCCTTGCGATTCACGAGCACCAGTTTGCCGATTCCGGGAAATGTGAACGTGTTCTTGGCGTTTTTGTAGGCCAGGGCAGCGAGCTCTTCGAGCACGACACCAGCTTGTTTTTTGCTAATTTCCGCCTTTTCCGCGATAGCGGTGGCGACCTGAGACTTCGTGAGGGCTTTAGCCATGGTAGTGGTAAGTAGTGGTAGTGTATGACGTGAAACTTCGGGCAGTGTTGCCGAAAAGTGGGTGCATTTAAGCAAGAGAGAGGATGTCAGCAAGGGAAAATGAGGATTATGGGCGAAAAACTAAATTTCCTAATTTCTCTCGAGCACTCGATTTTCCACAAGAATGCCCAGCTTGGATCCCTCAATGCGAGGGTCCCGGACCCCAGTTTTCACTCGGATCCGCCGGATCCGACGCGTTAAGCAGGCCTCCGATGCCGGCGCTGGCGGGGCGCCGATCGACCGAACTACCGAACGTTCCGGGAGGAAATAGTCGATATTACCCCGTTTTTAAGCCAAGCAGCACTTGCTTTCCTGTAAAAGCCTCCGCAATCTCCGACCCCTTTCCGGGAAAACCCCGGGGGGACTTCACATATATTTGCTGCCATGAGCGAGCCTCTCGACATCGGTCTCGACCTCGATAAAATCTTTTTGCCCCAGTGGGCCCAACAGCCGCCCGACGCCGCTTCCAGGAAGTACGAAAACTTCAAGGGAGATGACGGCCGTCACAATGATCGCGGTGCGAGTTCCCGCGGAGATCGTCGGGGACCGCCTCGCCCTGGTGGCGGCTTCGGCGGTGGTGGTGGCAACTTCGGCGGCGGCGGTGGTGGCTTTCGAGGTGGGCCACGCGGACCGGGCGGGCCGGGCGGACCGGCCGGACCAGGGGGTCCACGCACGGATCGGCGCGATCGCCCCCCTGGAGGCGGCCCGAGCGCACCGGGACTAACCTGGGAAGCAGGCCGACCGGGCAGTCAAGGGGCTGGACCTAGACGCGATGATCCGTCCGAGAATCTACCACACTTGGACGTGGATATCCGTCCAGAGCCAAACGGCGCCACCTCGTTGGCCCGCCAAATCAAGTTGAGCGGACGGGCGTACCCCTTGTTTGAAGTCGCGGGATTGGTAATGCAAAAGCCTGACCGCTATGAAGTCACCTTGAAGACCGTGCGGGGCAAGGACGGCTTGGTCATCCAACCCCTTTTCGAATGCAGCCTCGACGAGTCCGTGTGGCTGTCGGAATCCGATGCCGTAAAGCACGTGCTGAAAAAGCATTTTGACACGTTCTACCAGATCGACAAGCAACCCTGTGATCCGCCAAAAGGTGTCTGGACCCTCGTTGCCCAGTGCGGAATCACCGGGGAAGTGCTCGGCCCCCCAAACTTCCACGGCTATCAAGAAAAGCTCCGCAAGATCCACCAGGAGAGATTTTACCGGATGCCATTTGAAGCCTACAAAGCTAAGGTACGCTTTGTGAAGGATGAAGCGGTGGTGAAGCAGTGGCTCGAAAGCCAGAGCTCGAAAATCGAATACACCACCCTGAATGTGCCGGAGCCCAAGAAACTGTCTTCTCTCGATGAAGTGGAATCTCATTTCAAGGAGATCCACCGCTCCGCCGTCATCCGCTCGGTCAATTCGTGGACCGTCAAATCTGGCGAGAACCGCCCTTCCCTGCCCAACCCGCTCTTAACCTTGATCCGGCTCTCGGTCGACAAGGAGAAGCGTTTCCCGCTGCGGACGGCTACCTCCCTGAGCGGGCAGTTCGCCAATGCCGGGTTGCACTTTTTTAAACGCGATAAGGTCGTCGTTCATGTGTCGGTCGCGAGGCCGACTTACCTCGATCTTGAAGCCAGTCCAGTTAAGGAAGGCATCAAGCAGATCGTCGACTTCATTCAGGCGCATCCCAAATGCACTCGCCGACAGCTCACGGAAGCACTCGTTCCGACGGCGCCCACGACTCCAGTCCCCGCCGTGGCGACCGGTGAACCAGCCTCAGCACCAGCCGCCGCCGAGCCGACCACAGCAGAATCAACACCCCCCGCCAGTGCTCCGGCAGCCGTTCCGGCACACTCGATTTTTGCCGGCGATCTGCATTGGTTAATTCATCAGGGTCACGTGATTGAGTTCGCAAATGGTGTTCTGGAGTGCGCTAAAAAGCCGGTCCAAAAGCCTGAGCCGGTTCCGAAGCAACCCAAGGCTCCCCTCCCCGCTGGAAGTGAAGGCGTGCCGAAAGGCTTCCGTCGGTCAATCGGGTTGCTGCCACTTCCCGCTCCTCAGCCAATGTTGGTCGGCGACTAAGGCTCCACTCGGCCGATTGTTCGCTGCAAGATTGCCAGCGGATACCCTACCAGGTCGGAGCCGCGAGACTTGCTCTCCCGTGAACCGGATTGAAAAGCGTTTTGCCGACTTGAAGGCATCCGGCCGGAAAGGTCTCGTCGTTTACATCGGAGCGGGCGACCCCGATCTGGAAGCGACCCGTCAGCTTGCGCTCGCGTTCGACCAGGCGGGGGTGGATGTGCTGGAGCTCGGCGTGCCTTTCAGTGATCCCCTGGCGGATGGACTGGTCAACCAGCTCGCCGCTCAACGGGGACTTGAATCGGGCACCACACCCCCCGGTGTCCTGGCCACCGTCGCTTCCATCCGCCGTCAGTCCCAGATACCCATCGTTCTCTACGTTTATTACAACCTGCTCCACCGAATGGGTGTTGATCAATTCATCGAGAAAGCTGCTTCAGCCGGCGTGGACGGAATCCTTGTTCTGGACTTGCCGCCGGAAGAATCGGACCAGTACGGGCAGTGGATGACCCGGGCTGGCCTGTGCGCAATCTGGCTCGTCGCCCCCACCACTCCCGAGAATCGCATCGCCCTGATCGCCCGACGGGCGCAGGGTTTTATTTACTACGTTTCACGCGAGGGCGTCACCGGCATGCAAAGCCAAGTGAGTGATACCATCGGCCTCATGACCGCTCGGATCCGTGCCCATACCGCCGTCCCCATCGCCGTCGGCTTCGGGATCTCGAATGCGGAACAGGCCCGAATCGTCGCCGCAAATGCCGAGGCCATCGTCGTCGGAAGCGCGGTGGTGAATCGCATTGCCGCCCTGGGCAAATCCCCCGAACTCGTTCCCCAGGTGTCCGCATTCGTCCACGAACTCTCCCACGCGATCAAAGCATGAGTACAACTGCCAAACTCAGATCGTCCCCACCGTCCAAGGCAAAGTCCAAGACTGCGGTGCCGAAGAAAAAACCGTCGACAGCAACTCCAAGACCGAAATCCAACTCTCCAGGGTTCGGTAGCGATCGATTCGTGATCATTATGGCCGGTGGGCGCGGAGAACGGTTCTGGCCGGTGAGCCGTGAGAAGACACCAAAACAACTCATCAAACTCATCGGGGACAAGTCGTTTCTTCAAGCGGCAGTGGAACGGGTTCTGCCCGTGGTGCCCTTGAAAAACGTGCTCATCATCACCCATCAAGCTCAAGCCCCCGAAGTCCGCCGGCAACTGCCGAATTTGCCGAAGGAAAATGTGATTGCTGAACCGATTGGCCGCGACACCTGCGCTGCGGTAACCCTGGGTGCCGCCATCGTGGGGGCGCGATCGACAACCGCAGTGATGGCGGTCCTCCCTGCGGATCACGTGATTCCGGATGCCCGAAAATTCCAGCAGACCCTTGCGGACGCTATGGATCTTGCCTCCCGGGGTCAGGTCATCGTGACCATCGGAATCAAGCCGACGGGGCCTGAGACCGGGTATGGTTACATCCGGCACGACTTGCAAGATTTGCCACCCCCGGCGGGCGTTAAAAAATACCGGACGGTTTTCCACAAGGTTGAACAGTTCGTGGAGAAGCCCGTGCTCGAAAAAGCGCTAGAGTATGTCACTGCCGGCAATTATCAGTGGAACGCTGGGATGTTCGTCTGGTCGTTCATAACGATCACCAACGGCCTCGAAAAACATCAACCTGAGATGCGGGCAGCCTGCCAACGTTGGTTTCAGGCGGCGACAAAGGGACGCCTCGCAGCCGTAATCGCACGGGAGTACCCGGAAATCCGCAAGATTAGCATTGATTTTGCATTGATGGAGCACGCCCAAAACGTCGTGGTGGCAGACGGCAGCTTTGAATGGGATGACCTCGGTGCATGGCCCGCTCTCGCCCGTCATCTGAAACAGGACGCAGCGGGTAATGCGGCAGTCGGCGACTTCCTCCACGTCGACGCCGCTCGCAATGTGATTTTCGATGGGCGCACGAAACATCGCACACCCATCTGTGTCGTGGGTCTGCGGGACTCCGTAATCGTCCAAACGGACGACGCGACCCTCGTCGCCCACAAATCGCAGTCACAAAAAATCAAGGAACTCGTCCGACGCATGGCGGAATCGAGTGAATACAAACACCTCGTTTGAACGGTCGGTCTTGATTTTCGTGAGAGCCGTTTACGATCCTGAGTCAGGTTGGGCAATCTCACCGCTTACGCTGCGCCTTGCGTTTTGCCTCGAGCAACCGACTGGACGTGCTGCCCGATTTCGCTGACGGATCAGTCGCGCCAACGTCCGTGGAGGAGGGCAGCGCGGCACTTCCGGAGCTCAAATTCCCGGTTGGAGTTGTCGGGGCATGTTTCGGGCGAAAAAGCTCCGCCGACGCTTTGATCTCCGCGCTTCCAGCGGCGGTTTGCGAGGTCCGGATCTGCTCTTTTCGAGCGAGTAGGCTTCCAAGTGATTCCTGAGTTTCCAGAGCTTTTTGCCGGTCGCCGAATCCAAGCCGGAGCATGAGTCGCTGAACCCAACGCGCCCACTCTTCGCGGTCGATGTCCACACGCCGAACTCCCACGTCGAGGATGAACAAAATAACCATCCATTTGAGCAGGGTTTCCCATAAATCACGCGGTTGAAAAGTCTTCACTCGACCGAGCAGGAACGGATTTTCGGATGTGTCGAGAAGTTTGCCTCCACCGATTTCGACAAGTCGCTGCAGGAGATTCAGGTTCGGCTCAGTGGCATTGAACTCGGGTGAATAGTTGACACTCGCTCCGAGGACCTGTGATCCGCGGATCTTTCCCGCTTCATCCAGGTCCTGCAAATTAAGCAGATAGGCACCCACCTCACGGGTATCAAACTTCGCCTCGTACCGCCCCGGCCCTTTCTGTTCGAGTACCACCTCCTGCGAGCTTCCCTTGGGACTGACAACCTTGCTCCGAAGCTTAAGGAAATTCCGGTAGTTACCTTGGGCATCCAGAGCT
>CAMDJH010000278.1 GCA_945900455.1 Akkermansia muciniphila
CTCCCCAGAACTGGTTGCCCGCATGAAGACCTGGAAACATTCCGGCTTCAACGTTCACTCCGGCCGTTCCGTGCCACCAGAAAACCGCGCCGAACGCGAACAACTCTGCCAATACGTCCGCAATCCCTTCTCCGTGGAGAAGATAACGCTCGAATCCCCCACCGACACTATCATCTATCGTTCGAAGCTGAATCCCAAGATCAACCGCAATTTTGAAGTCTTCGATCCCGTCGATTTCCTGGCTATCGTCTCTCAACATATTCCCGACAAGGGCGCGCAGATGGTCCGCTATTACGGATTGTATTCCAATAAGATGCGCGGTTGTGCCCGCAAGGCGAGCGGGACAGACGGTGTAGCTCCTTGGCCGAAATCTTCACCCCCACCTCCGGCCAAGTTCCCCTCCCGTAAATGGCGCGACTTGATCCGGCAAGCCTGGCACACCGACCCCTTGGAATGCCCAGTCTGCCAGAAAGAGATGCGCCTGATCGCCGTCATCGACGATTCAAACGTCATCGAGAAGATCCTGCGCCATCTCAACCTCTGGTGCGGGCCTGCGAAGTTCGCCCCAGCTCGCCCGCCTCCATCGGCGGATCCCCCGGAGCAGGACCCCCAATTCCCGATCGACTCCGACCCGATGCCAGACTACGAAAACGTTATAACCGACTGATATCGAACACGATCAGTACTCACCATCGCGTCTCAATACTGCCAAAAACACCTCCATCGGCCTCGATTTTCCCCTCTTTCGGCCTCAACCCCCTCCCAGCCCACCGTTTGTCGGTCGCCAGCCACTCATTTGCTGCTGGAAAGCTTCATTTTCGCCCACAGATTAGCCGGAAGAGCCGGAAAATCTTTAACTCACGCCGCCGCAGTCACATTCCCAATCCCAGCGAAACGCCGTGGTATTTCAGGCACTTGCCACGAATAATCCTTGCTCCATCCCGGGGATCGGTGACACCATGTTGAAAGATCAATGAATTCGCTTCGGCAAATCCCCTGTTCCGGGAAGTGTTGAAAGAACGTTCCCGTTAACAGTTCGTTATTTCCAGACCCCTCAGTAATTTACAACTACCTGCACCCTGATCATCGGTTTTGAAGATCACCCAACCAATCCCCACCCCTGCAATGCCATGAATATTCGTGTACACTTTCAAGCCCGCCACTTGATTCCCGCCGCTCTCCTCCTGGCGGGCCAGGCAGTCGCCCAGAACCCCAACCGTTTCGTGCGCGTCGGTAACCCCGGCAATCCTCCCGATGTCGAACAGAATGGTGTCCAGTTTGGTGCGGTGGCGACGCCATATCTCTTCAGCAAGTATAATGTCACTGTTACAGAATACGCGGCCTTCCTCAATTCAAAGGCGCTATCGGACACTAATGGACTTTATAATGAGAGTATGGAGATTGTTCGGTCCGGCGACGACGGCGCCTATTCCTATGCGGTGGTGGAAGGGAAATCCGAACGTCCCATCCGCTTTGTCGAACCTCTGGACGGCATGCGGTACTGTAACTGGTTAAACAATGGCGCCACGCGAAAAAGCAGCACGGAATCGGGCACCTACGACCTAGCCGATCCCACGCTGCCGGGAGCGCGAAACAAGGGATGCCAAGGTGTTCTTACCCAGTGAGAATGAATGGTACAAAGCAGCCTACTACGATCCCCAGAAGTTGGGTGGCGGCGGTTACTGGTTGTTCGCTGTCCGCAGTGATGAGGTGATCGCCGAGCTTCCACCCGGGGGAACGAACTCGGCCAATTTTGACTCGCTCAACATTGACGATGGAGGCACCACGGATGTTGGTGCCTACGTCAATTCCAAAAGCTACTATGGGACGTTTGATCAGACGGGAAACACCTGGGAATGGCTCGAGCCGGATCCCTTGGTCGATCTCGGTCAATCACGCCGTCGCAGCGGATCCTGGGCCAATGCCATCGGGCGGCTGAGCAATACCCAAACGGGTGCGAGTGGAGTTGGCGCCGGCGGAACGGAGCACCAAGGCTTTCGCATCGCGCGGTCCGATGTCTTTCCGCCACGCATTCCGCCTGCCGCGCCCAACGTCGAGATGGTGACCATCGGGAATCCGGGCAATCCCACCGATGAACCGCAAGGAGATCTTCAACTTCAATTTGGATCGGTTGCCAACGCTTACCGAATCGGAAAATTCAATGTTACAGTCAGCCAATACGCCGCCTTCCTGAACGCCAAGGCGGCTTCGGATCCCAACGGTCTTTTCAACGAAAATATGGAGATCGTTCGTGACGGAGATACCGGGCGGTATACCTATTCGGTGGAGGCGGGCAAAGGCAATCGCCCGATTCGCTGGGTCGAACCATTGGATGGATTTCGATTTTGCAATTGGCTGCACAATGGCGGACTGAATGGAGACACCGAAACGGGCGCTTACAACTTCAAGGATCCGGTGACTCCCGATTCGCGCAGGCCGGGAGCCCGGTTTTTCCTCCCTACCGAGGATGAGTGGTACAAGGCAGCCTACTACGATCCCACCAAGGGCGGCACCGGAGGTTATTGGAAGTACGCGACGCGCAGCGATGAAGTCGTGAGTGGGCTGCCCCCTGGCGCCCCGGGCACCGCCAATTTTGACGCCGTGAACCGTGATGATGGTGGCACTTCCGATGTCGGCGCTTACAAGGCTTCAGCCAGCTTTTACGGAACCTTCGATCAAACCGGGAACACTTGGGAATGGATGGAGCCCAACCCGGCCGTTGATCCGGCGATTTCCCGGCGGCGGAGCGGGTCGTGGGAAAATGCGATCGGACGATTGGACAAGACCCAGACCGGTCAAGGAGCGCTGAATACTGGCGCTACCCAGCACGTAGGGCTACGAATTGCCGCCGCCATTGAGGTGGCTCAACAGGCCAAGATAACAATCAGGTTGGTTTCAGGAAAGGTTGAGGTGACTTGGACGGGAGGAACCCTTGAATCGGCAGGGTCCCTATCGGGTCCTTGGCCCAAAATGCCCACGGCGCAGAGCCCGCTATTGGTTGAACCCAGCGAACAGCCACGCTTTTACCGGGTCGTCACACCGTAGTCGAAGAATGCCAGAAGGTACCAACCTGACCGATTCCGCGAGAGTTGAGAACGAAAGCCGCAGGGAGTGGGGGTCCAACCTGAACTAAATAGAGGGTAGTAGTTGTCTATGAGCACAAAGGCGTGGACTTCCAGGGAGAACGGTGCCGGCATTTCGCCCATCCCCCTAAGGAATCGGTGACGATCGACGTCGCTGCGAAAGAGGGAATCCCCTCCGTTTCCTCGACTCATGATGTGATACCATGCCCCGCCCCAGTTGATTCGCAGCGGTCTTGCCATCGCTCCACGACATCTATCAATAATACGCGCTCGTGGCCGGCGCGGTCGAGGGCGACGAGTTGACCGTGATCGCCAACGCGCCCAACCCCGCCGGCGTCGGCATTCTGCAGGGGGCGAAGGTTTTCGAGGAGGAAGGCGTCAGTCCGCTGGGACTGTTCCTTGGTGGGTTGCCGCCCACCGGGGTGGCGATCATATTCTTCTGGCTGCTGCCCTGACACACCACCGACCACCGATCCCGTAAGGTCAAAAAACTCGAATCTACCAATTCTTGCAATGATTTACAGGCCGATAAGGAGATTTCTCCCAGGCCGTTGCCACGGTTAACTCTTCTCGATGAATTGGAAACGAATACTGGCGTACATATCCCGGTTCGGTTGATCAGGAACTCCTCCTGCACAACGACTACTGACGGAGAACCGGATTTTGAAGAACCAGATCAAAGGGCGAAATGTCAGGGGACATTCAAACTCGCGAGCGCCTCGGCGGCCTCTTCAAATTCCATTACCGGGAGGCCGCATGAGTATTTTGGCCGTACGGCGCCCCGCCGATCTCCGAAGTGATTGCTGATTTCCAGAACGTGCAGGTCTATAAGTGCAAAGGAGTCATTGTTATTGACTTGGATTGATTGGAGCAATAGACGGATCGTTGCCACCGCGAAACTAGGGAACTGCATGAATTTATTGGCGAAGCCAAATAGAGCCTGTGCTGGTCGATTTCTTTAAGTGAACGCACTCCATCAACGGGTGAATTCCCATCAGTCCCATTATCATGATTTGCCATGGTTGCGGTGGAATATGACAAGGCAACACTTATGCCGAATCGCTTGCCGCGCCGGTCTCATGTTCGCACTTGTGCCCACCGCGTGGTCCCAGCAGCAGCCGGTCCCGCGGTCTTCGGCCCCGCGGGAGGTAAAGAAGATTGCCGCCGTCTGCACGGTCTACACACCAGGCTCGCATGCCGATGCCATTATAACCAAGTTCCTGGCCGGCTTTCCAACCGATGAAGGGTTGATCCCTCCAAGTGTGAAGATTGCGGCTCTGTACATCGACCAGGGGCGTGCCGACGACTTGGGCCACAAGCTGGCGGGGCATTACGGCGTGCCGATCTATCCCACGATTCCCAAGGCGCTGACGCTTGATGGCCCCGCGCTCGCGGTGGACGGCGTCCTTCTCGTCGCCGAACACGGCGACTATCCCAAGAACCGGTTCGGCGAGACGCTCTATCCGCGCGCAAGATTCGCGGAGGAAACTTTCCGGGTGTTCGAGGCGGCAAAGCGAACGGTCCCGGTTTTCCTCGACAAACACCTCGCTTACAACTGGCTCGACGCCAAATGGATTTATGACCGCGCCCGGGAGCTCGACGTGCCGATGATGGCCGGTTCCTCCGTGCCGCTGGCATGGCGGGAGCCTCCGCTGGACCATCCTCCGGGCAGTCGGATCACCGAGGTAGTCGAACTGACTTATGCATTTCCCGATTCCTACGGCATTCACGGCATGGAGGTGATCCAGTGCATGATCGAAGCCCGCAAGGGCGGCGAAACCGGGATCGCCAGTGTCGAGTGCGTTCGCGGCAAGGCGGTCTACCAGGCTGCCGACGAAGGCAGGTTCTCCATGGATCTTGTCGAGGCGGCCGCCGCAACAATCGCCGAGAAAAAAGCGGGCAAGATGAAGGACCACGCACGCGATCCCACCGCCATGATTGTGAATTACCAGGACGGCACGCGGGCCACCGTGATCTTTACGCACGAGTACTACGGCATGTGGTGGGCGTACGCCGCCCGGGTCAACGGGAAGATCGAAGCTACGCAGTTTATCTTCCCGCGCCAATCGACTATGCCGACGTTCAGCTACCTGGACCTGAACATACAGGACCTGTTCCTGACTGGCAGGCCGCGGTACCCCCTGGAAAGAACCTTGCTGTGCAGTGGGATCGTGGACGCCGCCTGCCGTTCGCTTACCGCAGGCGGCAAGCTCATCTCAACCCCGTACCTGAACATCCACTACCAGCCTTACGACCTGAAACCGATCCGTCCAACCGCCAGCCAGCCGCGCGGGGCCACCCTCGATCCCTGGCCGCCTGAAGCGATCCGCCCACTCTGGCCTTAACATCGGGGTCATAATGTAACTAGAGCCTGTCCCAAAAGTAGGCATTTTTGGGAAGCGCCGATATATGACGGATTCCAGTGGGCGTATAATTCGGAGTGAATGGGGGGAAATGAGTGTTGAGAGCCGGAAATGCCGTTTTTTCTCTGTTTATAGCGACACCACCCCCGCTTTGAGCGTTTCCTGACACCGGACAGTGGACGTTACGCCGCTTTCGCCAGCGGAACTGCCTTCTTCTTCGGTTTCCGGAGCCTCGCGAGCTTCCAGAGATTGTGGGTCAACACTCCCCATGCCAGCGCCAGTTCTCGATGAGCAAAGCCTTTGGCCCTCATCGACTGCCCAAGAAATCCATGCTTCAGAATCCCGATCCGTGCCTCCCGTATGGTCAAAAAACTCATGCGGCCTCTCGGTAATAACATTTCAGGCGGCCGCCGAGGCGCTCGCGAGTCTTTATACCCCCCGATATTTCACCGATCCGATCCTCGGGCGCTGGAAACAAGATCACGCTGCCCTTGCCTCGCGTCCTAATGACCTGTCCCTTTATCCACTCCAACCGCTGGCGCGGCATCCATCTCATCACTCGCCCTGTTACCCATTGAAAACTAAACTCGAAAATCTCAACTTCAACCAATCCCATAGCCACCCGCGTGAGCTTGATGCAGCCCTGGGCAATTAACTGGCGACAAGAAAGACTCTTGACAATCCACCGAAACGGAGTCTCGTGTGATCCGTCCTCAAAGAGTTCCCAACCACTCAACCCAATGAAAACCTCTCGCCTAAGTATCGGGCTGATGCTCGGCCTCCTGATTTATTTTCGAATTGCAGCTCAGTTGAATCCAGATGGTTCCAATGACCCCCGGTCGCCAACTCTCTTGCCGGGAATTGAGGACCAGTATGCTTGGCCATTCGACCCCGATGCTCCGAAATTTGTGCCCGGTCAGCTAATCGTCAAATGGCGTGATCCTACGAAGGCGCAAGCCTTCCTCGAAAGCATCGGTGGGAGCATCATCGGTGGATTCGACTTGCTCCCGACCTACAATGTGATTTCGCTGCCGGAATCAATGTCAGTCGAACAAGCGACGAATTCCCTCCGCGATAACCCCATCATCGCCTACGTCGAACCCAACTGGTATTTCCAGGCCGGGACTTGCCCGTTCCCAAATCCGCCCAAACTTTCAACCGGGGAAGATTGGGGAATGCATAATATCGGCTTTTCTGGTTGGCAGACTAACATTGACATCAATGCACCCGAAGGTTGGACCAATGGTGGAAGCTGGTACTGTAGTTCCAACGCCTCGCCGATCATCGCAATCGTCGACACCGGCGCATTGATGACTCACCAAGATCTTTCCAGCCGAAAGTGGACCAATTGGGCAGAGCTTAATGGAACCGCCGGCGTCGATGATGATGGTAATGGGATTTTCGATGACATTTACGGTGTAAACGTGAACAACACTAATCTTAATGGCAATTATACCGACATTTTTGGCCACGGGACCAAGGTTGCTGGCATAGCTGCTGCCGAGCCGGCCGCCACAGGCACAAATGTGCCAAATAAAGTGGGTGTTGCGTGGCGCGCCCGGATCATGCCGATCCAGGTCGCTGCAACTCAGGGTGGTTGGGCAGACGCCGATATAGTGCAAGGCCTACTCTATGCAGCGATGAACGGCGCGGATGTGATCAACGGAAGCTTTTACACTGCTCCCGATTCAAAGATTTTACGTGAGGCGCTCGTTATCGTCAGAAATCAAGGTATTCTCGGCGTATATTGCGCAGGAAACAACAGGCAGGATCTCGATGTTACTCGATATTTTCCAGCGACCACTTATCTCGACAATATTCTCTCGGTTATTGCAGTGCGGCCTTTTGATCCTGACCCCATTTGGTATAATTCCAATTATGGACAGATGGGCGCTCATTTAGGGGCTCCTGGTGTCTACATCTATTCAACAAGCTACCTGAGCAATTCTTCCTATATATTCGACGATGGCACATCGCTTGCTGCTCCCATGGTATCGGGAGCAATCGCAGTCCTCAAAGCAAAGTTTCCAGACGACAATCATCTCGCGATCAAGAACCGTCTGCTGAGATCTGTCACTACCTCGACCCTCTCGAGTAATCTCGCCATCGGAACTCAAGCGGGAGGTCGACTAAATCTATCCGCCGCCGTCGCGAGCACGTCATGGGCACCGATCAACGATGACTTTACCAACGCAACCAAAATATATGTGCCTTCGGTGTTTTCCCGTTGGACAATTGCCGCAAACAACTTCGGCGCAACGACGGAATCCGGCGAACCATCTCACGCAGGTGTCACTTCTGGAGCTTCTGTCTGGTTCAAGTGGACTTGCCCGTCGGCGCAGGTCATTCATTTCAGTTCTTCCCAGAGCGGAATCGACACGGTTATTCAAGCGTACACCAATCAATGGGGTGCCGTTGCTGGCGCAAGCAACGACAACTCAGGTTGGTGCAGTTGTGGTCACATCTCATTTTCGGCGCTTGCCAACACAAACT
>CAMDJH010000279.1 GCA_945900455.1 Akkermansia muciniphila
CTAGCAGTTCCAGGCTGTCGGGACCCCATGCCCAGGGCCGGAGTCCACCCAGTTTCCGTTCCAACAAGGCGGTCGGAGGGCCCGGGTTTCCGAGCTCCAGTTCCATAAATTCCGGTGGTGGGAACCCGGCATTTTTGAGGTCGCTGCGAAACGCCACCGAGGGCCGGCGAGGCACCAACACGATATCATCGGGACACGCGAGAAACTGCGGCAACGGCGCCAAATCTGCGGCCAGGACCGTTTGCTGTTTCACTGGTGTAAAATGGCGGCCGTGCGCGAGATACCCCTCCGTGAACGGATTGAAGACGAAGACCGCGGGAGTTCGCCCTCGCGACTGCGAAAACACATTGAGGGCGGCGATGAACTCAGGGTCGAACCCGGCGGCGCGACGACCTTCGACATTGAGATCGATGCCCTTTGCTCGCTGGGGTGACAGGGGATATCTCAACTGCTGGCAAAAGGCCTGCCAGTCACTAATCCCCGGTTCCTTCCATCGTCGGAACCATTTGAGTCCATGCGCCACATGGGCGATTTCGTCGTGGTATATTCGGTCGAGGAGTTCGGCGGTCGCGCTATCGCCCACGGTCGTGAAGGCTCGGGCGTAGTGCCGGGCGAAATCCAGATTGGCCTGTTCGAAGGTCAGGCTGATCCCCGTAACAAAATCCAGCGGGGAATCCATCGGTGACACCGCCCTCCAAAAGTAGCCGCTTACCGGCAGGGCACCGAATTCGATCCCACATTC
Organism: Akkermansia muciniphila; assembly: GCA_945900455.1. Taxonomy (GTDB): domain Bacteria; phylum Verrucomicrobiota; class Verrucomicrobiia; order Limisphaerales; family UBA9464; genus SIBK01. The sequence goes on from CAMDJH010000279.1 coordinate 743, forward strand.
CCGCATTCGTTTCAGGTAAAGGCGGATGTGCTCCTGTTCTTCCCGCAGGGTCTGGAGGACTCCGCGGCGAAACGCTGCGGGAGCATCGGGAAATCGGAGAAGAACCAAAGCCATCAATTCCGTGGCCAGTAGCTCGTGATTTGCAAAGAAATGCAGCAGCCGTCCCCGTTCAGTTTCGTGCTCCAGCCGGTTCAGTCCGGGAAAATCCGACCGACCCGCGCCTGCTGGTTTGAACGCCAATCCGGGCGGCCTTCCCGGCATTTGGGGAGTGTCGATCGGGGGGCCTGGTCGTTCGTCGACTAGAAGCTCGGGTGCAGCCAGCTTTTCGTCCAGCGTGGTGGCGAACAGAATTCGCTCTGCAAATTCACGGAGTTCCATGGGACTGGCGCGATGCCCGCAGCGATGGCGGTGCGGTTGCGGCGGCTGGCGTCTCCGCCACGGTTGCGGGTCGCCGTTCCAACCCAGGCGCCATTTTGGAAGGCAGACGGAATGGAATTATTTCAGGGCGGTGTACACCCGATGGACATCATCGTGATCATCGAGGTCGTTTAGGAATCTGGCGACATCTGCGCGCACGGCGGACTCGAGTTCAATGGGTGTCTTGGCAACATACCGGAGTTCGCTGGCGACAATTTTCCAGCCCGCCTTCGCCAGCCAAGACGTTACACTGGCTAGGTCTTTAATGTCGGTTAGAAAACGGGCTCCGATGCTGCCTTCGGGAATCTCCTCGGCTTCGAGCGGTTCCTCGTTTTGAGCTCCCGCTTCAATGGCGTCTCCCTCCGGATCCCGGGATTTGTCCAGGTGAGTCGCCTCAACCACGCCAAATCGATCGAAGAAAAACGCCATGCTGCCGGGCTGACCGAGCGCTCCGTGTTTAAAGAGGTGACGAATGTCGGCGGCGGTGCGATTACGGTTATCGGTTAGGCACTCCACGACGACGGGCACCTTGTGGGTGGCGAATCCTTCGAAGGTGATCAACTCGAACTGGACGGCATCGTCGGTTTGACCGCTGCCCTTCTTGATGCCGCGTTCGATGGTATCGCGGGTTACCGAAGCCTTCTTCGCCTTCTCGACCGCCACCGCCAGCCGGGCGTTGAGGTCAGGATCCGGTCCGCCCAGTTTGGCGGAGATGATAATTTCACGGACCAGTTTTCCGACGACCTGGCCCTTTTTTAAAGCGGCGGCCTCGCGGCCTGCCTGTTTCCATTGAGCGCCCATGAGATTGAGATGGCCTATGAAGGGGGCAGCGGCGGAATGGTGTCAAGGAACTGCTGACTGACCCGCGCTTGGCGTTTTCGGATCCATCGGCCATCCTCGGGTCGAGCCATGAAGAACATTGTCTATTTTGATCTGGAAACTCAGAAATCCGCCGAGGAAGTCGGCGGTTGGGACAAGATCCGCGACATGCGCATGAGCATTGGGGTGACTTACAGCACGGCGCGCGGCACCTACGAGATTTACTCCGAGAAACGCGTCAACGAGTTGATACGCGAGTTACAACGTGCGGATCTTGTGGTCGGGTTCAATAACCTCCGATTCGACTACGAAGTGCTGCACGGCTACACCGTGCTGGACCTTACTCAGGTACCAACCCTGGACATGCTGGTCGAGGTGCAGCGGATTCTGCAGCACCGGCTGTCTCTCGATTCCATTGCCTCGGCGACACTGGGGCTCGAAAAGACGAGCGAAGGACTGCAGGCGCTGGCCTGGTTCAAGGAAGGTCGAATGGCAGATATTGCGGAGTATTGCTGTTTCGATGTGAAGATCACCAAGCTCGTCCACGAGTATGGGGCAGCGCACCGGCAGTTGTTTTACAAGAATCGTTTCGGAGCCCGACTCAGCGTGGCGATCAACTGGTGACTTCCTCCTCCTCCAGGGCGGCCGTTTTCAGCGCGCCCCGGTCGGGCATCAGAAGGTAGACGACTCCTCCCAGGGCGGACCAAGAAAGATTTATGGAGTAGGCGAGAAGGGATAGTGTCACCGCTTCTGAAGGCTTCACACCCAACATGGGAACCGACAACAGGTAGAAGAACAGATTCTCCCGAACTCCCAGTCCACTGGGCGTCACCGGGATCGCCGCGATGCAAATGATCATGGGCACCACCATCCAAAGTGCTTGCGGGGGGATCGAAATGTGTAAACCCCAGGCGAGGACAGCAAAGCTTCCGACCAGCAGAAAATTGATCACGAGCGACCATGCCGCCATCGATTGGGTGAAGCCTGGGTGACGTCCAAACAGCCGACAGGCAGCCAAGGCTCGCCCAACGGAAGCCCCCAAGGGCAGACGATGGAAAAGGCGCGCGAAGCGACCCTCATGATGCAAGGCCTCGGTATGAAACGCGATAACGACCACGCTTCCCGCAGTCACCGCCATTGCGACAATCACCCCACAGGCTCCGGCGTATCGCTTGTACTGCAGGATCAGGGGGATGTTCCACGGCATCAGGGCAACGGCGGAAAGGAGCAGTGCGAGGATCCCGATCAACCGATCCACAAAAACGCTGAGCACCGCTTCCGCCTTCTTGTGGTGGGTGGTTCGTGCGGCATACCAGGCCTTGACCACATCCCCCCCCGTTGAACCCAAGAGGAAGGCGTTAAAGAAATGAGCAACGAATGAGATCCGGGTCGTATCGCGATACGATAGCTCCAACCCCTGAATGCGCATCACCTGACGCCACCGCAATCCACCGAGGACAACCAGCAGACCGCACTGAACAAACGCGGCCGCGAGGGCGAGCGGATGAATTCGCCGGGTCATCCGCCACAGTTCCGAAGGACCGCGGGTCCACGCGAGGCTCCGTTGTTCCCACTTGGTCAGGGACGACCAGCTGCCGCCCGTTTCGCTCAGAAAGAGTTGGGCTTCGTTACAGAAAATGACGTGAAAGATCCAGACCAACAGCAGTCCGCAAACGGCAATCCGGACGAGCTGACCCGCCAGCCCTCGCCATGCTGGAGCCGGCCGGGAACGGTTGGCACATTTCTCCCGGTTGACCATGATCTCTACGGACGGGCGGTGGTGTTAGGCGGGACTAATCCGGGCGACGGGCGATGGGCGATGGGCGACGGGCGAAAGGCGGGTGGAAAACTATTCCGGACCCCACAGGGATCGGATGATCTCGAACCCACGGCGAACGTCCTCGGCCGGAACGCCCGGGCTTAACTCCACCACTTTGATATGCTCCGGTTTTACGAACGCCGCCAATTGCGCGAACGGGACGATGCCCGATCCGGGCGGGCAATGATCGTGAGCCCCGTCCTTCTCCAGCCTAACGTCATGGATGTGAAATCCCCCGAGTCGCGGCGCGAGCGTTTCCAAATGCATCACGTGACTGGGGATCAAGCCGAGGTGTTCCTTGATCTGAGCATGGCCGCAGTCATGCCAGTATTTCACGACGGCTTCCGGCAGGGAATCGAGGAAGAAGGGAAGGTCATGATCGAAGGGAATTTCCTCCACCGCTTCGCGGTTCTCGATGCCGAGAAGGATTCCTCGCCGGCCCGCCTCCTCCGCTAGGCGCCCGATTATTTCGAGCGCGAGCTGCATCGGCTCCTCTTTGCGGCGCTCCCGCTTGTATTCGATTTCCTCCAGCAACTTGTGGAACTGACGGTCCAGCTTTTCCGATTGATCGTGGTTTTTCCGAAACTCCCGGGAGTCCTGCTTGCCCTCAGCGAGTAACCCAACCGCCGTGGCTTCGATCGCCTTCATCTGACTGCGAAGTTCCTCCAAGGGCTCATTGTAGTCCTTCAAGTCCGCCTGGCCGGAGTGGAGCACGATCAGCCGCGCTCCCACCCGTTCCGCTGTCTCGACGCTCTTCAGCGAATGTTTCCACGCACGCTCCCGCTCGCCGCGGTCAGCGGACGAGAATTTGAAAATGTTGGGGGCGGCGTAATTGACGCCCATCGGCAGCGGGCAGAAATTGTGAACAGTCGAAATCTTAATCTCCCCGGCTTCGACGGCATCGATGATACCGGGAACCAAGCTCAGGCGGATGCCGTGACTGAGTTCGGCGTATTCGAAGCCGAGGTCGCGGATTTCACGCAGCATCGCCCGCCCGTCAGTGTGGCGACCCGAGTTCCAGCAGGAAGAGAGAGAATACATGACAAAAAAGCCGGACGCCTAGTAAAGCATCCGGCTCTTCATAATTCAATTTGTTTGGAGAGTACGGAGATAATTCCCCGACATCACCGCACCTCAGACATCCGCGTAACGCGCGGAAAGCATGGCGCTGAAACGCGCAACCTTCATCTTCCGACGACGACGCTCACTGGGTTTCTCGTAGTGACGATGGTTGCGGACTTCCTTCAAGGTGCCCTCACGGTCCACCTTCTTTTTCAATCGGCGCAGTGCCCGGTCCACGGGTTCGCCTTTCTTCAGTTTGATTTCGCTCAAATCAAGTTCACATCCTTCCTCGCACACGGTCTCCGAACGTTCAGAACTCCGCGTCCAGCCCACAGTCCCCATCGAAACAGGAACCGGCCAGAAAGCAAAACGGCCCCGCTTCGCAGCGAAACCGTCCAAAAGGAGCAACGGAGATACCCGAAAACAGGCCAATGGCAAGGGATATCGACCGGGTAATCGACTTCTATCGCAGTGCCCGGAGCTTTTCTGCCACCTCCGCAGCCTCGCTTTCGGCTTCGGCAAGAGGCTTACCCTTGCTCATGCCCGGGCGAACGTGACCGACATGGGTTAGCCAGGCATCCTTCTGCGCCCGCTGACGCCGCTGCACCAGTTTCAGCACTTCCACTCCGTTGGGATGCGACTTCACCAGCACATCCGGTGTCTCGGAGGACGCCAAGCCGCTCGCCGCGCCAAGGTGGCGGAGGAATTCTCGGGCTATCAGCCAGTTGCCCTGCGTGTTCGCATGGACCCCGTCGCCCGCCAGCAGAAACTTTCGATCCGTGCGGCGATGTTCGTCGAGGAAGCGGTTCATCGGCCCGTGGGCATCCACAACCTCCCAGCCATTCTTGCGCTGTGCGATGAGCCACTCCGAGTACCGGTCGAGGACTTCGTTGTAACCACGATAGGGCGACGGATATTCCGCGAGACCTGCCGGCAGAGTGCGATCAAGGATCGGAACCGGGTCGAAAACAGGCGGCGTGACGTGCAGAACACGCACGCCAAGATGCGCGGCACGTTCACGGAGACGCCGCATTGAATCTTGAAATGCCTTCGCGCGCTCTTCGCCGTACGGGTAGTAGATGCCGTCGTTCATCCCGTAACAGGCCACGATGAGGTCGGGTTTTGCCTTCTCGAGCACCCGGCCGAGCCGCTCATGCACGCCCGGCCTCGGGAACGAACCTCCCGCGTGGCCCGGCTCCGATAGTCCCGAGACGGTCTCGCTCGGCAGGCCGAGATTGAGCAACTCCACTTCGGCGTCCGGATGCGTCAGCCGCAACCACGTCTCGACGAATTCCACCCATTCGCCGCCGTAGGTTATGCTGTCGCCTAGGAACACAACCCGCTTCGCCGCTAGGAAGGCCCGCGCGCCCGGTGCGGGCTCCGCTCCGGCGCCGACGGGTACCAGCCGCACCTGCCGAACATCCATGACCGCCGAGGCCTGCTTGCGCTGCGGCTTGATCGCGAGCGAATGCTTTCCCGCGGTCCCCAACGTCACCCGCCCCAGTCGGCGCGGCACGAAGTTCTGAAAATGACCGGTCTCCTCAACCACAAACCTCAACCGCTCGCCCCCCACTTCGACATCGACATCGCTCCCGCCGTTGCCGTTGCCACAGCCTTGCCACACTTCGAGGTCAAAGGCTCCAGGCTTCAGCACTGTGAACTCCCAGCCCGCCCAGTCGGCTGGATTCACCCAGTAGCCGAGGCAGTTCTTATTCGTCGCGGGTTCATATCGCATCATCACACTGTGCGTCGTCGCGTCATGGGCTCGCAGCAGGATCTCGCCCGTCGGTTGCTGAACGACCTCTTCGCCCTCCGGAGCCGGGTGAAGCGTGATGCCTCGGAGGGTAAACCGAGCCGTCGAACCCGGCTTCGGGCCGGCGCTAACCCGCAACGGCTCCGCCTTCGCCAGGTAGAATCGGCCGACGCGTACCGTCGTCCGGTCCGCCCCGACGGCGTTCGCTGGCAAGCGGACCGTCCTAGTCTCCCCAGCGATGTCGAGTTGCAATTCCGGGCCAGCCACCAGAACCGAAACCGTCGCCTCGATGTCATAGCGGCCCCACCGAGTGGGCTTGAATTCCCAGTTCGCGGTGTCGGCTGTAGTCGGCGAAGCGAATAGGATGCGACCGTCGGGCAATTGTTCGGCCGATGCGCCTAGGGCCGAGAAGCAGCGGAACCACATTGCGGCGCAGAGCCAGCATCGCAGGCGAAGGGATGTCATGGGTGCAACGCTGCCCCAAGGAGCCTTCGAAGGAAAGTCCGCGTTGGCCAGGCCGAAGTCTTGCACGGCTTCGATCCCCGCCGGCGCGAGACCTGGCGAGAAATCCTACCGGCTTGCCCCTAGGCCGATGACGTGCCTAGATGGCGTTGTGAACTTTCTCCCGGTTGGCTTGGCCGCGACGCTCATTCTCAGCTCAATCCGCCTCCCCTCCACCCTCGCCTCGGAGACCGATTGGCCGCAGTTCCGCGGCCCTGGCGGGCTCGGCGTCGGCGCGCCCGACGCCCATCCTCCGGTTACGTTCGGCCCGAGCACCAACGTCGCTTGGCGAATCGAGGTGCCCCGCGGTAATTCGTCGCCCATTGTCTGGAGTAAACGTATCTTTCTCACCGCTTTTTCGCGGGGAAATCTGCTCACGATCGCTCTCGACCGTAATTCTGGGCGCGAACTGTGGCGCCGTGCTATCGTCCCCGACAAAGTCGAGGAGGTTCACCAGTCCCTGGGCAATCCCGCTTCCGCCACGCCGCGAACCGACGGCGAGCGCGTCTACGTCCACTTCGGGTCGGTGGGCATGCTCGCCTACGACCTGGACGGGCACGAATTGTGGCGCCGGCCGATGGCACTAACACAAACGGAATACGGCGCCAGCTCATCGCCCGTGCTGGTTGGCGATAACTTGTTCCAACTGCTCGATCAGGACGGCGGGGTGCATCTCACGGAAACGGTGGTTTTCGAGTCAGCGATTGTTGAACGGAAGAATTCTTCATTTTTCCCGGGACTCTGATTTCGATTTCTGAAACGCTCCGCGGCCAATGGTGCTGCCGAGCAGAATGCAAGGGCGCGACTTTGG
>CAMDJH010000280.1 GCA_945900455.1 Akkermansia muciniphila
GCCACGGTGTGAAAAGTTCCCCCCGCAATCGCAGTTACACCGCTCAAACCCGCAGGCACCTTGGTTTGACCCTCAAGGTTGTTTCCCCACGCCATCACTGAGCCGTCGCTCTTCAAGGCCACCGTGTGACCCGCTCCCGTCGCAATCGCCGTCACCCCGCTTTGCGCGGCCTCGGGCACCGTGGTTTGGCCATTCTCGTTGTTGCCCCAAGCCACCACCGAGCCGTCGTTCTTCAAGGCCACGGTGTGCTGACCTCCTGCCGCAATCGCGATCACACCGCTTTGCGCCGCTTCGGGCACAGACGACTGGCCTCCCCCAATATCTACCACACCGCCGGGAGGCTGCGCCGGGGCGGCGCTGAATCCGGGCAAGACGCAGAGAATGAGCAATAACGCGGGGAACAAGTTTTTTATGTTTATCAACGACGCGGGCTTTTTCGAAGAGACCATAAACGTGCTGCGGTTCAGAAGGCATTGTGAATTCATTTCACTCAGAGCAACGACTTCCCCCGTCCAATCCCGTCAATTATCTTTTCCCTTTCCGCATCACCCGGGCATGGTCCGACGAGACGATTAAAGATGTCCTTATCGGGATTCGCTGCGACCGCCCACTTCCTGCAAGGGCGCCGCGCGCCAGACGCGCACGTCGTTGACCGAAACGGACACCAGCGTGTTGCCATCGGGAAGAAAGCGCAGATCCATCGCCGGGCGTGTGTGTCCAGTGAGCGTCGCTACCTCTTGCATCGAGGCCAGATCCCAAAGAGTGATAATTCCATCGGCTGCTCCCACGGCCAGACGACGCCCATCCGACGAGAGAGCGACACTGCGAAAGACCGCCACGCGCGGCTCTAAAATACGCCTTGTGGTCCCGGTTTCCAAATCCCAAAACCGAATTTGGCGCGAAACAGAGACGAGCGTTTTCTCGCCGGGCAGAAGGGTAATGCCACACACTTGGAAATTATCTCCCGCTCGCGGAATTTCGGGATTCGCTTTCGTGAAATCCCAGACCTTCACCGTGCCATCGGTTTTTCCCGCCATTAATTTTTGCCCGTCCGACGAGAAACTCAGGAAGCAAAGCGCGCCGGGATTGTCGATATCGAACAGGCGAGTCTGTCCACTCTCCAAATCGCATATTGCGATCTTTCCCCCATTCCCGACCGCCAGCCGTTGGCCGTCCAGCGAGAAAACAGCGCGGTTGCTCCCGTTGGTCATGGGCTGGCCAAACCAGTTCGTTTCCCCCGTGTCCGCGCGCCAAAAAACCACGTTGCCGGCTTCCTCGACAAACGCGACCAGTTTCCCGCCCGCGGCGATTCCGACCGCAGTGAAGTTTTTTACCGGCAACGGATGACGCGGGCTTTCGACGAGATTTGGAATCTCGTGGATACTGAAGGTGGCATTCTTGAAAACGGTCACGAGATGGCGTCCATCCGGCGAAAGGGAAAATCCATTGTTTGGCCCCCTGGGCTCCTGGTAGTCGACTGGGAATGGACGAACATCCAGCGCCTTCGGGCTCGCGTCTAAGCTCCACAACCGGACGCTCCCATCGTAACTCCCGCTGATAAACGTCCGCCCGTCCGGCGAGAACGCTCCATCCGAAACCATATTCTTGTTCCCGCGCAGACGGATCACTTCACGACCGCCCGGGATCTCCTGAATACTGATGGCCACACCACCCCCACTGGTGGCCGTCGCGAGCATCGTGCCATCGGCGGAGAGCCGCGGCGAACTCACACGCGACGCCCCAAAACCGAGCGGATAATTGAACTGATTGACTTCCCGCCCCGACGCCACATCCCAAACCTTCACGCTGCGATCCGCGCTGCCGGAAATGAGCTGCTTTCCATCCGCGGAAAAGAAAATGCGCGTGATATACCAAGAATGAGCCTGCCAGCGCCGGGTCACGGATAAGTCGCTCACATTCCTCAGAAGAATCTCGCCAGTCTCCGATTCCGTGTGGGCCAGCGTTCGGCCATCGGGCGAAAAGGCGAGCCCGAGCGGCACGATCCATCCGAACGTTCCCGGGAAATTCGCAATTTCACGCCCGCCTTCCAGGTCCCAAAGGAAAATTCCTCTGTCATATTCCGCCCACGCGAGCAGTTTGCTGTCTGGTGAAAAAGCGAGCGTGTTGACCCGAAACCATTCCTTTGTGACCACCGACTTGATGGCCTGGCTAGGCCACTCTCGAACGATCAAGTTGGTGTCCGTGATCGACACTAACCAGCGGCCATCTGGCGAAAACGCGGCGCCGATCACCTCATCATCATGCGGAATCACTCCGCTCTGCCGCATGGTTTTCGTGTCCCAGAGACGCAGAATTCGATCATTCCCTCCGGAAAAGGCCGTCTTTCCATCCGGCGAAAAACCAACTGTGATCACATCATTGGAATGAGATCCCAAGGTCGCTATCTCTTCGCTTTGACATTGCTTCCAAAGCTGGCGCCATTCCCACCCCCGCAAATCTGGAATCTTTGAATTGTAATTCGAACTCCCCGGCCGATGCCGTTCCAAAAGCTGCAGCCCGCGAAACAAATTCCCATCCTCCTCCGCCGCCCGGGCCAGATTCATATCGGAGGCGTATTGGAAGCGCGTGGCGCGAATCGCTGCGAGCTGCGTTTGTCGGTAGGAAATGGCCGCAGTGACCAGCGAAGCTAGAATCGCAATCAAGACAATGCCCGCAACGGCCACGCCCACTTTGTTGCGCCGCACAAATTTGTGCATCCGGTAAGCGGCGCTCGCCGGACGCGCGTGGACCGGCTCATTCTTGAGATGCCGCTGAATATCCGACGCAATGCCCGTAGCGTTTTCGTAACGCCGAGTGCGATCCTTCTCCAAACATCTCATCACGATGGAATCCAGGTCGCCCTTTAGCTGATTTCCGAGTGCGATCGCTTCCGCCGAACGGTTCCTGGCCACCGCGCTCTGGGTGGCGCCTTCCATCGTGCTAATCCGCGTGCGGAGGCGTTGCGGCTCTTCCTGCGTAATGATCCGCTGCATCTCGCCATAGCCGACACTGCGGAGACGTTGCTCGGGAAATGGCGTGGTTCCCGTTAACAATTCATAAAGCAAAACACCCAGGCTGTAGATGTCGCTGCGCGTATCGACATCCAGCCCGCTCATTTCCGCCTGCTCCGGACTCATGTAGGCGGGCGTGCCGATCAACGTGGCGTAATTCGTGAAATGCGTTTTGGCCGTGAGTTCCTGGTTCGTCGCTTTCGCCACTCCGAAATCAATCACCTTCGGCACGGGCACGCCGTCGTGCAACGTCACCATCACGTTGGAAGGTTTGATGTCGCGATGAATGATTCCCTTTAGATGCGCGCTTTGCACCGCCTCGCAAACCTTCATAAAAAGCTGGATGCGCGCGGAAATGGTAAGCTGGTTCTTGTCGCAATATTCGGTGATCGAGATGCCCTGCACCAATTCCATGACGAAATACGGCCGGCCAGTCTCAGTGGCGCCGCCGTCGAGAATGCGCGCGATGTTCGGATGATCCATCAGCGCCAGGGCCTGCCGTTCCGCTTCGAACCGAGCCACGACAGCCCGGGTGTCCATGCCCAGTTTGATGATTTTAAGCGCGACTCGACGGCGAACCGGCTCTTGCTGCTCCGCCATGTACACGACGCCCATGCCGCCTTCACCCAGTTTTTGCAGCAGCTTGTAGCGTCCTATCCTTTCGGCCGGAATGTCCGCCAATTCGTCGCGCGGAGCGTCTTTCTTCGCCACCAATCTGAGTGGATCATCCTGAAAAAAGTCATCAGCCTTCCTCCCCGCGCTCAGCAGTCTCTCGATGCGGCGTTTTAACTCCATGTCCCCTCCACAAGAGCGTTCCAGAAATACCTGGAGCGTGGATGGATCTTCCAGCTGGCTCGCCGCGAAAAAGATGGCTTCCTCAATGGGGTCGAATTTCATTCTAAAACGCAAACGGCTTTCCCGCGCCAACCCCGCCAAAAATCATCACAAATCTTTGAGCGCCTCGATCCTCGCGAACAGCCAGGCGCGCGCGTAACTCCATTGCCGCTGCACCGCACGCTCCGAAATATTCAATACTCCGGCAGTCTCCGCTTCGTTCAATCCCGTGAAAAAACGCAGTTTCACCAACTCGGCCCGCTCCGGTGATGTCTTGGCCAGCTCGCTGAGCGCCTCGTCCAGTTGCAGTAGAATTTCGTCTTTGGCCGGAGCCGCAAGTTCGATCTCTCCCAAATCGACATGTGCCGCATTCTCTCCATGTTTGACGCGGAGCTTCCGCCGCGCCCGATCAATGAGGATATGCCGCATCGCCTCTGCGGCAGCCCGAAAGAAGTGCTGTCGATCCCGCCACTTGTCATTCGAGCCAGCCGCCAGTTTTAACCAGGCCTCATGGACCAGCGCGGTAGCCTGCAAAGTCTGTCCTGGCGGTTGCTGCGCCATTTTCGCCGCAGCCACCCCGCGAAGCGCCTCATAAACCGCCGGAAGCAATTCCTCGGCAGCCTGCAAATCGCCCTTCTGCACGCGCTCGATGATTTGTGTGACGTCGCTGATGACGTCGAGATTATCAAATCCGCTTGAAATGTCGAGATACCAACCCTCTTTTACGAACATCAAAAAGTCGAAATCCAAGTTGCGTTGGGTTATTCCGGACAAATAAAAAACCATGCTTACACCGTGGTAAGCAGGGTTTGGAAAAACTTTAAGGCTCTTCTATTACCTCGTATGGTCAAAAAACTCATGCGGCATCTCGGTAATAATATTTAAAGAGGCCACCGAGGCGCTCGCGAGTCTGGATGTCCCCTGCCATTTCACCGATCCGATCCTCGGGCGCTGGAAACAGGATCACGTTGCCCTTGCCTTGGTGATTTCGCTCCGCGTGGAAATGATTCACGTAATTCTCAAGGCAGTGGCGGAGAGAGCTTTCTCCGAAAAGAATCATTTTCGACAGGAGCTCGGTCTTTACGGATCGAATCCAGCGTTCGCAATGGGCGTTCAGATTTGGACTCCGCGGCGGCAATGTCACCGCCTTGATACCGACGGCTTGGAGGATCCCGTCGAACGCTGCGCAGAATTTTGTATCTCGATCGTGTAGCAGGTATTTGCAGCCACAAAGGAATCCGGTGTCCGCCATTGTCATGTTCCGGGCTATTTGCTTCATCCAAGCGAGGTCCGGTGAGTGCGTCATCCCCGCGATACATACCTGACGAGACCCTACTCGCATGAATACCAGCACGTAGTAGGTGATGAGCCCGGCGGAGGTCCAAACTTCGGCGGTGAAGAAATCCACGGCAGCCAAGACCTCGGTGTGTGATCGGATAAATTCTCGCCACGAAGTCTTCCGCTCCCGATCCGGAGCAGGAGGGAGGCCGTGGCGTTCGAGAACATTGCCAACGGTCTGATGACTGAGCTCGTAACCGTAGTTGCTGAGCGCACCCACAATCCGGCGATAGCCCCAACTTCGGTTCTCCGTCACCAGATACTCGTTGCGCAGGAGGAGCTCCTGATCAACCGAACCGGAGAGGGTCGCCAGCATTCATTTCCAATTCATCGAAGAGACTTAACTGAGCCAACGGCCTGGGAGCAATCTTCTGATCGCCCTGAAAATCGTAGATTATTGGTAGGTTCGAGTTTTTTGACTGTACGGGATCGTTCGTCACCGCGTCCAGCCACGCCTCGCGCTCCGCCGCCGCCCAGCACAGCAACGCCTTCGCACAGCACCTTTTTCCCCGGCTTGCCGTTTGGATCAAAGCGCGGTAGTTTCTGCGCCGTGAGTGCTACATTGACGATCAATCTGGATTCCGACGTTTTCCAATCGGCGGAGCAGGAAGCCAAGGCGCGTCACACGACGCTGCCTGAAGTGGTCGCCCAGCAATTGCGCGTGATGGCCCGCAACTGGCAGGACAGCCGGTCGGGCAAGACTCCGGTCACGGATGCATTGCGTGGCGCGGTGAAGCTGCCGCCGAATTTCGACGAACTAGCCGCCCTGACGGAGGAATTGCAGAAGAAACATGGCGTCCAAGAATAAAATCTTCCTGGACACCGACGTGGCGCTGGATCATCTCGCCGACCGCCAGCCATTCGCTGAATACGCTCACCGTCTCTTTGCGCTGGCCGAAACCGGCAAACTCACCGTCTGCGTTTCGTCCCTCTCATTTAGCAACCTCTATTACATTCTGCGGAAGCTGAAGGGACACGCGGATGCTCAAGCCTTGCTCGGCAAGTTGAAGTTGCTGGTCCGGGTTTCGTCAGTGGCCGAAGCGGAAATCCAATCTGCCCTGTCGTCGAGTTTCAAGGACTTCGAGGATGCGATTCAGCATTTCGCGGCCAAGGCGGAGGGAGGCATCAGCGCCATCGTTACGCGGAACAAAGCAGATTACGCTGCCAGCGAGATTTCGGTTTTGTCGCCAGAGGAATTCCTTGCGAAGCACGAGCCGGCGGCGGAGTGAGGAAGCATTTCCGCATCTGCATTCATCTGGTCTTCTCCACCAAAGACCGCCGTCCGCTCCTTCGCGCCAAACCCAGGCGCGACGCGCTCCACTCGTATTTCGGCGGCGTCTTCAAACAACTCGATGCCCGCCGATCCTCGTCGGCGGCGGCGTGGAAGACCACGTCGTATGGTCAAAAAACTCATGCGGCCTCTCGGTAATTTCAAGAAGCCGAGGCGCTTGCGGGTCTGGGTCAGACCAGATGAACTGCCGATCCGATCTGCTTCAATTTCCGGAAACCGAGAAAGAAAAAAACCTCGGCCAAGATTGGCAGAGGTTATGGGGTGCTAAAGGCCGAAATTATCCCGGCTTCGCGCGATTATAGGTTCGACACTAGGATGAACGTGTCCGTTCGCGGAGCGTACCCGCGCCTTCGTTGGATTCAGGCGACGACAAGGATTTCTTGAGTGGTCTGCTCGGGTGCGAGCCCGCATTCCTGATCAAGCACGTCATGGATCATCTGGGTTCTCGCGGGAAGTCTCCATAGATCGCCCTTGATCGTTTCCGTCGCGGCATTGAACAGGCGCCAGGCTGTCTTCCCGGCCGCCGCGAATTCAGGATGCCGCGGGTTCCGCCATTCTTCCAGCAGACCGGGAATATCCGTAACATTTACGGCGCGTTGGTCGTAGAAGCGAATCACGAGGTCGTGGGCCTGCTTGTCCGAGAGCTCCGTTGCGCGGTACTGCTCAAAAGTCTTGGACTGACCCGCGAATTGGGCGGGCAATGTCGCGATGGTCTCGGTGATGATCCATGACATGTCGCGCAAGAGGTTCGCCGTGTGCTTCCGCTGGAAGGTGATTTGCGATCCTCGAAATGAGAGGTTATCGCAAACGAAGACGCTCGCTCCGATACACAGGCCCGTGGAGCAGGATTTGTCGTACGAGTTGCGCAGGCCGAGGACGCAGCCGTAGTCTCGGGTCGGAGACTGGGGCATCTCGACCTGCATGAGCCCGAATAACCGCTGACCATTCTGGCTGAGCGCGAGTCGTTCATCGCTGATTTTGATTCCTTCGACCGACAACTGTTTCTCGATTCGGGTCACGAGGGATTCGTACGACAGCGGGACATAGCTCGCCGTCTGTTGGGGCTGAGGGACAGAGAAAACATCTTCTCTGGATTTAAGCTGACCACCGCAATGCAGAATTAAGCCATTCATAAGCAGACTCCTTTTAAGGTACAGGGGGGGGCAAGTGACGGTTCGGAATGAGCCGTCTTCTAACCTAGAATGCTATCACGAAACGCCTTGTAAAAGCCAGGCACTAGCCCGTTACGCCAGAGAAATGCCGTCCTGTCCAGAGGCACTCCGGCGGGCAATGGATCAGGACAGGGGCTAGCTTGCAGGCGGGAGTGCGCCTCAGACTCATCTTCCCCCATTACTGGACAGCAAATTCCCAGCGCATTTGTTGGCGTAACTGTTTGTCAGTCAC
>CAMDJH010000281.1 GCA_945900455.1 Akkermansia muciniphila
AGAACTCGGCTAATTTCCCCAGGAGTCCAACCAGTTTTTCCTTGCCCAGATCATCCAGCAGCATCTGCCCTCCCACGACCCTTGAGATGCAATGATAGACTGCGGTCGCCCCTTCGATTTTGATCCGTGCCATTCTCATAATGCCTCTCGATAGCAAATTTCTATCCATCCCATGCCAAACCGGAAATCGAATGTCAACTACATTGAACCTGTCACTTTTTCACTTTACGTTCGGTGGGTTGTCTCCCCGGGTTGACGAAACATGCCGCCCGCCCCGATGCTGCGGAGATGGCCGATTCGAAGTTCTACCGCACCGGGGTGTGCCTCCTGGTTTTATGCGCAACGTTTGATCCCGGAACTCACTCGGCGTTCGCGACCAACCCGCCCAAGCCGTTGACCCGTTCCCCTTACCTGCAATTCGCCAGCCCAACAATCATGCATGTCGCCTGGCGGACGGAAGGACCCATTGATCCCGTTGTGCGGTTCGGCACAAATCCAAGCAATCTCAACCTGAGCTCCGCAACAGCTGCAATCGTCGTTCGGGTCGCCTTGGGAACCAACGGTCAGGAGCTGCTCCCACCATGGAGAGAACTGCGCACGTCCGAGAATCTGCGCCTCCCCCGGTTGCACTCGGCTCCCGTCGGAACCTTCCAGTACGAAGTGCACCTCACGGGTCTCCTCCCAGACACGCGCTACGACTACGCCGTCTTTGACGGCACGAATCGACTGACACCCGCGGACGGGTCCTATCAGTTCACCACTCACCCACCGGTGGGAACGGTGCGTCCCTGCCAGTTTTGGGTTCTCGGCGATGGGGGCACGGGGCGAGAGCCGCAATACGCCGTCCACGAGGCGATGCTGGATACCACCAAAAAGGAAGGGCACCCCATCGACTTCTGGATCCATGCCGGGGACATGGCCTATGGCACCGGCCGCGACGTCGAGTTCCAAACGCGTTTCTTCGAAGCTTACGATCGCACGCTTCGCCACAAAGTCTGCTGGCCCACCATGGGCAATCACGAGGGACACACCTCGAAAGGCACCACCGGGGTCGGTCCCTACTACGATGCGTACATCGTTCCGACCCGCGGCGAAGTGGGCGGCGTCGCCTCCGGCACCGAGGCGTATTATTCTTTCGACTACGGAAATATACATTTTATCTGCCTCGACTCCCACGATCTAGACCGCAAGCCGGCCTCCGGTATGGTGAAATGGCTGAAAGCCGACCTGGACAAAGCTCAGGCGGATTGGCTGGTCGCATTTTGGCACCACCCTCCCTATACCAAGGGCAGCCACGACAGCGACAAAGAGAAGGACCTAACCGAAATGCGCCGGTATATCATGCCCGTCATTGAGGCCGGCGGCGTCGATCTCGTTCTGACGGGCCATTCCCACACCTACGAGCGCTCCATGCTCATGGACGGAGCTTACGCAACTCCCACAGTCAGCGAGAACGTAATCCTCGATGATGGGGACGGGGATCCGCAAGGGGACGGGCCGTACCGGAAGAGCGCCGGGATTCACCCGCACGAAGGAACGGTCCAAGTGGTGGCTGGAAACGCTGGACAAACGTTGGGAAGAACCGGAACCCAGCCGGTGATGAAACGAACGATTGTCGAACACGGTTCGGTGTTGGTGAATGTCAACGGTGACACGCTCGTGGGCCGCATGATCAACCGGAACGGAACCCAGCGGGACCTGTTCAGCATCGTCAAGCGCGGGACGGTCCCCATCAGCCGGCTCGCCCTTCCCTGGCAACCTCCGGAGTATAAGAAACCGGCCAACGAAGCGAAGAGGAAAGCCGCCGTGGCCGTCGACCACACGGTGATCATCCCACGCGAAGCGGACTGGGAATACCTCACGGGAGCCTCGCCGCGGGGTATGAGTTGGACTCGGCTCAACTTCGCCGCTCCAGGATGGAAGACGGGCACCGCGGCCTTCGGCTTCGGCACAGGCACCTACCGGACGGAACTGAAAGACCTCCGGCGCAAGGCGAGTTCGATCTATCTAAGGAAGGAATTCCAGATCGCCCAGGCAGATCGCGTGACCGAATTGGGGCTCTGGATCGACTATGAGGATGGGTTCATTGCCTACATTAACGGTCGTGAAGTTGCCCGCGTCGGCATCGCCCGCAGCAGTGGACGCAACGCTCAAGGCATCAAACCCCGGGAGGAGATCGGTCCCACTTACATCGTTCTCAAGGACATCAGCGCGTGTCTAAGAGATGGGCTCAACCTTCTCGCAATCGAAGCTCACGTTGCCTCGGGCGAGTCCCTCGATTTCCGACTCGACCCATCCCTCATCCTGGAGGATTAAACCGCTATGCTCACATCTCTCCGCCTCGGGGGTGCGGTCGTTACCATCGGGACCGCGTTGCTCATCGCCCTGATCCGTGTGAAGGCGCATGAAGGACCCGAGCACGAAATTGAGGAGCTCACGGAACTGATTTCCAAGGGTGAAACCGCCGACCTTCTGCTTCAACGCGCGATCGAATACCGAGTGCTGGGCAGGAACAACGAGGCCGAGCGCGACCTGGAGCAGGCGGCCCGACTGGACCCGGCCTCCCTGCTTATACCATGCGAGTTGGGTCGGGTCTATTTCACTCTGGGCAAGACCAATGAAGCCGTCGACCTAGTCAGCGAGGCACTCAAGACCAAGACCGAAGAGTTGACAACACTCGGTGCACTGTGGGCATTGCGCGCAGAATTCCTGGGAGCTCGAAGCGAGAACAAGAAGGCCCTCGAAGACTGCGAAGCCGCCATCCGCACACAGCTTTCAAACCTCGAATGGTACCTCCTCCGCAGCGACCTCCACCGCCGCCTCAATCTGAAAAAGGAACGCATCGCCGGACTCGATCAGGGAATTCAAGAAACCGGCGCCGGCATCTTGGAAATCGAGCGCATCGAGGCGCTGTTGGACGATCGTCAATTCCAAGCCGCTCTTCCCGCCATCGAGAGGGAGTTGCGCTCCTCCCGAGTCCGCAGTTCCTGGTTGATCCGTCGTGCCCGTGCGCGACTCGGTTTGGGGGAGCAGGAGTCCGCCAAGGTGGACCTCGAAAACGCCCTCAAGGAGATCGGCAAGCGAACGGCGGGGGTGGCTGCCGACGCCACCCTGCTGACGGAGAGAGCTCTCGCCCACGAACTGCTCGGAGAAAACGAAGCGGCGAGAGCGTATTACGAACAGGCGCGCGACGGCGGAGCCGAGGAGGGGGTCCAAGAAAAAATCAAAGCGCTCAAGGCAGACGAAGACGGGAAGGCAAAAAAATAGACCCACCGCCCCCTTCGCCGGCGATCACTTCCTGCCTGTGCTACGCTCCATCATCCAATAGACGTCCGGGTTGTTGGGTGAACCCACGTTGAGCGCAAGGGCAGTGCCTTTCTTTAGAACGGGGCGCGTGCGGGGATCGATCCATTTTCGGATCTCGGAATGACCATCGGCAAAATTGAGGCCGCCGGCGTTGTTATGGTAGCTGGCGGGATAATCCACCACACGCCAACTCGCCGGCTTCACGGGATCGAAGCCCGCCATGTCCACGGAGAACGTCGCGTCGTTGATGCTGTCTTCACGCTCGTCCAGCAGAAGCCAAGTCCCGGTCGGGCCCGGTGAAACCATGTCGGAAGATTTCAAGATCGTCTTCCACTCGCCAGCATCCCACGGCGGTCCGATGAAATGGTTCATTGAAACGCTGCGAATGCGGGGCATCAAGGCGCTGCCGAGCTTCACCGCACTCTGGTCTGCCGGGCATCGGTAAATGGCCCAGGATTGGGTATAGGGGAAGAGCAGGCTTTCCTTGATGATCAGGAAGTTCGTGTTTTCCCGGTTGCCGCCGCTGAAATCGAGCCAGCCGCGCATCCAGGTTTCGTTGCGAGTGGGAGTCCCCCCGCCGAGGTTGGGCGCAACGCGGTCGCGGTTATCGTCGGTGTACATCACCCACGCCAGACCCAATTGCTTCAGGTTGCTCACGCACCGGATTCCGTGCGCCTTGGTTTTTGCCTTGGCCAGCGCCGGCAACAGCATACCGGCAAGGATGGCAATGATGGCAATGACGACCAGCAATTCGATCAAGGTAAATGCGCGGCTACGATTCATAAGCCATGGGGAGGATCTCATCCGAACCTCATGGATCGCAACCGGGGTGGCAAGCTAACAGTTGCAGCGCACGGATCGAGACTTGACCCAGGCAGGAGGAACTCCACGCTCTCAAAACTCACTTGAATACTCTCGCAAAAACCCGCTTGGCTGCCGCCCTCACGCTCGCATTCGCCTGGACCACCAACCTCGCGAACTTCGCCCAGGCTCCCTCGGCGCCGGGCGCCGCCAAGGTTCCCAGTCTGGAGGAATATCGCAAGTATGCGCTGACTCATGAAGGGGATGTGTCACACGGGGCAAAACTGTATGCCGACGATCAAAAGCTCGCATGTGTGAAATGTCACTCGATCAATGGCCAAGCCTCCAAGGCCGGGCCGGATTTGTATGCGATCGGAGACAAGTTTGGGCGCCGCGACCTCGTCGATGCGATCCTCATGCCCTCGGCCACGATTTCCCCAGGTTATGGAACGACCCTGGTAGAAACCAAAACCGGTGAAGAATACCAGGGCGTCCTGAAGCAGGCGACGGACGCTGGAATTCAACTAATGGGTGCGGACGGCAAGTTGGTGAGCGTCGCCACGGCCGACATCAAACAGCAGGGAGGCAGCTCTGTTTCGCTCATGCCAGAAGGACTGCAGACGGGTCTGTCGCTTCAGGAATTTACCGATCTCACCGAATATCTAGTGACATTGAAGCAGCCAGAGACGGCACTCGTCAGCAATCATGGCATGCCGAGTCTCATCCCCCACGTGGCGAGACCGGTCACAGCGCGCCCGTTCTTCACCCAGGAACTTCGTGCTCCGGGTTCAAAAGCCCAATCGGGATTGACCGCACTCTACCAAGTGCCGGACTTCAGCAATGTCTTTCTGGTGCTGAATCAAGAGGGGATGATTTGGATGATACGGAAGACTGCGACAGGCGAGGAAAAAACCGTGTTCGCCGACCTCACGAAAGATGTATTCTGCGAACGAGGGCCGAATGGTCTGCTCGGCCTGACCTTCCACCCGAAGTTTCGCGAGAACCGGAAGTATTATCTGAAGCACCAAGTGTTTGAGGACGGGCAGGTTGCCACGGTGATTCTCGAGAAGCAGTTCGCGGCGGATTTCCAGCAGGACTCCGGACGTCCTCCGCGACGGTTGCTGAAAATCCTGAGCGTCGCCGAAGACCACAGCGGCGGGTGCCTGCAGTTTGGTCCCGATGGCTTCCTTTACTTTGGCATGGGCGACACCGGGCCGCATAACGACCCCAACGGTCATGCTCAGAACTTGCAACTATTGCTCGGTAAAATGATGCGCATTGACGTGGACCACCGTGAAGACGGCACCGGCTATGCCATTCCCACCGATAATCCCTTCCGCGGACGGACGGACGCGAGACCTGAAATCTGGGCGTACGGGTTCCGCGAACCGTGGCGGTTTAGCTTCGATCGAGTGACCGGCGATCTCTGGCTCGCGGACGTCGGCCAGGACCGGGTGGAAGAGGTGAACATTGTCCATCGCGGCGAGAACTACGGTTGGAACGTTTACGAGGCGTTTGAACCGTTTTCCAATCAGTATCGAAAGGAGGGTAGGAAGTTCACCCCACCCGTCTTCGCGTACCGACGGAAATACGGTAATTCGATCACCGGCGGCTATGTCTATCGCGGCGACAAACACTCCTCGTTCTATGGCGTGTACATCTGTGGTGATTATACATCGAAGCGAATATTTGGGCTGACCCAAGAAAACGGCATCCTGAAAGCCGTTCGCCAAATCGGGAGCATTCCCCAAGGACTCGTTTCTTTTGGCACGGATGAAGCTGGGAACATCTACGCAGTTGGCTTCGAGGGCATGATTTACCAACTGGATTTCACCGAATCGCGCTTCGATGAGGTGAAACCGGATTAGTCCCAAAGCTCGCCCGCTTCCATTCGGATCAACGACCGTCCTTCGAGTCGGGGCTCCACCACAGGAGATTCTTTAAAGGGTTGGCCTGTTCCGTATTGAATTTCTTAAAGGCCAGGAACTCCACGTTGCCGCCCACGGCGGAGACGACGGCACCGGACCCGTGCACCCGGCCGATGCCTTCCCCCTTGTCGGGAAAGCTCGACGCGTCCCACCAAACGATCGGGTTCTTGGGACCCGGATCATCCGGTTCCCAGAGGATCCAGCACTGCGGGCTCCAGGCCTGCGAAATCTTCATGCCGATCCGCGCTCCATGAGAACAGGCGGAACTGTTCATCTTATAGCTGGATAGCTGATTAAACCGCTTCGTGAAAAAAGGACCCTTCTTATCTGCGACACAAAGGTAAGACTTTGAACTCTTCAGATAAGGCCACCAGAGGCCATTCGTGTAGGCATCCGAAGAGTTGGTGAAGTTTTGCGGCTTCGGTATCGCTCCGGCGCTGCCAACCGCTCCAAAAAGCCATCCGGGAGTGCTCCACGCCCAATTCGGCCAGGCGAACTGATCGTTGTAATCCATTGCGTACATTTGCAGCGTCAACATCATTTGCCGGTGGTTGTTGACGCATTGGGTGCGGGTGGCCCGGTCCTTGGCCTTCGCTAAGGCGGGCAACAACATTCCAGCCAGGATCGCGATGATCGCGATGACCACCAGGAGTTCAATCAGCGTGAATGCCTGCCGCACAAGGCTCTTCCGGCAGGCGGCACAGGGACGGGTGAACATGAGAAAACCCATAGCACCCCTGGTTCACTCGGTCCATTACTCTCTTGGCGCCAGAACCCGGCCCGGCCTCACTCCGCGATGGCGCGTTCGCGGATGCCGCGCAGCGGCTCGAGCGCCCGCTCCAATACCGTGCGCCGTCCAATCAACATCCGCGCCTCTCCGACCATTCCCACCCGGACGGCCAAGGAACCACGGTTACCCGGGAGCAGGTCCGCCACGCCCACAAAGCGACGCCCACCTTCCTCGGTCACCGGCGCGGGGCTGATCCAAGTGAGTTGGGCGGGCACGGCCCCGTGCCGCTGGTACGGGAACGCCGCAAAGAAGAGGCGAATCGGTAACCCGGCCCGTAGCCGCGGCACACCCGCCTCCGGTAAACTGAGCCGGGCCCGCGGGTGGCCGTCGAGGCGGGCGAGTTGGCACAGTTCCGCGCCGGTCGCAACCATGCCGCCCGGGGTCCGTTGGAGCACGCGGAGTACCACGGCGTCATAGGGCGCACGCACGAAGCGCAGATCGCCCACGGAGTCGGTGAGCTGTTCCCGCAAGGCGGCGAGTTGCACCCGGAGCTTCTCGGCGTCGGCCCGCTCGTCATTGCGCTGCCGAGCACGCGCCGTGACCCGCTCCTGCCGTTGCAAGGCGAGCTGCTGGAGAAGCTTCTCCGTCAGGACCCGGTTCATCTCCGATTCGGCTGCGGCCAATCGGTGGCTGAGCAATTCCACTTCCGAAATAAGTTGTTCGTCGGCCAATGTTTGAGTGCGGTTGAGCAGGTCGTTCGCGGTCGCCAGATGCTGATCACGAAAGATCAGTTCCCGGTCCGCTTGGGCGATCTCGGCGTCTTTGATGGCCAGATCGCCGACGTGCGCTTCGTCGAGCCGTCGGGCGCGCTCCACCAGCGCGCGTTCGTCCTCCGCCAACTGCCGGACCCGCGCCTGGGCATTGCGAAGTTCGTCGCTGCGCAACTGGAATAATGTGGCGCGTCGCATAGTTCTGTGGAACTAGAGTCAGATTTGAATGTGGAGGAACGGGAGGGATTTTCTGGTTCTGAACGGGACTGGATTGCGAGTTGTGTGGGTAGGCTATTTCATAATCGCTGCGGGAAGTAATGGCGGAGCGGCC
>CAMDJH010000282.1 GCA_945900455.1 Akkermansia muciniphila
CCTGGGATCCTGGCCAGCCGCACGGGTTGGCGAACTTACGCCGCTGGCTTGGAAAGCCGCCCGCGCCGGTGCTCGGAATGCGTAGTCGCATCCACTGATCCTACCCCGATCAGTCTATCGACCATAGATGGGGTTCACCGGACGCATACCCTGCCTCAGCAGCTTGGCGCGCACCGGATTCAGATGAACGTACTCTCCCACCGTCCGCAGATACCCATCACCGCTGCCGTCCACAATCAACGCTTTGTAACGCCCGCTGAACAGATGGCCGAACAACTTGTGCCGGCGGTTAAATCGGCTGGTGAACGTGCCCAGAAACCATTTCATCCCGGCGACCAAGTTGCCTTGGGGCGTCTCGATCACCAGGTGGAAGTGATTCGACATGAGACAGTACGCATGGACCTGCCATGCCGTCTTGCGACAGGCCTCCGCCAGGGTCTCCACGAAGCGAGTGCGGTCTCGGTCGTCCCTGAAGATCGGCTCCCGGCGGTCGCCACGGCTCAAGACGTGGTAGATTGCCCCTGGATACTCAATGCGCAGCTTGCGGGCCACACGCTTCGACGACTCAACTACCGAGCCGTCGTCAACGGCCAATATACCAATAGCCGGGACTGACCCCGTAGATGCGGTGACGAAAGTGCCCGCACTATTAGTCGCGATGTACAGTTGGTTGATACTCGCGGGCCTGGCCTGTTATGGACCCACGCGTACCGAAGTCTACGTTGAGTTGCCCAAATGGCGGCGGGGCGCCAAACGACCCTCCTGTCAGGACTTGATCAACCTCTTACGCAAGCAATTGGTCGAGAACCCCCATACCTTTGCCACCGCTCTGTCCCCACCCAGCTACGAAACCATGATTCTCGCCGCGGCGGCCTGACAATCTCGTGAAATTTATCCGCTCGCTGCCCCAATCCGCTTTTCAGAATGTCCAAACTCCAGTCCGCCCGCTGAACGCGGGCGGGGTTGTCGCAGCGCGACAACCCTACCAACAACTTCGGGGGTTGTCGCAGCGCGACAACCTCTACCAACAACTTCGGGATCCACCCGGTCCGGTTATCTTAAAGGAACGGCGGATCCTGGCTTTACATAAAGTGACTCTTGTGACACTTTTTTCAAATGACCTCGATTTCGATCAAGCAATTGCATGACCAAACCGGACACTGGTTGCGCCGGGTAAGTGAAGAACATGAAGTGATTGTCACTCAGCATGGGAAGCCAATTGCCCGGATGTTGCCTCCCGCACCCTCCGTCGCCGGCAACCCCTTCCTGAAACGAAAACTAGTTCCCGGAGTCGCTCGACTTTTAATACGGCCGCAAACCGGGCCTGACAGTGCGGATATCGTTTCAGAAGGGCGTGAAGGGCGATGAACTATTTCGATGCCTGCTATCTCGCAAAGTTTTACCTCATGGAACCCGATGCGCACAGGGTTCGATCCGTGGCAGCGTCCCTGGGAAATATTGCTTGTTGTGCCATCGGTTGGGGCGAAGTCATCGCTGCGCTGCACCGACACTTTCGAGAAAAACGTCTCACCTTTCGGGAATTTCAACTTCTTACCGCCCAAGTCGAAGCGGACGTTCGGGCGGGATTGTGGATTTCGCTCCCGGTCACGTCGGCACTTGTCGAAGCTCAAGCGCATCGAATGATGAAACTGACGGACCGCGTGTTTCTGCGAGCGGCTGATGCTCTCCATCTTACCTGCGCGGTCGAGAATGGACTGAAGGAGATCTATAGCAGCGACCGCCACCTGATGGCAGCCGCACCCTATTTCGGATTGAAAGCCATCAACCTTTAGCCACGTCACTGGGGCATTGGACACTTGCGGAACTGCCGAAAGTTCCGCGAGTCGCGTCAATCGCTCCTGGATTTGTCCCGTCCAACGCACCGCATAACTCAGCACGCGGTAGATCTCCTAATCGCGGAGCGTCAAAAAGCGAATGCTTATCATTACTTTTTGTCCGATGAACGCAAAAAGGTCTTCGCCCAGAAGCGGGGGGGCGGCCAGACCATGCATTCCTTGAATGGGGGCCTGGTCGAGGAGCGCTACCGCCGGGAGCCAGCGACCGAACTGACACCGGAGATGATTTTCGATCGGCGATGGGCGCTGGCGGTCATGGAACAAACTGTCGCAAGGCTGCGCGCGGAATATGTCGCCGCCGACCGGACAGAGTTGTTCGAGGAACTGAGGCATTTCCAGTCCGGCGACGAAGCCGGTCGGTCGTACGCGGAAGTCGCAGCGCGGCTCAGTTTGTCAGAAAGTGCCGTGAAATCGGCCATTTATCGGCTGCGCAAACGGCATCGTGCGCTTTTGCGGGAAGAGATCTCCCACACAAAAAGTGACAGGTTCAATGGTTCAATTGAATTCGATGCAGGCACTTCGGACCGTGGAGGTCTACATTGTTGATCTGAATCCGGTGAGCGCGAGATGGGTGAAGAGTTGTCGAAAGAGTCGGAGAGCTATGTGACGAATTGCCGGACGATGGCACGCAAGCCATGAGGACTGCCATTAGAACAAACATCGCCTTCGCACTTGGCGTGAAGGCCGTATTCCTCGTGCTCGCGTTGTCCGGCCACACCAGCGTTTGGCTTGCGATTCTGGCAGACAAGGGAGCGACGCTCATCGTCATCGCTAACGCGCTGGAATTGTTGAAATCGAAATGAGCAACACAGCGACAAGAGAACTCCAACCCAGCCGCCAATTTCACGCATTGCCCCGGCCCTGTCGCCGTGGTATTGCTTTACCCGTGCAGCGTATCAAGGCAGCGGTTGCGTTGGTGCTGGCGCTCGTTTGGTTGCCAGCGGTTTCCTGCTGCCTGGTTGATGCGTCGGGGCTGCTCGGCAAACAGAATTGCTGCTCGAAGGAACATTCTCAGTCCACTCCCGGCCCTGGCAATTGCGACAAGCCTTGCGGTGCGCTGGCCTCCGCTTCCTATCTTCCGCAGCAAAGTCAGTTGCTCGTCATCCCGCCCATCGGTGTGCCATTGTTCGACACAGCTTTTCCGCTGGTTGAGATTCACCGGCCCGCCGGGGTTGGCCGCGAATTGCCCGCGACCGCGCCGCCCGAACTGGCGGGGCACTGGCAGTTCTCCTTCCTCGCCGCGCATCCGCCGCGTGCGCCTTCTCTCGCTTCGTAACCAGTCCCGTTCGGGACGCTCTCACGGTCGCAGTGTGCCTGTCGCACGCCGCGTGTTGTTCCCCTGGTCGGCAAACTTAGTTCGTTGGTTATGAAGCAAAACAATTTCTATATTGTCATCTTGGCGGCGGCGCTCGTGGGCGCGGCGCTGACCGGGTGCAACCCCAAAACCACATCGTCGGCGTCCAGCGCAGAAACGGGCGAGGCCGTGGTGCTCGGCCCGAAATACAGCAAGAAAGGGTTGCTGGTGCCGGAGGAGACGCGGCTTTCGCTCGGCGTGCGCGTCGTAGAAGTCACCGAGCAAAAGGTCAGCGCGACGCTCGAACTTTCCCTGCGCGTGTATCAGTCCGGCGACGGCGGCGGACGGGCAAGCGGCACTGTGACGCCGGAGCAGGCCAAGTCGTTGCACGCCGGACAGGCGGTGGAGATGAAGTCGGCGGACGGCCCTTCGTTCACTGGCAAGGTCACGCGCTTGAACGACGAGTTGGAGAAGGCCACGGGCACGATTGAGGTGCTCGTCGAGTTTCCTTCCGCGCCACAGCCCGTGAACGCCGGGGCATTTCTGCAAGCCCGCGTCGCTCTCGATGCCGCTGCGGACGTCGTCTCGATTCCGAGTGCCGCGCTGCTGCAATGCAGCGACGGCCATTCCGTGTTCACGGTCAGCGGCGAGCATCTCGTTCGCACGCCGGTCAAGGTTGGTGCCACGAGCGGCGGATTCGTGGAAATCAAGGACGGCCTTTACGCGGGCGACCAAGTGGTGCTGCAGCCGGTCATGTCGCTCTGGATGACGGAACTTGCGGCGGTCAAGGGCGGTCAGGCGTGCTGCGTGCAACCGGCCAAGGGGAAGTAACGCATGATACTCAAGACCGTCGAGTGGTCGCTCCGCCAGGGGGCGCTCGTGTTACTGGCCACGCTCGTCCTCATCGGCGTCGGCGCGTGGTCGGCGGTGCGGCTGCCGATTGACGCGGTGCCCGACATCACGAACCCGCAAGTGCTCGTCAACACCGCCGTCCCCGCGCTCGCGCCGGAGGAAATCGAAAAGCTCGTCACCCTGCCGCTCGAAAGCAAGATGGCCGGACTGCCGGGCATGATGGAACTGCGCTCGCTCTCGAAGTTCGGCCTGTCGCAAATCCGCATGACCTTCGAGGACGGCGTTGATCTCTATCGCACGCGGCAACTGGTGAGCGAACGACTCTTGAGCGCTGCGGAAAAACTGCCGCCCGGTTTGCAGCCCCGGCTCGCGCCCATCAGCACGGCGCTCGGCGAGATTTTCTACTACGCGGTCGATTTCACAGCGGACGCGACCAACAAACCGCCGACGCGCTACGAGCAGTTGCAGTCGCTCAAGCAGATTCAGGAATACGTCATCAGCCCGCTGCTCCGCGCCACGCCCGGCGTCGCCGAAGTGAACACGAGCGGCGGCTATGAAAAGCAAATCGTCGTCATGCCCGACCCGGCGCGGCTGGCCAGTGTCGGCCTGACGATAGATGAACTTGCGCACGCCATCAGCGGAAACACCGAGAACGTCGGCGGCGGTCTGGTCGAAATCGGCGGCGAGCAAGTCGTCATCCGCGCCAACAGCCGCGTCAGCACCACGGACGAGATTGCGAACATCCCGCTCAAGTTCGCCGGGTCGGCCAAGGCGCTGCTCGTGCGGGACGTGGCGCAAGTCGGCATCGGGTCGAGCTTCCGCACCGGTGCGGCCACGGTGAACGGCGAGGAAGGCGTGGTCGGCGGCGCGTTGATGCTCGCGGACGGCAACAGCCGCATCGTGGCCCGCGACGTGGCCGCGAAGCTCGCGCACATTCAGGAAAAGCTACCGCCGGGCGTGACCGTGCGCCCGCTCTATAACCGTTCCGACTTGGTGAACCGCACGCTCGGCACGGTCGAGACAAGTCTGTTCGAGGGCGCGTTACTGGTGGTCGTCGTGCTGTTCGCGCTGCTGGGCAATCTGCGGGCCGCGCTCATTGTCGCGCTGGCCATTCCGCTCTCCATGCTCTTCGCCATCACCGGCATGGTCGAGAGCCGCGTGTCTGGCAACTTGATGAGCCTCGGTGCGATTGACTTCGGTCTCATCATCGACGGCGCGGTGGTGATGGTCGAAAACATCATCCGGCATCTAGCGCACAAGCAGAAGCAACTGGGCCGCGAACTCACCGCCGCCGAACGCCTCGACGAAGTGCGCTACTCCGCGAAGGAAGTCGCCAGCCCGATGTTCTTCGGCGTGCTCATCATCACCGTCGTCTATGTGCCCATCCTCGCGCTGACCGGCATCGAGGGGAAAATGTTCCGACCGATGGCGCTCACCGTCATCTTCGCGCTGGCGGGTTCGCTCGTGCTGGCGCTCATGCTCATGCCGGTGCTCTGCTCGTTTTTCCTGCGCGGGAAAATCCGCGAGCACGACAACTGGCTGGTGCGTTTCTTCAAGGCACTCTACACGCCGCTGT
Source organism: Akkermansia muciniphila (assembly GCA_945900455.1). Classification (GTDB taxonomy): domain Bacteria; phylum Verrucomicrobiota; class Verrucomicrobiia; order Limisphaerales; family UBA9464; genus SIBK01. The sequence continues at coordinate 5,579 of CAMDJH010000282.1, forward strand.
TGGCGTGGGCGTTGCGCTTCCGCTGGGTCGTGGTAGGTGCGGCAGTGCTGCTGTTCAGCTCGTCGCTGTTCGTCTTCACGCGATTGGGCGCGGAGTTTATCCCGCAACTCGAAGAGGGCACGATGCTCCTGCAATTCATCCGCAGCAGCAGTGCCGGGCTGGGCGCGTCCACCGACTTGCAGCGCCAGTCCGAGAAGCGCCTGCTGGAAAACTTCCCGGAGATTGACCGCATGTTCGGCTTGATTGGCACGGCGGAAATCGCCGTTGACCCGATGGGGCCGAACCTGTGTGACACCTACGTTGAGTTCAAACCGCGCAGCCAGTGGCGCAAAATCAATGGCCGTCCCGCGACCAAGGACGAACTCATCGAACTGATGCGGCGCGAACTCGCCGTGCATGTGCCGGGACAGACGTATCTCTTCACGCAACCGATTCAGATGCGCTTCAACGAAATGATGGCGGGCGTCCGCGCCGACATCGCGGTGAAAATTTACGGCGACGACTTCAAGGAGTTGGAGCGGCTGGCCACGGAAGTCCGCGACTTACTCCGAAAAATTCCCGGCGGCGGCGACGTGGAGTTCGATGCGTTCGGGCGCTCGCCGTTGCTTGAAATCAAGCCCGACCGCGACGCGCTGCGCCGTTACAACCTTCAACCCGCCGACCTGAACCACGCCATCGCCACGGCGCTGGCGGGCGAGGAAGTGGGCACCGTCATCGAGGGCAACCGGCGCTTCCCCATCGTCGTGCGCCTCGCCGAAGACGCTCGCCGCAGCACGGACACGATGAAGCGCCTGCCGGTGCGGACGAGCGAAGGCGGTCTGCTTACGCTCGGCCAAGTCGCCCGCTTCGAGATGATGGAAGCGGTTGGCGCTGTTACTCGCGAATCCGGCCAGCGCCTTGCCGCCATCCTCGTGAACCTGCGCGGGCGCGACATGGAAGGCTTCGTGAAAGAGGCGCTCGCCGGACTCAAGGCCGATGTGAAGTTTCCGCCCGGCTACTACTACGAGTTCGGTGGGCAGTTCGAGAATCTGCAACGGGCGCGGCTGCGACTAGCCATCATCGTGCCGATGGCGCTGGTGTTCATCTTCATCCTGATTTTTCTGAGCTTCGGCAGCGTGCGGCAGGCCGCGCTCATCTTCGTCTGTGTGCCACTCGCTGTGACCGGCGGCATCTTCGCGCTCTGGGTGCGCGACATGCCCTTCACCATCAGCGCAGGCGTCGGCTTCATCGCGCTCTCCGGCATCGCCGTCCTCAACGGTATCATGCTCATCAGCTTTATCAACCAGTTGAGGCGTGAAGGACGCACTGTCCGCGAAGCCGTCATCGAAGGCACGCTCACGCGCCTGCGCCCGAAGCTGATGACGGCGCTCGTCGCCAGCTTCGGCTTCGTCCCGATGGCGATTGCATCCGGCGCAGGTGCGGAAGTCCAACGTCCGCTCGCCACGGTCGTCATCGGCGGCATCATCACCTCGACATTTCTCACGCTCGTCTTGCTGCCCGTCCTCTACGACTGGATGGAATCGAAACGCTCGGCGGCGGATGTCCAATCGGCAACTCTGGCGTAATGAAGACAACGGGCTGCGCGCCGACCGAATTCGATGTTGGACGGTGCTTGGATTAGAAAGCTACTCTCCCGGTATTGATGACTCGCGGAAGCCGAACGCATCGCCTCCCTTGCACGCCCGACCGGGCGGGCTGGTGGGGTCGTCTGTTCGCCGCGCTGCTGTTCGCGTTCCACGTTAGTTTCATCCCGTAGGGTCAAAAAACTCAAACCTACCGATATTCAAGGATTTGCAGGGCGCTGAGGAGATTACTCCCAGGCCGTTGGCTCGGTTAAGTCTCGTCGATGATTTGGAAGCGAATGCTGGCGGCCATCTCCGGTTCGGTTGATCAGGAACTCCTCCTGCGCATCGAGTATCTGGTGACGGAGAACCGGATTCTCAAGAACCAGATCAAGGGGCGGTTGCGGCTTACAGGACCCGGAACGAAAGCACCAAGGCAAGGGCAACGTGATCCTGTTTCCAGCGCCCGAAGATCGGACCGGTGAAATGGCAGGGGATATACACACTCGCGAGCGCCTCGGCGGCCTCCTGAAATTCTACTACCGAGAGGCCGCATGAGTTTTTTGACCATACGACGGTCAGGGGTTTGTCATCGGGGTCGATATCGTTGGCGGTCACGGCGA
>CAMDJH010000283.1 GCA_945900455.1 Akkermansia muciniphila
CCAGATCGAGAATCCCGAATAAAGAAGGCCGCACCTCGGCGGGGGCGGCGAACCCAGCGTCGCCCTCGCCCATCTCGGAAATACCCCTCAATCACTGTGCGGTTTTCAAATCGGCACTTTCACACGGTTTTCAGACCGTCCTCCGCACCGCCTGCACGTTCATTGCTAATCGTCACCGGGACCGCGGTTGATGCCCCCGCGACTTGCACCAGCGCCGACAGGTTCCAAAAGCCGCTCGTCACCGACAATTTCTTGCTGCGCATCGGCGGTCCGACTCCCGGTTGCCCCACCGTCCCGCTGATCTCAATTTTGCCACCACTGCTCCGCCCGCCTCCAGCCGCGGCCACGGTCGGATAGATCGAAACACGCGTCTCGGCCGCGGTCAGTCCGGTGAACCCGGCGATTACCGCCAGCAATGCCCAGAACCGGGGTTTGCCATCACCACATCCCCGGCCGCACGTGCCGCCGCCCAGTGTCTTGGAATTCGACCGCCAAATCTTCATGGTTTCCCCGTCTGGGCTAGAGGTTCCGCGGTCGGCGGACGTTCGCCATCCTGGTACCGGTGCTGCGCCAGGACTTTTCCCTGCGCCATCGTAATCTCCGCTTGCAGACAGCGACTCGGATACCACGCGCGTGACAACCCTTCCGCCTCGCCGTTCTTCATGGTCACTTCCTCCGAGAGCACGCCGTTGGTATGCCAGCGCCGGAACACTCCCTCAATCTTCCCGTGCACAATCTGAGCGGCCGCCAGCTTTCGGCCCTGCTCATCCCAGCGCAACCGTTCCCCATGGGAAACGCCGTTCACAAAGTGCTCGGCAACCTGTTGGACCTGGTTCGTAAACCATCCCTCCGAAAGCCCGTGCAGCAGCCCGTTGGACACCGCGGAGCGGGATTTCAACACGCCATCCGCATAGTGCTCCAACATCTGTCCCGTGAAGAGGCGGTCACCGAGATGCAAACGTCCCGCCTTCAACGCCAGGTCCGGTCGCTCCACTTCCGGCAGTGCCGTTTCCGGTGACGCCGATTCTTCCCGCGCCACCCGGGGTGCGGGATACCATTGCCACCAAGTGACCCCGGCCAGCACCACCACCAGGCACACCCCGAGCACCCTTGCCCAGCGGCGTCGGGCCGATGAAACCGGTGCGGGCAGGATCGGGTTCGCGGGCTCCATCGGCGCCTTATCGAATCTCCAGCTTAAAGAAAGTCGGGGCCGCCGCCAATCCGACCGTCACCGCCGCCACTTGAATCGGGGTTACCTTCGCGGCCAGATAGCTGGAACGAACCGGTGCCGAGGCGCCCTCCGCTGGAATGATGAATTTTACCGGAGTCCAGGTCACAAAATCCGTCGAGCCCAGCAAAATGTACGAATGGCCCGTCACGCCCATGAAGGTCATCAACGGCTCGCCGTTGAGCACGCCTTGAATGCTCAATTTCAAACCGTCACTGGAATCCAATGCGTACGTCCCCGTCAGATATACCTGCAGATTGGTCAGACCGTTGGCATTCACGTCGCCTGGATTCACCTTGGTAATGTCCCGGTTAATCATGCGTTCCCAGGCGTCCGGCAATCCATCCCCGTCCTTGTCCTCACCCAAGGTCAGGTCCAGGCGGGTGCGTTTGCCCGGCTCGCCGATCTGGGCTGATTTCCCCTTCAGTTCGATCGGCAAGTACGTCACCTTGTTGATCACCACCTTGATCTGGAAGGGCATCGTCGGCTGCATCGCCGTGGCCTTGTATAAATCTGACGTCAGGCCCGCGTCCATCGGGACTTCCAGTTGGTAATTCACGCCCGGCTCGGAAGCGACAACCTTCGTTTTCAACTCCCGGCCGCTGGCCGTCAGGAGGATGACCTCCGCCCCTGCCATCTGGATGGGTGAACCGTACTGATCCCGCACCAGGCCATAAAGCAGGTGGTGGGGCGCCGGGGGATACGCCAGTGTGCGGACACACAGCAGGAGTAACCAGAGCGCCAGCGACCACCGGACCGGAGTCCCGGGCGATCTTGAGGATGCCGCGGAGAATGGAGGATTCATAAGTTCAGGGTTTAGCGGTATTAATTACCCGAGTAGGCGTAGGTCACAAAATGCAGCTTCACGTCCTTGACCGTCTTGACGAAACGCGCCAGGCCCTCCTTGGGATCCTGCAGCAGGCTGTCGCCGGGGATGACCAGCTTCCACTTGGAGTTCCAGACAGAGCGACCGATCAGCCGGCGATTGGTGAACTGCGAGGGCTGGAGCGATCCACCCAGGCCGTAGATGTCCGCGTTGAAAGCCGCGGTCGTGGACACCGGACGGAAGGCCTGATGTTTGCGCACGCCGAATAGCGGCTCCGAAAGGGAATCCGAGGTCTGATAGAGCTTCTTGCTGGAAAAATCCGAGGCGCCGATGTTGAAGGGCATCGGGATGGTCACATCCTGGACGTCCCAGGTGCGGATCCCGCTGGCATCCCCGAGTGGCGGGCTGCGCATGGCATCCACACCCACCGGTATCAGGTAAACATACGGAGTGGCCGCCAGGGCATCCGGGTTCAGGAAGATGGGGTCGGGTGGCGAGATGCCGTCAGCAGCACCGATGGCGGAGCCATTGGCCAGCGGATTGTTCATGCCGACATAACCTTCCAAAGCGACGCCGGCGGCATAGATCTTGGTGGCGAAGGAACTGCGGTGAAACGCACTGTCCCCCGCCGCCAGCGGTCGGCCGAAGAGGTTTTCGCCGGGATTGATGCTAGTGCTGAATTCCAACACGATGCCGGGCACCGGCAGGCCAGTTCCCGGATCGATCTGGAGGCAATGACGGCGCACATCCGGATCGTTCAGCAGATTGTCCCGCATGCTCTGTTGGAGGACATCCAGCCAAACGGTGTCCCCATCGGCTCCGGGCAGGATGCGTCGGTCCTCCTGGCGCAACGAAACGGTGGTCCCGTAAGCATCCGGGTTGTTGAAGCCCAGGCGCCCCCGGAGCACATCCCAATCGGCCTTCATTTCAGCCAGCGCGCTGGAAAGCCCGGGGTCCCCGCTGTTGCTGCCCCCGTACTGCGGTTCGCCGTTCTTGATCACGCCCAGCGCACGGGCGCAGACGATGCGATTGATGAAGGACTTGCCCGCATCCGTGTTCAGGAGACCGGTCTCGTAGTCATACGCATTGGCCGCGAGATAACTATAACGCGCGGCGAGGTCGAAGAGCGCTTTGTAGCGCTCCAGCTTCTCATTACGGAAGATGCGGAAGGCCGCGTCCCGCGTCCGGAAGCCCTGCACCACAGCCGCCGCGCGTTTGCGGAACACTTCACGTTCAATCTGCAGCCGATCCCCGGCCGCCAGGTCCTTCCGATAATTCTCGTAGGCGTCCTGCAGCGCGCGGGTATCCTGGTTGATCAAGATCCAGTCACCCTGGACCTGCTTGATTCCATGCCCCAACTCGGCGGCGGCCGCCTGTAGCTGGCCGGTCGAGTCGATGTCAAATGCTGCCAGATCCAACTCCTGCTGCGCCTTTTCGGTGACATCCAGTTCCGACAGGACTGCTACATTTAATACATAGTCAATTGTATTAATAATTGCGACTGCTGCGGTTTGTTCGAATTTTGGCACCGCTTTCGCGGGAGCACCCACGCTGCCACCAGCGGCCACTCCCGCAATTAACTCTTCCGGAACGGCACTCACAATAGCGTCCGTAATCGCTTGAATCTGCTCCTTCAATAAATCACTCGCGAGGTTTGAGATTTCTTGAAAACGAAGCACTTGGTCCATATGGAGAGTGTTCGCCTGGCTACTCACAAGATTGGCACGCATGTCGGTCAGCTGTTTCGTCAACGCATTGAACAGCTGCACGTTCTTGTCCAAATCCTCCTTGTCGCTGACCATGTTGGCCGTGATCGAGTTGTACAGATGATCGTAGGCGGCGATGACTTTGGAAATGTCTGCCTGCAGCTTCCCGGGGGATTTTCGCTTGCCCTTGAAGGTTGCCGGCTTGTCGAGAAAGCCATGCGGTCCCCAGGGAAACTCGACATAATGCACGTGATTCAAGTAAGCGGGATTTGCTGTCCCATCTGCCAGGTAACTGGGGACGATCAAGGTGTTTGTGCCCAATTGATACGGCCAGGCACTGGTCGCCGCAGTGGTCGCCTGGATATCAATTTTATATACCGAACCGGCGCCACCATTGGCATCCCAGATACCGTTGGGCGTATTACCGTTGGCATCCGATCCATTGCCCGCATCCCCGCCATTGATGAACTCAGGACTGTCGACGTAGCGATAGTTAAATAGATCCGGCCCATCGTAACCCTGCGGCCATTGTTTTCCCGCCCCGATCTCATCCGGGTAGGGGGTTCCATAAATCTCGATGAGCGAACTGGTATAGGCCAGTTCCTGCTTGTCGTACTCGGTCTGGAAGTCTTCCAGGGAATCCTGCTCGGAACGCATGAGGCGGGTGACGTCCTTGGCATCATCAAACGCGACCACCGCGTTGTTCAGCGCCACCTTGGACCGGGCATACACCTGTTCGAAATGGCTCTGAGGATTGGCTCCCGTGACCAAGTTCGGGTCAATGTCAAACGCGAGGCTGCCTTCGGAAAGTCCCAACGGGGTGAGTCCGCCCTCCGCCGTGTCAAGATCCCCCTGCAAACCGGAGATCAGCGTGGCCAGTTCGTTCAACTCGGGCACGGTGGTACGGTCGATTTTCTGGATTCCTTCATGATTGGGATCGGGATCCACCGATGGCAGGATGGCGCTGCGCACGATCCAGTTCAGGAACGCCCCCTGTGCGACCCGCGAGGCCCATTGATCCGCACCCCATTCCCGGATAATCGAGTTGGTGGTCGTGCCCGTGGCGTCCAGCACGGTCCGTTGAGAGACCCGAGTGGCCCCAAAATGTTCCCACCCTGCGCTTTTGCCGGGGACATAATCCCGGCGCCAAGTCAGGTCGAAAATCTGGCGTCCGGCCCGTGCGACCGCTGCCGCAGCGGTGGCGAATTTACGTTCGTCCTGGTAATCGACCGCCACCGCCTTGCCGAGGATTGTCACCGCCTCGGACGACGGCCGCCAACTGAACTGGTTGTTCAGCAGCAGGGAATAGTAACCCTTCACGGCCGTCAGGTAGTGCCCATAGGCATCGCCGTGTCCCTGGGGAAAGAGCTTCGCCGCATCCGCTGCATCCACCTTGCCGTCATTGTTCTGGTCGAGGATATTGTAGTTGAGCGCGTAGATGACTTCGCCGGAATCAATGCCACGGGTATAGTTCCAAACCAACCGGTTGTAGACTGGCGCGGTCTGCACCCCGGGAACCAGGGTGTCGTTGCGGCCCCGCAATAAGGCCAATTCCTCCTCCAGCAGTGAAGGTTCCTGACCCTTGAAGGCAAAGAGCGCGGTGGCAATGTCGCCATAGGTGTTGTTCTTGGTGCCAATGCCGATGGTCGGGTTGGCGGCGTCCGCATAGGCTTCATTGCCCACCAGCATATACAAGTCATTCAGGTAACCGGCCGCCAGCAGCAGTGCATCGTTGGCGGGGCCGAAGTTGATGCCGGCATCGATGCTCAGTCCGCGGCCCTTCTTCAGCACGGTCTCATAGATTTGGATGAGCCCGTAGTCGTTGATGGTCGCCAGGTTCAGGGGGATGTCCCCCTCCCACCGTGTGCCGGCGGCGGTCAGGATGTTGGCATCCGTGTTGACGGTATTATTGTAGAGGTCGGTCACTCTTTGGTTGAAAGGATTGATGCCCGCCAGCACCCGCTTGATCCAGCCCTCGGCCGATTGTGGCTCGGTCCACGTGGACCATGCCAGGTCACGGTTCTCCGCATGATAAAGGGGATGGTCTGGGTTGAGCGGTCGATACCGCAGGATGATATAATTGTCGACGAGGGTCTGGATCCCGGATCCGCCCAACGTGTAACGGGGGATGCCCCCGCCGGCGGTGAGCGGCTGGTATTGATTCGCCAACGGCGGCGCGCCGTCCACCGGCGGAGCGATCTTCCACTCATACTCGTAATCCGCAAAATTGCCCCCCAGATCCAGGGAGTGCTGGAAGACCGACAGTTCACTCAGCGGATTGTCGGAGGGGATGATGTTCATCTCTCCGGGGTAAAGGGTTCCTCCCACTTTGATGACATACACGCTCACTGGATCACCGCTGGGGGTCTGGCCCGGGTTGGTGCTGTTGTTCACGATCAACGTCACGTACCCTTGTCCGGGACCATTGGCACTTAGCGCATAACTGGTCACCGCGGTGTTGGCGTGGGTGATCCGCGCTGGATCGCCGACGCCCTTGTCCTCGATCGTGCTGGGGTCCGGGATGTACGAACCCTTTACCGCGGGACTTTCCACAAATGTTTCCAAGGTCGTTGCCAGTCCATCCACCGCCGCGTCCCAATTGGCCTTGTCATCTCCCGAAGGGCACAAGTCTTTCACCGTCGCGAGATCCTCCCCGCGGAGCACATTCAGGAGCAGGTAAGGGGCACCCAGACCTCCTGACCGGTATTCCCCCTGAAACACCAGACTGCCCAACGCGCTGGCATTCGGGTCGTAGTAGAACCGTTTGGCCAAATGCGGTGGCAGGTTGGGGAAATAGGTTTTGCCCTGCAACACCTGCGACCGCACCGAACTGGGGATCTTGGCCAAACCGGCGGCGCTAAGATCATAGGTCTTTTGTCTTTCGGGGTCGTGCAACACCACGGATTCGGCGTCATGCTGGAAACTGTTCGCAATCGATTGCTGGTACAGCACCTCCACACTGGACTGCCCCCGGATGGCTGGCAGGTTGAACTTGGCATCGTTCAAGGTGTATCCGAACGGCATTTTCGGAGGGTTATTGGCCCACACCGGCCGATAGACGATATCCAGGGATTCCGTCTTGCTCGTCGGATCGCCCTGGGGGTGACCGCTCCCGTCCAGCGGCCGGAGATACGGAACAACGGTATCCACGCCAGGCGGTGCGTCGATTCCGGGCCAGGCAAAACCCTCCTGGGTCTTATAGAAAAACCGCATGCTGAAGCTGTTGGTGGGCTTGGCGGGATCGGCGAGAAACGGCGGGCGCCCGACAAACGTGATGGCGTTGCCGGTCTGAGGGCTGGTGCTGGTAAGCGTCAGGGGCCCTTGCTGAACGGGTGTTCCACTGGACACGATGGTCAGGGGTAGGTCGACCTCAACCGACGCACCATCACCCGCATCGGCAATCACGAAAGTGAGGGTGGTGGTTATCGGATACGTTAACCCGGGGACACTGACGGGGATGCCAGCGAAGGTGAGACCGTCAACATTCAACCCGGTGGGCGCGGTGCTGCCGGACTTCAGCGCAACGGCCAGCGTCTGGCGCGACGCATGAAAATGGTTGGTGAAAGGCAGTCCCAAGACGGCGGTCGCAGCGGGCAGCGTGTGCGAGAAGGTGTGGCTTCCTGGGTCGTAGGTGCCCGCATCCAGGGCCGGCAGCCCCGCATGGAGTCCGCGCAGCACCCAGAAGTTGTCCTTGCGGTCCCGATAGGTGAATTTGCTGTAGTTGGGGTACTGCGAAGCCAGATCCGTACTCCAAAAACGAGGCACATCCCCGGCCGCTTCGGAGGTCTCGGTGTTCCGGTTGATCTCGACGGGAAAAACGGTCACTTCGGGGAAGAAGCTGAATCATAACCATCCGGTCACGGAGCCAAGGTGCGGTCGGAAGTAATTCATGTCAGCATAGTTGCGACGAGATTTGGATGTGAGCGATTCCGAGTTGAAAAGCTGAATTCCCGTAAGCAATGGGCATGCCAACCTCTCGGCATGCCGCTAA
>CAMDJH010000284.1 GCA_945900455.1 Akkermansia muciniphila
TCGAGCACGATGGAAGTGCCATTGATGTAGCCCGCGTCATCGCTGAGCAGAAAGGCGGCGGTCTGCGCGATGTCGATAGGCTGGCCGAGACGGCGCACGGGAATGCGACGAGCGACATCGGCGTAAAGCTCGGCGACGGGTTTGCCCCAGCCCTCACAGGTGGCCGCCAGCATCGGCGTGTCGATCGTGCCCGGGCAAATGCCGACGACGCGCACCTTGCCCGCGTGATCCACCGCGAGACAGCGCACCAAAGATTCGAGCGCGGCCTTTGACGCACAGTAGAGCGCATGAGCCGGAAAGCCGATGAATGCCGCCACGGAGGTTGTGATAAGGAGCACGCCCCTACCCTGCTGCTCCATCAGAGGCACGACGTGCTTCGCCGTCCAGAAAACGCTCTTCACATTCACGCCCATGATTTTTTCCCACGCGGCGTCATCGAATTCGGTGACCTTGCCCTTGCCCCAGACTCCGGCGTTGCAATGCACGCCGTCGATCCGCCCGTAGAGCCCGACCGCCCGGTCCACCATCGCCTTCACGCTGTCCTCGCGTGCAACGTCGGCGAAAACGAAGCGCACTTCGTGACCGACCTCGCGCAGCTCTTGTTCGAGGGCCGCACCGCGCTCGTCCTGATTTGAAACGATGACGACACGCGCGCCGAGAGAAGCGAAATGGCGGCTGCACGCTTCGCCGATGCCCGACGTGCCGCCGGTGACTAGAATGACTTTATTTTTGATGTTCATGATCTTATTTCCAGGGCAGATCGATTTCATTCTCAAACTTCATGAACTCGATCACCGCACCATCCTTCAAAATGAAGGCCACGGTGAAGCCCGGCGACGGCTCGAACGGTTCGATAAGCACTTGCTCACCGAGCAACTCGGCTGCGATGTCGTCCACGCGATACGCAACATGCGGAAGGTTGCGCACCGGGCCTGTAACCGGGCTGTCCGGCTCGAAACGCAAATACTCGACCTTGTAGGGATGCTTGCGCGGATCGGTGACCCACACCTTCGTTTCTTCGACGTAGAACTCGCCGGGCTGACGCTCGTCTGTCGGCAAACCGATGTGATGGAACTGGCGCATGCTATTTCTTTTCTCCTGATTGACGCGCGATGATGGCGCGGTCGGCCATGCGGAAAAAATCATTCTCCGGGGCGTAACCGAGCACCGAGCGGGCGCGAGCGATGTTGATCTCAAATGAGTGATACTTTGGGCTGGAGATTTCCACGGTCGCCACGCCGAGTTGCTGCGATAGATGCTCCGCGGCCAGGCGGTAGTCGAACGCCGACGGCCCCGCGATATTGAAGGTTTGTCCGAGCGCGACTGGATTATCGATCATGCGATCGAAGGCCTGCATCACGTCGTCCATATGCACGATGTGCCGCCGCAGGGACGTGCCCTGCGCGTCCGTGAGGATGGGGATACGCTCCTGTTTGGCCCGTACGAGCGCGAGCACATCGTCGCTGACTTCACCGAACCCGTGGCCAGGCTCGGCCGGGTTCACATTTCGCAACAGAGAGAAATGATTTAGCAGATCGTCGTGCTCGAAAACCCACGACGAACGCAGAACGGTCACCGGAACCCCATATTGCAGAGCGTATTGCGCCGCCATCGTCTCCTCCATCACCTTCGAGAATGCATAGTATCCCGGATAGGCTGTGAGCGGATGGCTTTCGTCCAACGGGACTGGCTGCGGATAAAACCAGATACCTAGCGCTGCGTCGCCGCCGAAAAGGATGAACTGCTTCACGCCATGGCGACGGCAGGCTTCGAGGACATTAAAAGTGCCGCGCACACTCACATCAAAGAACGTCACCGCGTCCTCCTTCGTCGTGGCGAGTTGCACGACGATGTCGGCGCCCCGCACCGTTTCATCCACGGCCTTGGCGTCGGTGATGCTGCCCGGCACGGACTTGATGTCGGCTGCCGTGACTGGCGTGCGGTGCACCAGCGCCCGCACAGCGAACCCACGCCGAGCCACGACCCCCAACGCCTGGCATCCCAGTTTCCCGCTGGCTCCGAAGATGGCGACTGTTTTCATCGGCTATAGGTGGCAGACATTCCGTCGGGCCGGAAGAATATTGATGCCTGGACCGAATAATCGTATTCAATGCACAGCGAATTTACGGAAGGCCTATTTCGCCAACTCGGCTGAACTCCAGGGAGCGGTGCGACCCACGGTCTCCGCGCGGACGGCCTTCACCTCATCAACACTCACCGTGGAGGCTTTGTTGCCAAAAGCACCCCGGACGTAGGTGAGGACGTCTGCCAACTGCCGATCATCCAAGCCCATGGGCGGCATCGGAATGAGCCCGTAATTCTTACCCGCGACCTGGGTCGGGCCGGATAGACCGTGCATGACGATGCGGACGAGTCGCTTCGTATCACCCGCAACCCACTCGCTGCCGGCCACGGGAGGATAAACCCCCGTGATCCCCTGGCCCGCGGCTTGGTGGCAATTCAAGCAAAGTGCCTCGTAGATGACCTGCCCCGCAGTCGCGACTGGCAGGTCGTTCGTCGAAAGATTCTTCAGAAAATCGCCTTGGTTCTTTGGCAATTCAACGCTTAACCCCGCGGCGGCTGGTAAGAGCTGCCTCGCGGTCTGCCTCAGCGCATAATCGATGAACTTGTCCGTCGGCTGCCCCAAGACGCCCAATGCGGTCCGGAGAGAAACCCGCCCACCGACATGGCTCAGGGCCACGAGTGCCTCGAGTCGAACGCGAGGGTGTAGATCAGCAATCGCCTTCGTCAAACGAACCTGTCCATCCGGCAGACGATCCGACCATTCACCGACGACCCGGGTGGCATAGGCGCGAATGCGAAAATCCGTCGAGACCAAAAGTCGATCGAGTAAAGCCGGTCGCACTGCGGCATGCGACTGCAGTACGCCGAGTACCTCGATCAGCTGACGTTCATCGGAGGTCTTCGCGATCAACGCATCCGCCGCAGCGACCACCCTGGAGGCCGGCCGATGGAAGAGGAGACGTCGGGTTTGATAGCGAGTCCATCGTTCCGGAGAAGACAACTGGGCGAACAGTTCGGCTTCACCCATTGCGACCAAGTCGGGCTGTTTGACGGGCGTCAAACCCTTGGCCGTGATCCGCCAGATCCGACCGTGGGAGCGATCGCGACGGGGATCGGCATAACTAGCCTGGTAATGCCCGATGACGGCATTGAACCAGTCGCAGGCATACAGAGCACCGTCAGGACCGACGGAAACATCGACGGGGCGGAAGGCTTTGCTGCTTGAGGTGATGGGGCTGACGACACGCTCGGTCTTGAAACCGGAGCCGTCGTCCAAGAACCGATGCAAATCTACGGTGTTGCCATAGTAGCCGCCGATAATCGCCGCCCCTTGCAATTCGACCGGCATGGCCTTCGTCCCGACAATCTCCACCGAAGTAGATTTTGACGGTGAATCGAAGAGCGAATGGGTCCCCGCATACTCGTCCGGGGTCCCGATCGCGCCAAGACCCGGCAGACTGTAATAGCCAGCCACACGATCGCCGCTCTTGTGGAAGGGTTGGAAATAATCATCAAAGGCTACGCCCCAACAGTTGTGACCGCCCTTACCGTATTGGAAAAACGCCTGCAATCGCTGTGTCTTAAGGTCGTAGCGCATTAAACCTGCCTTCGGCAAACTCACGATCCCATAGGGGGTTTCCACGCGGGTGATTGCATGCAGACCTTGGCTCAGCCAGAGCGTGCCGTCGGGGCCATGACTGATCGAATTCGCCAATTGGTGAGTATCGCCTACACCGAAACCCGACATGAGCACGGTCGTCTCATCGGCCTTACCGTCGTCATCCCTATCCGTCAGCATAAGCAACCGGTCGAAATCGCAGACGAGGATCGAGATGAGGCCATCGCGTTCAACTAACGGCTCGACGCCCTGGACCATCGTGAGAGCTTCTGCAAAGCGCACGGACTTGTCCGCCCTGCCGTCGCCATCCGTATCCTCGAGCCGCAGGATATAATCTCGCGGTTTCACGCCGGGCACAGCCTGTGGATAGGTCGGAGAGCAGCAGACATAAAGACGCCCCTTCGCATCCCACGCAAATTGTGTCGGTTTGGCGACGCCGAGTTTTTCATCGGCGAACAGATTGACTTCAAACCCATCCGCCACCGTGAAGGTCGCCCGTTCCTCGGCTTCGCTCATGACGTTCTCCGGGCTGACGATTGGACCCGCCTGCGGGGCCGGGGCAGACGAAACCTCACCGCGGGCCAACGCATGGATATGCTTATCCCAAGCGGCGACGAGCGGCTTATACGCTTCGAAGTTTTGCTTTAACGACGGGACCGGACCGAATCCCTTGCCGTAATTCTGAGAGATGCGGTCGCCATAGACGAACGCCCAGTTGGCCGGCCGCCAGCAATCGGTCCAGAGTCGGTTCTTTTCGACGATCGCCGACCGTAGGGCGACAGACAACGGCGGCACCTCGGGTAATCCGAGGGCGCGGACGCAAGCTTCAGCGACCTTCACGAGACCCACGGAAGTGAGGTGCAAACCGTCCTCCGATGTAAGCCCGGAAGCAGCCTTGGTCAGATCGACATAAGGCAGTCCGCGCTGCCTGGCGACATCCGCCACCGCCGCGGCGTAAGACTCCAGATCCTGCCGTCGAGACTCGGAGGTAAGGTCGGGGGCTCCGGTCGACTTCCGTTCTGAGGCCATGAAGCCACAGGGCGAAAGCAGCACGATCCTGGGAGTATGTTGCCCGAGATCATCCAGCAAACGATGGTAGTCCGAACGGAATTTAGCCAAGCCGGCCTGACCTGCCATTGCCTCCGCTTGTCCAAACTGGAGGAACAAACTCGTCGCCCCAGCCGATTCCAGTTGTCCCTTCCAGGGACCAAAATTAAGATCCCGCCACTGCTCGTGGACAGTATCTGCCTCCCAGGCCATCGAACGGAAGCTTGGGTTCTTCGCCGCGAATGCCACCGTCAGACGACCCTCGAGTTCACCCGCCTTCGCCTCGCGCACGAGATTCTCCTGACCGATAAAGACGACGACCTCATCCGGACCGAGGTCGAACTTGGCCGCCTGGAATGGAGCTGGCTTGGTCCAGGATCCCTTCGGTTCGCCGAAACGACTGAGGATGGCTTCTTTTGGCGTCACCGGAATTTCCGTCAACGGGTCCAAGGTAATATTTCGGAAGTAAACCTGGGCTTTGCTCTTCCCATGAATTTGCAATCCGATCAGGCCATAAGCATCGTCGATCGCCGGGTCCGTCTCAGTGTAATCGAGCGTCACCTTTCCGTTGAGACTGATTTTGATGCGGGGACCTTCAGCGTGGACTTCGTAAGTATTCCACTCGCCGACCTTTTCCAACGACTTAATTTCTGACTCATTCTTCACGCCAGAGGCTTCCACGCCGCTGCCGGCACGCGCCAGAAAGCGCTGACGCCTGGATTCGTCATAAAGACAGCCCGTGTGTCCGGCCCCAATATCAGCCTGATAGCCAGACATCCCATTCTCAGGCTGCGGCAGGCGGACACTTCGGAACTGTACCCCCGCATTGACAAAACCTTCGGTGCCGACGAGTTTGTACTCCAGCTTCAGATGGAGATTATAGTAGCTGAGCTTGGTCGTCAGAAACTCGTTGCGCGGATTACCAGTTAGGGTACCGCCAACAATCATACCCTCATCCACTCTCCAGACCTTGGTGTCTCCCTCCCAGCCGTTGAGCGTTCGACCGTCGAAGAGAGGCACGGGCTCTGCCGATACCGAACACGCAAAGTACCCGGCAAGGGACCCGGCAAAGATGAGATGGCGCAAAATCATGCCAGTCCAAAATGCTTCATGGCTTCCCGGGGGCGGTCCGTCGAAGTTCACGGTCGGAACATGACCGACGTGTCCGATATTCTTCCAACCCTGCGGAGGGGTGTAGGATCCGCGGTCGGCTAAATAACGGAAGCGACTGAAGAAGTTACATATGAGCATAGGCTTGTCGCTCCGCGGCTAGGAAGATTTGGCTGGTTGACAAAACGGGCTTCCCTGGGACGGTCCGCGGACGGAATTCGCCTGTCAATGTCATACGGTCAAAAAAATCGAACCGGCCGATCTCGAAGGATCTCCGGGGCGATCAGGAGGCGGTGGACTTCTTCTAATCGCGGAGCGTCAAAAAGCAAATGCTTATCATTTTGATAGGACATCGCTTTTTGACGCTCCGCGATTAGCCCTCAGAATATTGCACTCCGCCGGGTGGGCACGCGGTCAGAACGGACGGAGGAACGTGCCGGTCGGATCCATTTCAATCGTTCATGTACCAGTACGAATGGACGATTTTGCCGCTGCGCCATTCCCAGAGTTTTTTGAATGCGACGCGTTCAGCGTGGCCATCGAGCAACGTGACGTTCGATCCGTTGCCATGTACGGTTGGGCGGCCGTTGTTGAAGGCGTATTCGGTCGTGAGGACGCCGTCCATGCTATCGACCACGCCGTCCCGATTGGCGTCTCGATCAAATGGCCATGCCAGCGGGGAGTAGACATGGTTCCCGGCGGAATCGAGAAACATCAGGGCATCCGAGGGCTTGTTGAACCGCGACATCCGGATGGGTTTCATCACGTTGCCATAGTAGAACGGGGCGATCAGGGGATCTCCGAAGAGTCCATAGTAAACGCCGACCCAGCAGTTCCAGCTCGTTTGCTGGAGGGCAGCCTTAGCCGCGGTGAAAGGGGGAGGGCCCATGGTCCCTCCTGGACATCGGCGGACGGTGGTCGTGTAGGCCTCGTTGTTTGTGGCGTGAGAGGCCTCCGGTCTGAGAATGTACGGCGCCAGTTTCTGGTACCAGAAGGTCGTCGATGATGTCGGTGGGAAGACGTCGGCAAACAAGGGGATCGCATCCTGGGAGTCACCGGAATACATCGTCGTCGCGAGGCCCCACTGTCTTTGGTTGGAAAGGCAGCCGGCGCCTTTTGCCCGCGCTTTGGCCTGGCCGAGGGCGGGTAACAGCAGGCTGGCAAGGATGGCGATGATTGCGATGACGACCAAGAGTTCGATGAGCGTGAAGCCCGATCGGTCGGGTCGCGAGCATCGTCCGAAAGACGGATGTATCAATCGAGGGGGATGCATGAGAGATTTAGTTTAATGATTCGGGTGAGTTTTGACAAAATCACCCCCGTCAGCAGACGATTGCAAGTGAATTTAGAGGCGGTGAGGCCGAACGCAGGGCAGTTTCAAGAAAAGTGGTTTGGCCGGATTGGTTGAAGGATGGACCCGCGGAAGAACAATAGGCAGGTGGGATATTGAGAATTCGGCTGATTTTTCACAATGGCCACGCTTGAAAGTAAGCGTTGGCTTCTTTGAAGACATGAGTCTGGGCAAAGGGCTTGTGCCTTCCCAGGCGCGCTTGGGTGCATGCTGGGATGTTGCCCCCATGGTGTCTTTAATTGGGTCTTTAGCTGTGTCTAGCCTCGAAGCCCAACGATCTGGCGGATCATCCCGTAGGGTCAAAAAACTCATGCGGCCTCTCGGTGATAGAATTTCAGAAAGCCGCCGAGGCGCTCGCGAGTCTGTATATCCCCTGCCCTTTCACCCATCCGATCCTCGGGCGCTGGAAACAGGATCACGTTGCCCTTGCCTTGGTGATTTCGCTCCGCGTGGAAATGATTCACGTAATACGTGATCAGCCCGGCGGAGGTCCAAACTTCGGCGGTGAAGAAATCCACGGCAGCCAAGACCTCGGTGTGGGTACGAATGAATTCCCGCCACGAAGTCTTCCG
>CAMDJH010000285.1 GCA_945900455.1 Akkermansia muciniphila
TGTCCTCTTGCGACCACTCTTTCCCGCAATACCTGTACACGCCGACGAGTGTGGCAGTCCGTCAACACTGTGTCCAGCATTTCCGAATAAAATATAATTATTCCGCCCATCTACCGCTCACAGGGATGCATTGTGCTGAATAGTTACGAGGGAAGATGAGTCAGAGCAGTTCGCGCATGGGCGTGCCGTCGGTCAGGGGGACGGGGCGACCGTCGGCGGATTGGTAATGGAGGGTCCGCGCATCGTAACCGAGTGCCGCAAACACCGTGGCGTGAATGTCCGCCGGCGAGGTGGGACGCTCCCTGGGATAGGCTCCAATGCTGTCGGATGCGCCAATCACTTGTCCGCCGCGAATGCCGCCGCCGGCGAGGAGCACACTATAACAGCCCGGCCAGTGATCCCGGCCCGCGTCGATATTGATTTTCGGCGTGCGTCCAAATTCACCCATCCAAACGACCAGCGTCGTGTCGAGCAAACCGCGTTCCGCCAAATCGTCGAGCAGGGCGGCATACGCTTGTTCCATGGGTGGGACAAGCCGGTTCTTGAGCGCATTAAAATTGTCCTTGTGGGTATCCCACGTGATGCTCGGCCCGTTGACCGTGGAAATGAAACGTGTGCCGGATTCAACCAGGCGGCGGGCCAGCAAATGGGACTGGCCCCAACTGTGCCGCCCGTAGCGTTCGCGGACGGCTGTGGGTTCCTTCGACAGGTCGAAGGCGTCCGCCGCCTTGCCCGATTGGAGGAGCGAAACCGCTTGTTGATTGAGGATGTCGATTTCTTCCGCCTGGGGCGAAATAATCTTCGGAGCGGAACTTGAGAACTCTTTCAGCAATCCCAACCGTTGCTCGAATCGCGCCGCGCTCATGTTGGCATCCAACCCCATGTTTCTGACTTTGAAACCCGCGGCATTGGGATCGTCGTCCAACACGAACGGATCGTAGCGCACGCCCAAGCATCCGCCGTATTGGCCCGGGGTGATGTAGGCTTTGCTATCGCAATGGGGAAATGGAGTGATGACGTAGGGCGGCGTGCCGCTGGTGAAGCCATCGCGCTGCGCGAGCCAACCCACCAGAGTACCGAAGCAGGGCAAATCGGTGCGACTGGGATTGATGAGCGTGCTGTCGATCGGATACGGGCGCCCCGCGGTGGCCCAATACATGCCGCCGTTGTGGCTACTGTGCTCGTGATGGACCGAGCGGATGAGCGCCACCTTGTCCATCCGCCGGGCCATGCGCGGCAGCAGTTCGGAAATGTGAACGCCCGTCACATTGGTTTTGATCGGGGAAAAGGTTCCGCGAATATCCGACGGCGCATCCGGTTTTGGATCCCACAAATCGATGTGACTGGGCGCGCCCCCGTTGAAGATCAAGATAACCGACTTGGCTTTGCCCGATGGGGGAGCACCTGCCCCGACCGCCCGCGCCCAGTTGGTGCAGAGCGGAACCAATGCGCCGCCCAACCCGCGCAACAGACCACGACGTGAGATGCGGTGAGAGCAATGGTTAATCATGAGGCCGCAGGCGGTTTCGTTCTCCACCGTGGTCATGAAGCCAATCTATGCCTCAGTGAGCAAGCGTCAATCATTGAAGTCGAATGCGACGGCGAAGCATGTCAGTCTGGGTGCATGGCCGAAAACGAGAACGTATCAGGGAACCCGCTACCTGCCGGCGGCGTTCGGCCTACCCAACGTGGGGTGCTGACTCGAATCGAGGAACGCAGGCTCCTTTGCAAGGTGACTTGGCGGCTCATCCCACTGCTTTTCGTTTGTTACATCATCGCGTATATCGATCGCATCAATGTCGGGTTCGCCAAGCTGCACCTGCGCGAAGTGCTCGGCGTGGACGAGACGGTCTTTGGCAGCGTGTACGGTTTCGGCGCGGGACTATTCTTTATCGGCTATTTCATCTTTGAAGTGCCCAGCAACCTCATTCTCCAACGGGTCGGAGCACGCATCTGGATTGCACGCATCATGATCGTATGGGGCATCGTTTCCATGTCGTTCGTGTTCCTGAAGGGCACCACGCTATTTTATGGGATGCGGTTTCTTCTAGGCGCGGCGGAGGCGGGATTCTTTCCCGGAGTGATTCTCTATCTCACGTATTGGTTTCCGGCTAACGAGCGGGCGCGCACGATTGCCCTATTCGCGACCGGCGGCGTAATGGCGGGCGTGGTCGGTTCGCCGATTTCCGGTGCCATTCTCGGAATGAATGGCGTGGGCGGGTTTGCCGGCTGGCAGTGGCTGTTCTTCCTCGAAGCCATTCCAGCCGTCTTCATGGGCTTGGCAGTGCTGTTCCTTCTGCCGAATCGTCCAGAGGAAGCCCGATGGCTGTCAGCTCCAGAGAAGTTGTGGATTCAAGCCCGGCTCGACGACCAGGCGGCCCATCCCGACGCGCAGCACCGACACCGTCTCAGGGATGTCTTCACCAGCGGACACGTCTGGCTCCTCTGTCTGCTTTATTTCCTAATAAACGTCGGCGGCTACGGCTACGAGATGTGGCTCCCGTCGATCATCAAATCATTCTCCGGCAAGAGCGACGCCGTCGTCGGCTTCATCAACGCCACCCCGTATCTTGCTGCGGGCGTGGTCATGCTAGTCGTGGGAAGGCATTCCGACAAAACGGGCGAGCGACGGGGGCACGTGGCGGCTGCGGCAATCACTGCGGCCGTTGGGTTCGCATTGAGCGCCTATTTCAGGAATCCCGGTCTCGCGATGGCGGGGTTGACGCTCGCATTCGTCGGAATCAAATCCACACTCGGCCCGTTCTGGGCGATGGGCACCGCGTCCCTGACCGGGACTGCCGCGGCCGGCGGAATCGCGCTGATCAATTCGGTCGGCAATCTCGGCGGCTTTTTTGGTCCCTACATTGTGGGAATCATACTGGACCGAACGCAAAGCAATCTCATCGCACTTCTCTTTCTGGGCTCGGCACTCCTTGGCACGGGCCTGCTCGCCTTGACGATTCGCCCCATCTCTTCGGGCGAGAAATAGAAATCGACCGCTGGCATGACGGGCAAACCACTGCGCGAGATTCGTTCCCAAGGCCAAAGGGAACCCTAAACGGCCGGCACCCATGCGGGAAAGTGGCGGGAGTGGCGGGACTCGAACCCGTAACCTCTGCCGTGACAGGGCAGCGCTCTAACCAATTGAGCTACACCCCCGCAATGGGGCGTCCTTTGTATTGAACGGTAGAACTGAGTCAACGCTTTTCGGGAAATTTGGAAGGAAAAGTGATTCGGGCTGCACACGCCAAGGAGGTGGGGGTGGGGAACCCCGCTGAAGAAACGTATCGCAGCCCGAACCATGCGGACAATATTCCCCTCCCGGCTGGTGTCAATCTGCTTGAATGGACCCTTTTTTCAAAAAGCCCTCAAACAATGGTACAAAGACTTGACCTGCCAACGCCTTGTGCTTGGATCCTTTTGCGATGATAAAGTTGTCTTTAGCCGCCCTCTCCGCTGCCGCAGCTCTGGTTCTCTCCGGTTGCTTCCAGACACAGGAGGGCAATTATAAGGCCGGCCGGCCGGCAGCCCGCGACACAATCGAGAGCAAATACGAGCGAACCACGGATGAGGTGTTCGAGGCTGCCAAGAAGGCACTGAGCCTAAATGGGACCATCGTGTCCGAGAATACGGTCAGCAAGACCCTCCAGGCACGGGTCGACACCAGCAAGGTGTGGGTCCGGGTCGAGCAGGCAGAGCCCACGATCGCGCGGATCTGGACGCAGGTCCGAAAGAGCAACGGAAACGGCGATATTCGCCTCGCCGCAGAAATGGACAAGCAAACTGCTCTGCATCTTCGGGTTCTGCCGGCAAATCAGATTCCCGCACGCTAAGAGAACTCGGGCAACTCTACGCTCCCAGTCTCCTACAAACGAGCGAGCGGTCCGATACCCTCCGTCGACCCGAAGGGCATTCCATCCTTGTCCGCAACAGGCGGGTTCGAGTGAGCGAAACATCTCTCCGGACCGGCTGGACAGTTGCTCGGCGGAGAGAGCACCGTTTGACCCTATCGAAGGGTTCGCACATCCACCGCATCCATTCCCGCCGCCCGGATTGCCGCCATCCCAAGGTCGGTATCTTCAAACGCCCGGCAGCGAATCGGGTCGACTCCCAATCGACGGGCGGCCTCCAAGAAGATGTCGGGGGCGGGTTTTTGGTTGAGCACGTCTTCATGGGTGACGATCGCGCCGAACCATTCCCGAATCCCAAGGTGGTCAAGCACCTGATAGATCGCCTTTCGGGAACCCCCTGAAGCGACTGCCATGGGCACCTTTCCGCGGTTTTCTCGTGCAATGGTCACCACGGGCTCGATCGGACCGACTTGGGGCAGCAGTTTGAGATAGGCGACCTCTTTTTCGAGGGCGACGTTCACCGGATTGATGTCCTGGCGGTCCTGCTCGCCCGCCAGAATTTTCAAAATATCGCGGCTGGGAACACCTCCGAGCGCATAGAACCGGTGCTCGGGAAAATGAATGGAGTACTTGCCGGTGATAGTCTGCCAGGCCTCCCAATGGAGCGGCATCGTGTCGGCCAAGGTTCCGTCGCAGTCAAATATGAGCGGTTGCATGTGAAAAAGGTAAACGTATTTCGTCGGGAGATTCTGGCAGCGCATCATCGCTCCGCGGCGGCCAATCGTTGTTTCAATTCATCGGCGGCGAGGGGGCTCAGCACCGGATCGAGGTCCCCATTGATGAAAGCCGACAGATTGTACAACGTCAGTTCGATGCGATGATCGGTAACTCGATTCTGGGGAAAGTTGTAAGTGCGGATTTTTTCTGAGCGTTCTCCGCTTCCCACCTGCTCCTTGCGTTGAGCGGAGTATTTCGCGTTTTCCTCGGCGACTTTGCGATCGAGCAGTCGTGAGCGCAGAACGGTCAAGGCTTTGGCCTTATTCTTCTGTTGAGACCGTTCGTCCGCGCAGCGGACAATGGTACCCGTCGGTTTGTGGATGATCTGGACGGCGGAGTCGGTCGTGTTAACGCCCTGCCCACCCTTGCCGGAAGCCCGGCAGACGTTGATCTCGAGATCTTCCGGGTCGAGTTCAAAGTCGACTTCCTTGGCCTCGGGAAGCACCGCCACGGTGGCCGTGCTCGTATGGATACGCCCCTGAGCTTCGGTGGCCGGCACCCGCTGGACGCGATGAACTCCGCTCTCCCACTTCAACCGCTTGAAGACATCCTGACCCGTGACTCCAAAGGTCACATCCTTGAGGCCGCCAAGATCGGAAGGACTTGCATTCATTGGCTCGACCTTCCAGCCCTGCGTTTCGCAGTAACGCTGGTACATCCGGAAGAGATCCGCTGCAAAGAGGGCGGATTCCGCACCGCCGGCTCCGGCCCGAATTTCGACGATCGTATTTCGAGAATCGGTGGGATCAGGGGGGAGAATCCCTTCCTTGAGCACGAGGATGAGACGGTCCCGTTTTGCTTCAATTTCAGGCAATTCGCCGGCGGCCATCGTCGCAAGTTCGGACCCAGCCGATTCCTGGGCGATCAACTGACGGTTCGCGGCGATTTCATCGCAAGCCCGGAGGTACTCCTCCGCCGCGACGACCAAGCCGCGCAACCGAGAATGCTCGCGCGTCAACTCCTGAGCCCGCTGCGGTTGGGCGAACGCATCGGGACTGCTCAGCAATGATTCAACTTCGGCGCACCGGCGACGGAATTTCTCGATGAATGGAAGCAAGTCCACAGAGCAAATGTCAGACTCGAGACGAGGATGGAGAATGAATGACCGATCGCGGAGACTCCTTCATCTCAAGCAGAAACGGAGGCGGGACAAGCTGCCGGCAAAATAAAACCGCCCGCGGGTGGCCTGGACCACCGGGGCGGGCGGAAAAAAATAAACCTCTACTTCCGCTTTTTCTTGGAAGTTGAATCGGCGAATGCAGCCTGGGCCGCCGCCGTTTTCGCCAAGCGCTGCTGGAACTTGTCGACGCGGCCAGCGGTATCCACAAACTTCTGTTGACCCGTGTAGAAGGGATGGCAGGCGTTGCAGATACCGATCAAAATGGAGGGTTTCGTGGATCGAGTCGCGATCACGTTGCCGCAGGCGCAGCGAATTTCGGACTGCACGTACTTCGGATGAATTTCAGCTCTCATGAAAACAGGAACGTGGAAAATAGCCGTCAAATCATCCAATACAAGGGTTTTTCACGACCAATTGATGAACTTCATTTTAAGACGGCCTCTTATCGTTTCCAGATCGGAATCCCGCAACCCAGCCGCCGACTCGCTCCAACAGGCGTCCCCGATGCGGCTTGACCGCCACTTTACGGACCTTTTAGCCCCGCCCGCGGACCCGGACAACGAACAAGAATTGCCGTCACACCGGACGTCGAATCTCACCCCGGAGGTTTGGAGGCACATCGTAAACATGAAAATATTTCCTGTTCTGTCGGACGGCGGAGCTCAACAGAATGTTTGCATCCTTGCCGGCATCTCCTAGAGAGTTTTAGCGGTTTGCGCCACGGAAGTATTCCGGGCGCGATTGCGGAAGCTGTTTCGATGAATACGACGTCCGGAAATTCGATGATCCCTCAGGTGCGGTGGCACGGTCTGCCCCCGAAACATGGCCTTTACGATCCCCGCTTCGAGCATGATGCCTGCGGGGTGGGCTTTGTCGTGAACATCAAGGGCAAGAAATCTCACGAGATTGTTTCTCAAGGCATCCAGATTCTTTTGAACCTGGACCACCGGGGGGCCTGTGGCTGCGAACCCAACACCGGGGACGGTGCCGGGATCCTCGTTCAATTGCCGCACACGTTTTTCCAGAAAGCAGCGAAGGCGGGCGGATTCATCCTCCCGGCACCCGGCGAGTACGGAGTGGCGATGATTTATGTCTCCAAAGACGAGGAGGCACGGCACCCGTGCGAGCGAATTTTTGAGCGAATCGTACGGGAGGAAGGGCAGACCATTCTGGGATGGCGGACCGTGCCCACGCAAAATAAAAACCTCGGGAAGACCGCGGTCGCCACGGAACCGTGTGTGCGTCAGTGCTTCATCGCGCGGGACATGCGGACAATGAAGACCGACCTGGCATTTGAGCGAAAGCTGTATGTGATCCGCAAGCGGGCGGTGAACGCCGTTCGGAATTCTGGGGAAAAAGATTCGCACTATTGGTACCTGCCGAGCATTTCATGCCGCACGGTCGTGTATAAGGGGATGCTGATGCCGGCTCAGGTGGCCGACTACTACCCGGACCTCCGGGACAAAGATTTCGAGACCGCGCTGGCTCTTGTTCACTCACGATTCTCAACCAACACGTTCCCGACTTGGGAACGGTCACACCCCTATCGATTCATCGCGCACAACGGCGAAATCAACACCCTGCGCGGCAACATCAACTGGATGCACGCCCGTCAGTCGATGTTTGCCAGCCCGCTGTTCGGCAAAGACATCCAGAAAATCTTCCCGATCATCAATCCGACCGGTTCTGATTCCGCGATGTTCGACAACTGTCTCGAGCTCATGTACCTCTCCGGCCGGCCGTTGTCGCACGCGATGATGATGATGATTCCTGAGCCGTGGGTCGGACACGAATCGATGAGCGACGAACTCAAGGCCTTCTACGAGTACCATTCCTGTTTGATGGAGCCTTGGGACGGTCCCGCATCCGTCGCCTTCAGCGATGGCATCCAAATTGGCGCCTGCCTCGATCGAAATGGTCTGCGCCCG
>CAMDJH010000286.1 GCA_945900455.1 Akkermansia muciniphila
CGAAACGGCTACTGGCAGCAGTTATTCCCACACGCGCAGTTCTCCGTCCAGCCTTCTGGCTGACCACAATCTCTTCGCAATCTCAGCGCATTTTTTATCTCATCTTACTGTCACTCGAGAAAACCACCCTTTCCGTGAGATGCACCCCGGCTACCGGGAGATGTCTCCCTGATGAAGCACGGCGAATTGGTGTTTGGTGAGAATGTCTTCCGCCACGTCGGGATGTTCGATACTCAGAGCGAGCGCCGACTTGCCGCCTGGGCGCGTGAGGAACGGATAGATGTAGTGAATGTTGAGCTCCGCTTCGAGGAGCGCCTCCAAGACGTCTTGCAATTGCCGTTCGAAGGCCAGCTCGACCGCCAGCAGATGGCTTTCGACAAAGGCAAAGCCATGCTGCTTCATTAATTTTCGCGCCTCATCCGGATCATCGACCACAAAGCGAAGAATGGTGCTCTCCGTTGTGTCGAGCACCGTGAGAGCGACCAAGTGAACCTCCTGCTGCGCCAATCGGCGCACAACTTCGTGGAGTCGGCCGAGGCGATTGGGAGTGAAGACCGAAAACTGGATGATCGGTTCCCGTTCGCGTCGACGAGCGGTCATGCGGGCAGCGGGGGCAACTGACATGTGGACAACTATCGTTCCAACTCCAGACTGGGCAAGGAGTGAGCCAGAATGATTACAACGAGTTCGACAAGGAGCCCAGTCGGGGATTTTCTAGCGCGATGACGTCGATGTCCCACACCGAAAATCCTTCGCTGCTGGGGCAGGTGGCGGCGCTCGGCATTTCTCGCGCCCAGCGTCACATCCTGCTCTGCGCGGAACCCGGCAAACCCATGTGCTGCGATGCCCAGGCCAGTCAGGTGTCCTGGAATTTTCTCAAACAACGGCTGAAGGAGCTCGGCCTGGTCGGGCCCGCGGGTCGGGTGCTTCGAACCAAGGCGAACTGCTTGCAGATCTGCACGCGCGGACCGATCGCAGTGGTCTATCCTGAGGGAGTCTGGTACCACTCGTGCACGCCAACCGTTCTGGAACGAATCATCGACGAACACCTGACCCATGGCCGACCCGTGCTGGAATACGCGTTCGCCGTTTACCCGCTATCCGATTGATCGCGTGAGCCTATTCCATCAGCTCGATCTTTTTCGCGGAGCGCTCCGGTCTGCCCATGCCAGTTCCGGTACTAATTCCAGTACCAGTACGGATCGCGCCGAGGAGGAATTGGACGTCGATGGCCGACGGATTCCAGTTATTTACGTCCGCAGTCCCCGGGCGCGGTGTTATCGTCTCACGTTGCGTCCGGACGGTTCCGCCCGGTGCACCATTCCCGTGCGGGGTTCGCAATCCGGTGCCCGCCAGTTTGTAGAGCGTTGCCGACCCTGGATCGCCCGACGGCTGCGGTCGCCCGGCGGCGCCACGCAGCCCCCGGCGGCCGCGTGGCAGCCCGGAAGCGAAATTTGGTGGCGCGGCGAGCGAACCCGGATCTCGATCGAGGGAATTCCCCCGCAAGTTCGATTGGGAAATGACAGTTTGGGAATGCCCCCGACAACCGGAGAAGAGTTCGAGAAAGTACTTCGGGCGCGGATGTTGGCACTGAGCCGAATCGAGCTGCCGGCCCGGCTCCTGGAGTTGGCGCTGCCTTTGGGCTTTCGACCGGAGCGGGTGTCCATTCGAAATCAGCGCTCGCGATGGGGGTCCTGTTCCCGCCGGGGCACAATTTCCCTCAACTGGCGATTGATTCAGACCCCGGTTTTTGTGCGCGACTATATTCTGTTGCACGAACTCGCCCACCTCCGCCACTTGAACCATTCCAACCGGTTTTGGAAAGAAGTCCGCCGAATCTGTCCCGACTACGAACGAGCGGAGTTGTGGATCCGCCAGTTGGGTCGGGAAGTCTTGTGAGCCGACGGAATTCGCATCGTGTTATGGATGCTTAAACTGGACCTGCGCCTTCGGTAGAAGCTTTTGGAGATCTGCAATCCGTTGGTCATCCAATGGATGCGTTCTTAGGAACCAGGGTGTCGACTTGCCCTGCTGACGATTGAATTGGGCGAATCGCTGCCAGAATTCAACCGCTGCGGCCGGAGGGAAACCCGCTCGGGCCATATAGATTAGCCCGATCTCATCAGCCTCCGATTCTTGCTTCCGGCTGTGCGGCAATGCCACCCCCAATTGGGCGGTCATTCCGTAGGCCGCCGTGGCGAGAGCGCCATACTGGCTGCCACTAACCGCAAGGCCCAAACCCGCGCCCACCGTGTTGATCGCATTGGCCTGGGAGATCCGTTCACCCCCATGCCGTGCGACGGCATGGGCGACCTCGTGTCCCATCACCGTTGCCAGCCCGTTTTCATCCCGGGTGATGGGAAGAATGCCCGTGTAGATGCCGACCTTGCCGCCCGGCAGACAGAATGCGTTGGCCTCACGACTCTCAAAAACGACAAACTCCCATTGGGCATTCGGCATGTCCGGAGAGGCAACGGCGGCAATTCGGCGCCCGACCCGTTGGACGAGCGCGTTGAGTTCGGGATCGCGATTGATCGGAACGGAGTTCTTCATCTTGCCGAACTCCGAAAAGCCGAGCTTCATTTCCTCGCCGGCAGGCAGGGTGTTGAATTGCTTGCGTCCGGTCACGGGCACCGTATTACAGCCGATCATTCCAAAGGCCACGGCTGCTATTCCCACCCCGACGAAATAGCGGCAACCGCGACGAAGTAGCAAAAGCGTCATGCCCAATTGATGAAGCGTGTGGCAACTGTGGGCAATCAGAAAGGCCCAAGTACTGCTACTCACTATGAGTGATCTCGGATACCTAATTAATGTTTTAACATTATCTTGTTAATAAGCATGGCTATTGAGTATTTATTCGATTGTACTCTGTAAGCCGGGCTGATTTGATCGATAAATTAATCGTTAAATCATTGCAGGTGATTATGTTACGTATCATATCTGTTTGCCGTCTGGTTCGATGAAGCACCGATATCAGCTTCAGCTCGAAAATGGAAATGACCGCCGTGACATTAGCCGCCCCGACTGGAAAGAACGTATGAACACAAACCTTGGCACCCCTCCGATTCGGGAACAGAACTTGCCGGATACCCATCCGAAAATTGCCGCAGCCACCCGCACGATGCGCCGTTGGATGGTCGGATGCGCCACGTTGTTGCTCCTGCTTGTCAATCCTCAACTCCGAGGCTCCCCATTTTCCGAAACCAAGCTGACCGCCGGCGAAGGCGTGGCAGGCGATCACTTCGGTTTCGCGGTAGCGATGAGCGGAGATGGCAATTCGGTAGCCGTCGGAGCCGTCAGTGACGAGTCCAGTCGAGGCGCGGTTTATACCTATCGCTGGAATGGATCGCAGTGGCTGGAAAGCAGACTGACCGCCACCGACGGCGTGGACGGCGACGATTTCGGCTGGTCAGTGGCAATGAGCTTAGACGGTAATTCGGTGGTCGTTGGGGCGATTTTGGACGAAGCCAACCAGGGAGCCGCCTACGTCTATCACTGGGATGGTTTCCAATGGGTCGAAATCAAGAAACTCACGGCATCCGACGGCAGCGCAAACGATGAATTTGGCTATTCGGTGGCGGTGAGTGGAGACGGTGACTCCGTGGTCGTCGGAAGTAACCCCATTAACCCCATTAACCCCGGGAAAGGTGCAGCCTATGTCTATCGGTGGGATGGCATGCAATGGGGGGAAACCAAATTGACCGCCTCCGACGGCGCGGTGGGTGACAATTTTGGTTGGTCGGTCGGAATGAGCACAAACGGCAACTCGGTGATTGTCGGTGCTTACCTCGCGGACTCCGCCAAGGGGTCCGCGTATGTCTATTGCTGGAATGACCCGCAATGGGTGGAAACCAAGTTGACGGCCTCCGATGGCGAGATCGGGGACGATTTCGGCTATTCGGTGGCGATGAGTGCCAATGCGAACTCGGTAGTCGTGGGGGCGTATCGCGCAGCCTCTAACAAAGGCTCGGCGTATGTCTTCGGATGGAACGGCACACATTGGGGGGAGATCAAGAAACTGATTGCCTCGGACGGCGCAGTCGGTGACGACTTCGGCATTTCGGTAGCGACGAGCGCCAGTGGCAATGCCGTGATCATCGGGGCTGCTTTCGATGACTCCTCCAAGGGGTCGGCGTATTTCTATAGCTGGGATGGCATTGAATGGGCGGAACGCAAGCTAGCGGCCTCCGTCGGCGTGGCCGGGGATGATTTTGGTCGATCGGTGGCACTGAACGGAGAAGGCAATTCCGCGCTCGTCGGGGCCTATCTCGCCAACGCTGCCCAGGGCTCGGCGTATGTATATCGATCGGCTAATGTGCCACCGGTGGTCGTTCCTCCCGCGCCCACAACTCTCAATTGTGCGCCAGTCGAAGGATTGCCGGTCTCGATCGAAGTCACCGTCACAGACCCGGACAGCGGTCAGACGTTAACCGTTACGCTAAAGGAAGGGATCACCATTCTGGACGTGCAGAGCGTTGCAGCTCCCGTCAACAACGGGGTTGTGACGTTTGCGACCCAAACGTATTTGCCGGGCCTCTATGAGCTCACGATCGAGATTAGCGATGCCGTCGAATCCTTCTCGGGAACTACGAGCCTCTTAGTCAATCCGGGCCAAGGGGAACCTCAGGTGATCGCCGCGCCCGAAGATGTGACACTGGAATGCCCGGACCCCGTAGTCTTTGGCAGCCCGGAATTCAGCGGAGGTTGCGGTGCGAATCTGACTGTGAGCTTCGTGGATACATCGCTGCCAATAATCGGCAAAGAGATCAGCAAAACCCAACGTACATGGACGGCGACGGATGACGTGGCTCAGTTCGTTTCCACGAGTCAGACCATTACCGTCCAGGACACGATCGCCCCGGTGATCAACGGCGTTCCGGCGAATATTACGGTGCCGGCGACGGGACCTTCCGGTGCTGTGGTCCTCTTTCCCGCCCCCACGGCGACCGATGTTTGCGACGGAGTAGTGCCGGTGACTTGCGTGCTCCCGTCCGGTTCGACCTTCCCGATTGGTACAACGCTGGTAAATTGTACCGCCACCGACGGTCACGGTAATAATGCGGGTGCCACATTCACCGTGCGGGTGAAAGGAGGGGCCGAGCAGATCCGCGACTTGATCCGCTGGGTGATCCGCTTGCCGATCGACGCCAGGGTGAAGCGAAAATTGATCGAGGAGCTTGGCGAAGCCCTCCTGAAGCCGGGCGAAGCCTGCGGGGAACTGAGAGAGTTCACTCAGATAGTTCGCGAAGAACAGGGTGGGAGATTGACGGTCGAGCAAGCAACCCAATTGTTGGACGAGGCCGCGCGTATTCGAGCGGTACTTGGGTGTCGGGCGGAGGGTCAAGCGGCCGGGCGGGGCGATTCACGCGGTCGCCGGTCAAGAAATGAGGATTGAATTTGTCGCCACCGACTATTGGGGAATGAGAACCACAGATAAACGCCGATAGACGCGGATTCCATGCCCTTTCTATCCGCGTCAATCCGTGTTCATCTGCGGTTCTCCTTATCCGCGGATTTGGGCGTGACGTAAGCCGTTGAGGGCAGTCCAATCGGCATGCCAATGCTGGAAACCCCTGTGGACGAGACACCGCCTGATTCGTCGATGGCTCCGGGAGGGCAATTTCCATTGGGGTCAGACTTTGCGGTGTTGTATGAGAAGCACCACCGGCAGGTCTTCTATTTAGCCCTCCGAATTCTCGGCGACCCCGGGCAGGCGGAAGATGCGACTCACGATGTCTTTATCAAAGCCTATCGCAAGATTGGAGAATTTCGCGGGGACGCGGATTTGAGAACGTGGCTATACCGGATCACGCTGAACCACTGCTCGAATCTGCGTCAGACCTGGCACGCGCGAAATGTGCACGTTCAGGCCGACGATACGGTTTTTGAGTTGGCGGTGGGCAACTCTGAAAATCCCCTTCGGATGCTCGAAATCTCTGAATTGGGAGAGCGGATTCACAAGACACTCGGCGCTCTGCCGGACGAATACCGGATCTTGCTATTGTTAGTGGCCGATGAGGAATTGAGCTACGACGCCGTTGCGGAATTGACGAAACAATCAACGGATGCGGTCCGTGGCAAACTGCACCGGGCCCGCAAAGCGTTCGCGGTGGCATTTCAAAAAACCGCTTGAATCAAAAGGAATTGAATGAATCCAGGATCTCAACGATTGCGAACGAATACCGGCCAGCAGCAGGTCCACCAGGCTCTGCAGGAATCCGGCGCAGTAGAGTTTGCCACACCCGAGGAAGCGATTCGTACCGATCTGGCTCGAACAATGGTTCCGCCGACCGTGCGCGAACGCTTAGCAGAATCTCTTGCCGCAGAATCGGCGAAGCCGGTGAGTTGGTGGCGGCGACTGTTCTCGTAACCCATTTTGCACATCACGGGCGTGCCCGGATGAGGCAGACGGCATCCGGAGCCACGGAGGATATCGGAAAAGTCTTGCGGCCTCCGAGGTGAACAAAGGTTTCCTCGGAAAGGATCGATCCGTCGAATGGATTAAACCATGCCACCGTCCACTTGCCCGGCGGTAATTCAACCACCGGGGCCAGCGTGGGCGAGTGGAAGTCTTGCGGCCGTCGCGGCCCCTCCTGACCCCAGGAAAAATCCACCGATGCGTCGGTGCGGGCGAAGAGGCGTTGCGATCCGGAGAGTTGCACCCCGGAGAAATACTCCCCCTGCAGTCCCGGTCCGTTGCCCGATGCAAGCGCTGGGGCACGAACGGGCTCGCGGGTTTTCCCCGGTCGTGTCCAGAGCAACCGAGCGGTGGCATCGCCCCCATTATAAAAATACTCAACTTTCAGCCCATACCGACGACCCTTCGTGAGCCGGATGGGTGCGGCATCCTCAACCGTCCCATGATCGGTCCAGTTATCGATCAGTGTCTTACCATCAATCCACACTCGGATTCCATCATTCGAGAGCGTGTGGAGTATGTGCTCCCCGTCCATGTCCGGGATAAGGAATCCGGTCCAGCGAACACTGAAGGATGACGGCGTGCTGACGGGTCGAAAATAGAGGCCGTACCGAATCCCGGGCTGGCCATAGGCGCGCGCGGAATGGGAAGCAGGGACACCGCCAACGATAATTTGTTCCAGCGGCCGGGATTCAGCTAGGGCGAACTCGGCGAGAAAGTCACGCAACACCCGGAACTGACGTCGCAATGCCGGTCCACCTCCACCCGGCGTGCCGGAACGAATCGGATGGGTGCCGTCTTCACGACCTGGAATGAACGAATAATCGAGATGATTGAACAGAGCGCCGCCGGCAAGAAGAAATTCCCAGGCTTCCATCCGATAGGGTGCGTCGTTCGTTCCACGAAATCCCGTTTCGTTGTCGCCGATCGGCCGCCCATGTCGGGCATTTGCTGCGAGGGCGTCCGGCGGACTCGCGTAGTGAAAGTTCAGTATGGAAACTGCCGGATGGACGTTGGTCACCGCTTTGGAACCGTTTGCAACATTCCATGAAATCAAGTGCGAGGTGAGTCGAGCCGCGTGGGGACAGGACGCGCCTTTCGAGTTTCATAGATCCAAGAGCTGAGGGTGTTTGGCAAAGATCATCGCCTGGAGGCGTTCTCGACCGCCCCGGGCCGAGAGTAAGCGCTTACGGAAACTCTTCGTATTATGTTTGGTCTTCGGGTTGGTCTTCC
>CAMDJH010000287.1 GCA_945900455.1 Akkermansia muciniphila
GATCGCATGGGCAGCCTTTGTTCCCCGATCGAAGTTGGCCGGAGTTGGACAAACGGGACGATCCCAGGAGCCGACCGGACTCGAAGGCCATCGGGACGGCATTCTCAGCCTCACTTTTTCGCCCAGTGGGCGGCTCCTTGCTACTACAAGCATTGATGGCACAGCCCGGCTTTGGGATGTGCCCAGCGGTCGCCCGACCGCAGTTCTCACGGGACACAAGGAGGCTGTCTTTGACTGCGCGTTCTCCCCGGACGGCAGGACCTTGGCCACGGCGAGTGCAGATCTCACGGTGAAACTTTGGCACGTCCATACCCAACGTGACATGTTGACCTTGACTCACGACTCCCCCGTCACCTCGCTTGCTTTCTCCCGCGAAGGCAAATATCTCGCCACCGGAACGATCGATGGAACGTACCACTTTTGGCGAGCGGCCAGTTGGGAAGAGACTAAGACAGCCGGAGCGCCTGTGCGCTCAGACTCCGAGAAAGCAACCCTCCGCGAGGGCAAGATTTCAACGGCCTCCGACACCAACGACGACGCGACTCAAGCCACCCAGTGGCAACGGAAACTCGATGACTATAACCTCCCAACAAAACGAGCCGCCAGGCTTTTATCGGAGCATCCGGTGGCTCTTAAAGACTGGTTTCGCTCCGGGAGCCGACGCGATGATTACACGGTGGGTTTAGATGATTCGACGACACTCGACGGCCAGACTGTCGCTTTCATAAAATCTAAAGAACCGCAGATTGACGGATTTGGGACTTACATGCAGATGTTCCAGTCGAAAGATTTTGTGGGGAAGGGAATTCGATTCTCAGCGAGGGTCAAGACCGAAAGCACTGAGGGTGGGGCTGTTTTATGGCTGCGAGTGGACGGTCCCAACGGCAAAATGTTCGTACTCGACAACATGAATCGCCGACCGATCATCGGAACTAGAGATTGGGCGCAATACGAGATCGTACTGTATGTGTCCAACCGAGCCCAAGCGCTTAGCGCCGGGCTAATGGTCTATGGGACGGGTCAAGCTTGGATTTCCGATGTGAAATTCACCGTCGTTCCGGAGGCACAGCTCTACACCGAGCTCATGAAAGACCGTAGCGCCCCGCCCTTCTGAAGGCCTGCGGCGACTTTAGCGGAGTTTTCTATAGCGCCATACTCGCTTTGCAGTATACAACCGCGATTTCTCATGGAACACGCCCTAGGACTCGTATCAAATGCCCGCCTTTTCGGTATTCAAACCCGCTGTTCGGAACGCCGCCAAACGCCGGCAAGCCAGGCTTTCACTCTCATTGAGTTGCTTGTGGTTATTGCAATCATTGCGATCCTGGCGGCCATGCTGCTGCCCGCTTTGACACGGGCTAAGGCGAGGGCCAACACGACTAAGTGCCTGAGCAATCAGCGGCAAATAGGTTTCGCGTTTGCCATGTATATCCACGAAAACAACGACTGGTACCCGGTGCATAATGGCTGGGCAACTGTCGGAGGTACGGTAGGAGGCTCTGGATCGGAAGCGGGCACGACGCCAGCCCGGGAGCGCCCGTTGAATCCATATACGGCCAACCAACTCCAGATCTTTCGATGCCCGAGTGATCATGGGGATGTGAATACACCCGAGTTTAAGACCGCCTGGGAAGCCTACGGCAACAGTTACAATGTGCAGTGGGCTGGGAATTCGTTTCGAATCAAGCATGTGACCGGCGACAGCCTGTCGCCAGGCACTCCGTCTGGACGCCCGATACGAGGCAGCGAGATCGGCCGGAGCCCGGTCAATAAAGCGATTCAGGGCGATTATCCATGGCATCCCAATCGAGACATCAGCAAGACAGCCTGGCACAATTATTTGGGTAAACGCAGCTTCAACATGCTTTTCGGAGACGGCCACGCGCAATTCTTCCTGTTTAAGTGGCCGCCGGGAACCGCCTGGCAGAATTTCGTCGCCGACAACGACCTGAATAATCCTAATTATCCAAACCCGGAGAACCAAGTCTGGTGAAAAGGCGGTTGCGAGCTTGATTCGGACCGCACGGGATCGATGGTGCTTCAAGCGCGACGCAACCCTCGCCCGGTCACGGCTTGGCCACCGCGCGAAGGCGGAAAAATGTGGCGCTGTTTTCGCGCGGGAGCGTCACTTGGAATTCGTTGCCGACGGGCTGCGGATTCACCGGAAGGATCTGCCACGTGGAAGGATCCGCGAGGTCACGGGAACGTTCGAGCGTAAACGCACCGGCTGCCATTGGCCACGCGAGCACAAGCGATTCACCGATGCGCCCGGCGGAAAGCACCGGCTTCGCCACCACCGGCACCGCTGCCGGACCAGGCCAGAAACCGGCCTTCAGGGTGAACGAACCTCCGCTCACCTCACCCGCATCCGGTTGACCCAGGGTGGCGTTCAGTTCAAAAGTTCCCCCGCGCGCTGTCCCACCCCCGGCATCAATGCTGATCCAATCGAGACGAAACGCGTCCGCAGCCTGCCCACGCGCGAAAGTCCATGGCATCAGCGCGACCACAATCATTTGGCGCATCAGTGAATTCATAGCGGTGACGGTTCTTGGGGCAAGTTCATCACCAGGCGACTTCAGCGGTCTGGAGACGTGCCACCCAGCGCACGACATCGGGTGTCGCCGCACTATGGACGCCGATCACGAGGCTGCCAGGGCCGGCCGTCACTTGGACACTCCAGGCCGGATCATCCTCGCCCAACTCGGTAACGGTCGGTGTTCCGACAAAGCGGGTCGT
Source organism: Akkermansia muciniphila (assembly GCA_945900455.1). Taxonomy (GTDB): domain Bacteria; phylum Verrucomicrobiota; class Verrucomicrobiia; order Limisphaerales; family UBA9464; genus SIBK01. The sequence goes on from CAMDJH010000287.1 coordinate 2,737, forward strand.
CCCTCCCACGTTCTTGATTACCCCCCGCACCGCATACCCGCCCGAGAGAGAAAAATTGGGAGGGACACCTGCACTTCGGCCAGCCACGAGAATCTCGAAAGTTCGCGTGCGACCAACCTCGATTCCCAGCGACAGGCCGAGGCCATTGAGTGACAGGGATGTCGAGGGGTTGACGATGGACGTTTGGCCGCGGAGCACGAACACGGATGTCTGCGCGTCGCCGGGCGAACTGAAATCTCCGGCGGACTGCGCCATCTGCCCGTGCTGGTCAGCCAACGCCTGGGCTCCGCCCGGAATGCTTGAGTACGGCCCCGTTGCGAAATTGGCGTTTCCGCCGGCTACGGTGGCGTGTGCCGCCCGAGCCTGATTGCCGACACCCCCTCCAACCGTTGCACCGAACTGTTGCGCCAGGTTTTCGCCCCCACCACTGACCGTGCTGAGGTCAAGTTCCGCCCGGTTCCCCACGCCGCCACTAGTGGTCGCTCCCGATCCAGCCGCGAGATTGCCACCGCCGCCACCCACCGTGGATTGATCAAAATGCGCGGCATTGTCCTGGCCGCCCGAAACCGTCGATGCCACTCCATCAGCGACATTCTGCCGGCCCCCTCCCACCGTGGCGTGCTCCTTGGCGGCCTGGTTAAGCGATCCTCCGGCAATAACAGATACGAAACCTGACGCAAAATTCTGTGTGCCGCCACTTACGACCGAGTAGCCGTTGGTGGCAGAATTTCCGAGGCCGCCGGCCACGATCGCAGCCACACCGCTCGCAGTGTTACTCATTCCGCCGCCGATGAACGCGTAATTGGCACCGGCCAGATTGATGTTGCCCGCGCTGCCGCCCCCGCCAATGACGACACCGACCGCTCCGGTCACGACATTTCCGAAGTAGCCACCCACGAGGTTGGGACTCGGGCCGGCCGGTGTGATGAGCAACGCCCGGGCATTGCCAACCCGTACCTCGATCGAGCGCTGGTCTGTGGTGCCGAGGAAATCCGAGGCCGTCGTCCCGGCGTTGCCCGCGAGTAACCACGCCGGGCCGGGAGCCGGCACGATCGAAAACTTCGTGCCTGCCTGCACTGCCACGATCCCACTGACCGTCCCCGGCAAAACTGTGCCGACCAGCGCGGACGGAGTGAGCCCTCCCGGGGTAATGGATGCAGCCGCCGCCGCACGGATCGCCGTGGGTGCCGGGGTAATCCGAATGGCTGGCTGAAGGGTGACAAATCCGACCGGAGGCGCAGCGGGGCGTGCCTGCCCGCCCAGACGATCCGTGGCACTGGCGGCGACGATCGCCGTGGAACTTACCGCGACTTCGAGATACCGGCCGTCATCCTGAGTCTCACCGTTGGCGGTGTAGAATACGTCGAAGAACGCCGGTCGGAAATGAACCTCGGTGGCGAAGAGTCCGTCTTGAATGGGCACTGCCGGCCGAAGATACTCGGCGAGGGCTTCGCCCTTGGGTCCGCTCCGCAACGTGAAATAGAAATCGTAGAGCCCCGTTGCCGGCTTGCCTTCCTGTGATAGTTTACCTTGCACGGTGAATCCGATGTCCTGTGAGCGGACGCCGACACCGGCACTGACCAAGGCAGCGATAACAAGAAACCAGCGGAGCACCCAATGATCGATGCCGCCTGCGAAATGCCGTGGAAGGGAGCGTTGAGCCTTCATGGGAATCCAGTGATGAAGTATTATTGCGACTCTCTGCAATTCTAAGCGCTCCTCGGTGAGGGAGAATTGGAAATCCCGGACCGAGTGGAGCTTTTGTCATTAATCACACTTTTTCCGCTCCTGGCAAGCCGCGTTTTGGTTTAAGCTCACCCCTCTTTCTCATGCCAGACAGCTATCATCCCGGCCAGCGCTGGATCAGCCAAAGCGAACCGGAACTCGGATTGGGTTCCCTTCATCGGGTCACGCCGCGAACGGTCACGATCGTCTTCCGGGCCAGCGATGAGACCCGGGAATACGCCCGCGACAACGCGCCCCTCCTCCGCGTGCGCTTTCGCGCAGGGGACACCCTCAAGAGCCAGACGGACTCAACGCTGGTCGTGAAATCCGTGATTGAGCGGGCCGGGCTTATTTTCTACCGGAGCAGTCAGCAGGAATGGTGCGAAACCGAACTGAACGATACCACTAGTTTCAACCAACCCCAGGAGCGCTTGCTCTCCGGTCAACTCGATCCGACGGAAGTCTTCGATCTGAGAGTGGCCGCCCTGGAGCATCAGCACCGCCGATGCAAATCCAAGGTCCGCGGGTTTGTGGGGGGCCGGATTGAGCTGATTCCGCACCAGCTCTATATCGCCTCCGAAGTGGCGGGACGACTCCTGCCGCGTGTTTTGCTCGCCGACGAAGTGGGCCTCGGCAAGACCATCGAAGCCTGCCTGTTGCTGCATCGATTGATTCTGACCGGTCGTGCGCAGCGAGTGCTCATCGTGTTGCCAGACTCGTTGGTTCACCAGTGGTTCGTCGAGTTGCTGCGCCGCTTTAACCTTTGGTTTCACATCTTCGACGAGGAACGGTGCGAAGCCATCGAAGCCGTCAATGCCGAGACCAATCCATTCCTCGATGATCAATTGGTGCTCACCCGCTTGAGCCTGTTCACCGCCAAGGAGCAGCGGTTGCAACAGGCGGTCAGCGCCGGATGGGACCTGCTCGTCGTCGATGAAGCCCACCATCTCGGTTGGTCCCCGGACTCCATCAGTGCCGAATACGCGGTGGTCGAGGCGATCGGTCGGGGAACTCCCGGACTGCTTCTGCTGACCGCAACACCCGAGCAACTTGGCATGGTCAGTCATTTCGCCCGGTTGCGGTTGTTAGATCCGGATCGGTTCTATGATCTGGAGGAATTCCTGCGGGAGGCGGAGGGGTATCAGGACGTTGCGGGCTTGGCCGAAAAAATTCTCGCCCGCCATCCGCTTTCGGCCGGCGACGTTGCGATGCTCGCGCGGATTCTGGCGGATTCGGAGACGAACGTTCGGTCACGATTGCAGCAAATCGCGCAAGGCGCTGACAGCGTTCGCGAAGAGTTGATCGAGGCGTTGCTCGATCAACACGGCACCGGTCGCCTGATGTTTCGTAACACCCGCGCAACCATCCGTGGGTTCCCCGTGCGCGTGGCCCGATTGTGTCCCTTGGTCCCCTCGGATGCCGACACGGTGTGTTTCGATGCATTGGCCCAGGAATTTGCGGCCGACACGGATTCAAAAACATCCACCGGGTTTCAACCGGATTTTTCGAAGGATGTACGGGTGGATTGGCTCGCGGATCGACTCCGACGTTTAGATCAGGAAAAGGTGTTGGTTATCGGACGCACCCAACGAAAAGTTGAGGCGATTGATGCCGCATTGAGACAGCGGATGAACGTGAAGCAGGCGGTGTTTCACGAAGGACTTTCGCTGGTGCAACGGGATCGAAACGCCGCGTGGTTCGCGGAGGAAGACGGAGCGCGCATTTTGATATGCTCGGAGATCGGCAGTGAGGGTCGAAATTTTCAGTTTGCCCATCACCTCGTTCTGTTCGACCTCCCGCTCGATCCGGAATTGTTGGAACAACGAATCGGACGACTCGATCGGATCGGGCAAACTTCCGTAATTCACGTGTATGTGCCTTTCGTCACGGGGAGTTCGCAGGAAGTCCTGGCGCGTTGGTATCAGGAAGGGCTGAATTCCTTTGAAAAGAATCTGCACGGCGGACATGAGTTGCTCGATCATTTCGGCGCGAGAGTTTACGATCTCGCGCAGGACTTTCACGAAACGGAAACGACCGCGCGCGCCGAATTGGACCGTCTGATTCTTGAGACGCAAACCGCGCGCAACAAATTGACGGTACGCCTGGAAAAAGGCCGCGACCGATTGCTCGAGATGAATTCATTCCGCACGGAAGTCGGTGCCAAAATCGTGCAGGAGATTCGCTATGCCGACGCGGATCATGCGCTCGATACGTTTATGATCGGTGTTTTTGATCACTTCAACATCCACGTCGAAGAACTGAAACAGCGCACCTATCAACTGGGCTCGGCCGGCGTGTTCGCAGAATCCTTTCCCGGTCTGCCAAGCGGAGGACTCACGGTCACTTGCGACCGTCAGCAGGCACTGGCACGCGAAGAGATTCAATTTTTGACGTGGGATCATCCGCTCGTGACGGGCGCGCTCGATCTCATCCTCGGATCGGAGAAAGGAAACAGTAGCTTCGCAAAATGGCCCGATGCCAAAACGCCGGACATATACATCGAAATCCTTTACGTGCTTGAATGCATTGCCCCGCCGCATCTGCATGTAGATCGCTTCCTGCCGCCGACTCCCTTGCGCGTGTTGATGGATCATCGCGGCAATGATGTCGGACGAAGCTTCCCGACGGAAATGTTGGCCCGTCATCTAAAAAACAGCGATCCACACGCCTTGCTCGATCAGCCGGAACTTCGCGAGGATGTTCTTCCAAATCTGATCGAAAAAGCGCAGGCGATCGCGCGCCACCACACTTCGGGAATCATCGCCCAGGCGCGCAAAGAAATGATCGCCCAACTGGGACATGAAATTGTGCGCCTCAAAGAACTGCAAAAGGTCAATCGCAGCGTCCGCAACGAAGAGATTGATTTGCTGGTTCGGCAACAGCACGCATTGGATCAGCATCTTAAGGACGCCGCCCTACGCCTCGACGCGATCCGGTTGATTCAGCGCGGACCGCCCTAACAACGATTCTTGGGAGTTCTCACTCTCCACTGAACCGTCGCCAAGTTGCTGGCAGAAGAAAATCCTCTATCACCAAATCTCGGGGGTGCATCTCACGGAAACGGTGGTTTTCGAGTCAGCGATTGTTGAACGGAAGAATTCTTCATTTTTCCCGGGACTCTGATTTCGATTTCTGAAACGCTCCGCGGCCAATGGTGCTGCCGAGCAGAATGCAAGGGCGCGACTTTGG
>CAMDJH010000288.1 GCA_945900455.1 Akkermansia muciniphila
TGGACTTTACACCGCGCAATTCACAGGCACGACCGAGGAGCTTGCCGATCTGCAACACAGTTTTCTCGTGCGCCATGGCAAGTTTATGCCAATAAATTTCAAGAAGCTCATCCATGAGGGCGAGATGTCGCAAAACGTCTATTTGCAGCCGGATGATTTCGTCTATCTACCCTCCGCGCTGGCGACCGCGGTTTATGTGCTCGGTGCCGTAACCGAGGCGCGCGCTGTCTCCTACAAGGATCAAGTGACACTGAGTTCCGCGATCGCGAATGCCCGGGGCCTCTTGCCAGAGGCGAGGATGCGCGAGGTGGTCATCATCCGCGGTTCGCTGACGGAACCTCACTGCACGGTGGTCAACTTCCTCGACATTCTGAAGGGCAAAGCGCCGGAAGTGCTGCTGCAGCCGCGGGATATTGTTTACGTCCCGGACCGGCCGCTCGGCATACTCGAAAATGCTGCGCAAATGATCGTTGATACGTTCGTGCGCACGGTGGCCGCCAATGAGGGAATTCTCGCCGCCGGCGGTGTCGATAAGGTTGGCGTCGGCGTTAACGTGGGTAAGTGATTCAGAAGCCGACCGGAAAACGCGGAAAAGTAGGCTCTTGTGAAGACCTGTTCCATTTCCGACTCGGAATTGTGGATACTGTTTCTCGGGCATGATTCCGCAGTCCACCAAACGGATGAAAACCTGCCTGTGGGTGACGAATGAGGATTCAAGCAGCGATTGGCAGCTCGAATTAGCGGGACGTATCCGGCCGTTTTCCAGCCGGACTTGAAAAACCGAATCACCCGGGTAGATCTATCGATGGGTCCGAGCCAACCCTGAAGTGGCCGTCAAACCCTTGTCGCCCCCAGCATTTTCAAGAGCTCACGACGCCCAAGGGCGCGGAGTGTTTCGATGTTACGCCGCGGGATCGCCGCCAACTCGGCAGCGTCGAGCCCGAGCTGGCTGATGCTGTCCTCGCGCAGGAGGTGCAACATTGGATACGGCGAGCGATTTGTATAGTTTTCCACCGCATCCGGACGTGTATTCGCGAATCGGTACATCGGATGGAAGCTGGCGATTTGGATCGTTCCGGACAGGCCGAGCGCTTCGATTCGTTGATCCGCAGATCCGAGAAACTCATTGTAATTCCGGAAATTCGTTAACACGCCCGGATGAATTAGCAGCGTCGTCTCGATCGCATCGATCGGTGTCGCGACAAGCAGTTTCAGTTCGTGATTCAGGGCGTGGAGCAGTCCGGATTCATCGACCGCCTGGCAGACAACGTAGCGGATCTTTTCCCCCTTGAAGACGCGCTGAGCGAAGGGACACAAATTGAGCCCGATCACAACCGTGGCGATCCAATGGCGGGTGGCGTTGATCGCGAGCGATGGGTCGATGATTTCCAAGACGTGGGAACCTAGCGGCGCGAAGGAGCCGGGCAACCTCTCCCCTTTTCCAGCATTTTTGGGCAATTGGAACGGCCGACTCCTGCTGTTTCTGCTTGGACTGACGCACCCGAGACTTCAGCATCCTCATCGTGAATACCCGTCCGATCCGTTCGAATTCAATCAATCCCTCGCAGCATCCGCTGGGTTCGAGAGTCGGAAGCGGCACCGGATACCTTGCGAGCACTTTACTGTTTGCGTTGCTAGAATTCGGATTCCCGGCGACGAATCGTGCGGAGACCCAGGAAGCCCGGATCCCGGTCCAGATTCACCGTCTCCCGGAGGGTGCGGTGCAACCCCAAACGGCCGTCGGACCGGACGGAAGTGTGCATCTGGTCTATCTCACGGGAGCGCCGGAAGCTTCGGATGTGAAGTATGCCGTTCGACCTGCAGGATCCGCGGTGTTTGAACCCGTCCAAACGGTCAATCACCAGCCCGGAAGTGCGATTGCAATCGGCACGATCCGGGGACCCCGTCTGGCGGTATCGCGCGATGGGACCGTCCATGTCCTCTGGAACGGTTCCTCGAAGGCGGTCCCCCAGCCGACCGGTAGTTCACCCGTCCTTTACAGTTCCTGCCGCCGTGGTGACGTTGAGTTTACCGCGGAACGAAATCTCCTCGCGGGTGCCCAATCGCTGGATGGGGGGTCGGGCGTCGCGGTGGGGCCGGACGGGACGGTTTATGCCGTTTGGCACGGACGAGTGGCGGGCCTGCCGGAGGGAGAGTTGAACCGGGACATCTTTTGGCGGGAATCCCGAGATGGAGGGGTAACGTTCGGAACGGAACGACGCACGGGAGTTCCCGATGGCGTATGTGGTTGTTGTTCCCTCACCACGACGGCGACGGCGAATGGCGGACTCGTGTTCCTTTACCGATCGGTCGGCGCGGGATCAGATCGGGATGCGCGCCTGCGTTTCCGGACGTCCGCTGAGGAGTCCTTCATGGAAACCGTCATTGGCCCCTGGAAAACAGGGACCTGTCCGATGTCCAATGCGGCCCTGCTTCCGGTTGAGGATCGGCTTTTTGCCGCCTGGGAGCGCAACGGGCGGATCGAAGTAGGCCACTTCCGGCTCACGTCAGCACGGAGTGAGTCTCGCATCGTGCCGATGACGGGGAGCCGTCAGCGGCACCCGGTGCTGAGCCGAAACGCGGTTGGAACCCTTCTGGCAGCCTGGGCAGAAGAGACCGGTTGGAAACGGGGTGGTCGAGTGGTGTGGCAACGGTTGTCTGCGGACCTGAAACCCTTGGGAGAAGTGGGGATTGGCGCAAACCTTCCAGTCTGGAGTTCCCCGGCGGTTGCGGCCAACTCGGACAACTCCTTCACGGTGATCTATTGATAAGCGCAACTCGCCCGAGCTATTCGTTATGGGGAGCAGAACCCGATGAAAACGAAGTGGGCGCGGGAGCCCAGAGATTGTCAGTGGAGCAGTGCCCGCCACCGGGACGTATGCGAGCGGCGGTCCTGCGGGACCGCTGATGCTTCATGGAGTTCTCGAAAACCGGGACTTGCGACGTTCGCGACACGGCCTTTCCATGAAGGGAATGTCAGCACCGATCGAGGCTAGGGGTTCCGAGGGGGAGCCCGCGTCGATTGGCGACGTCGAATCCTCGCGGGAGAGACGCGGGTGCTCGCCGTCGGAATGGCCACCCCCGACATCCCACGCGCGATGCGATCTCGCGACCGAGATCCTCTTGTTTTTCATGATGGTATTTGCTCCGTGGGCCTTCGGGACCACGGAGGATTGGTCGATGAACATCATGGATGCGGCGGGCTACGGCCTCGGGGTCCTTCTGCTCGCGAAATGTCTGATCCGACGGCGCCTCGGGTATCGTCCGCCGGGGTGGGATTTCTTCGACACCGGCACTCCCGAGCGGGCGCGCACCACCGAACTTCTGATGCAGGGACTCGCTTGGTTGACGGTTTTCCTGCTCCTATACACATTTATTTCAGCGGCGAATGCGCGGGCGGCCTACGACTGGGAGAACGAGAAGTTCCGCTATCGGGACTGTATCGCGTGGTTGCCGCACAGCTATGATGGGCCGGCAACGTGGCGCGCCTTTTCCAATTACCTGGCTTGGGCGTGCTTTCTTTGGGCGCTGCGAGATTGGCTCTGGACTCTGAGCGAGTCGGATCGCGTTGCGATGGAAGCGGAAACGAATTCGACTCGGAGCAGGCCATTTCCATTTCGGCTTCGCCGGCTACTTTGGGTCCTGTCGGTGAACGGAGCGATGCTGGCGCTCGAGATGCTCATGCAACGCATCGACGGGACCGTGAAATTACTCTGGTTTCGCGAAACGCTCTACAACCAGGATTCGGGATCCCAGTTGGGCCCGTTCGCCTATCGAGCCAATGGGGCGCAATATCTCAATCTCATTTGGCCGGTCACACTGGGGTTGTGGTCAACTTTGGAGCGGCGGGCCGGGCGGGGCAGGGCGCCGTCCGTTCATCACGTGCTGCTGGTTTGCGCGGCGCTCATGATCATTGTGACATTTATTTCCCTGAGCCGCGGCGCTGTCGTGGTCGGTGCAATACTTCTGATGGCGTCCGCTCTGTGGCTGGGGTTGGTGCGGCGCTGGCGGATCACCCCGGGTGTTTGGGGCGCTTGGGCGCTCTTAGGGCTGGCGCTGGTGTCCGGGTTAATCCTCGACTGGGACAGTCTGGCGGGGCGGATGAAGGAATTCGTTCCGCACTTCAAAGGACGCGATGATGTTTCTGTCATGGCGCGACGCATGGCGGAGGATTTTCCGGTATTCGGTACCGGCCCGGAGACCTTTCAGCCGGTCTATCTGCTCTACCGTATCAGCCCCGAGGGATACGATCCCGGTCAACTCCACAACGATTGGCTCGAGACGCGCATTACGTTTGGTTGGGTTGGTTTTGGTGCGATTTTGACCGCGCTGGCCATCGTCCTTGGGAAGTGTTTTCTGCCGGGGGGTATGAGACTACGCATCGACCTGGTGGGGACCCTCTGGGCAGCGATGGCCGGATGTCTGCTCCACGCCCGTTGGGACCTGCCGTTCCAGGTCTATGCGATCGTACTCACGTTCCTGGCCTACTGCGGAATTCTCATCTCCACGACGCGGCGGTAGGAGGGAGTATTTTCCGAAGGATTCTATGCCCCATAGACACCTTTCTCGGAATATTTCCGGGAGTCGGCGTATTGATAGTGCGACGAGTAATAGCCAAAGCGGTTTCCGGTCTTGACGCGATTCAACACCACTCCGCCGACGGATCCGCCTGCGGATTGCAGCAATTGGATGGCTCGCAGGACCGCGCGTCGCGGTGTCGAATGGGCGCGCACGAGGAGGCAGATCGTTTGAACTCGCTTGAGCATCAGGAGCGTGTCGCTCACCGCGTGAATTGGCGCCGAATCGATCACGACTCGGTCGTACCGCTGCAGCGTTTCCTCGATCAACTTGTCCCACTCACCTCCGTTTAGGAGTTCTGCCGGATTTGGCGCCGGCGTACCCGTCGAGAGGATCGATAGGTTCGGGTGGTCGGTTTTCTGGACGATCTCGTCGAGGGACTTGTGACCGACGAGATAATCGGACACGCCGAGGTGTTTCGAACGTTCGCCTCGGAGTGCCTTCTCAATGGCGGGCCGCCGCAGGTCGCCGTCGATCAGGACTGTATTTAACCCCTGGTGAGACAATGCCATGGCGTAATTGATCGACGTGAAGGTCTTGCCTTCTTTCGGTAAGGCGCTGGTGAAGAGGAAGACTCTGTGGTCTGTCTCCCGCCCGAGCATACGCAGGGACGTCCGGAGCGTCCGGAACGCTTCGGCACCGAACGATTTTGCGTCATCGGAAACCACAATCGGGCGCCGGTCTCGGCTCAGCTTGTTGCGCACGGCCGGGATCGATGAGAGCACCGGCAGTTTAAGATAGTCTTCGGTTTGATCGACGGTCTTGAGTGAGCTGTCGAGGCTGTTCCAGGCGAACGCGAGCAGGAAGCCGAGCGCGAGACCGACCAAAATTCCGCGAATCCACATTTGCTTCTTGTCTGGCGAAAACGGTGACCCGGGAACCATGGCACCCTGCACAATCCGAATCTTGGTGTTTTCCAAATCGCGGGTCAGGTCGGTTTCCTTGAGACGGTTCAGCACGGCCTCATACAGGCTGCGATCCGACTGCACTTCGCGCGCCAGGACACCGTAGCCGATGGATTGTTTGTTGAGTATCAGCGACTCGGATTGCTGGTCTGCCAGTTCCACGTCGAGGGCCTGTTCCGCCGCCTTGGCGGTTTGGTAGGAGGCCGCGAGCGTTTGCGGCACTTTGAGAATCGCGTTGGTCAGCGTCAGCCGCAGGTCGGTCAATTGGTTGTCAGCCTGGACATACCTCGGATGTTTCTCACGGTACCGCTCGCGGATGCTGGCGAAATCGCTTTCCATTTTCGTTACGGCCCCTCGAAGACCCGCTACCGCTGCGTCGTTCTGGACGATGGGCAAAACGGAAAGGGCCGGGACGTTGTCGCCGAGTTCGCGCACCTGCTTGAGTTGGACTTCGTAGCGAAGCCGTTCGCCGTGGGCCTGAATAGTGCGGGAGCTGAGCTCCCTCAGCTTGGCGGTGACGATATCCTGCTTATCTTCAAGCGAAACGGATTTCGTCGATTCCTTATAGGCAAAGAGCGCATGTTCCGAATCCTGCAGCTTCCGCTTCAGACGGTCCGCTTCATCGAGGAGGAATTGATGGGCGATCGAGGCCGTTTCCAGATACCGGTCGACGTTGGTACGGATGAATTGCTTGACGACGCTATTCGCGACCTTTTCGACAATTCGGGGACTGGTATGGACCACCGTGACGTCGATCAGGCGGGTGCCGCGCCGAAGGCGGACATCGGTCATGCCCACCAACTGGCCGACCATCGCATCCTTGCTTGGGACATGCAGTGGGGAGGCAAATTCCGGATCCTCGGCCAGATTGTTGGTGAGGAGGACCCGTTCCATCACGGGTCGGGCCTTGAGTGTCTGCTCGATGGTCTTCAGCATTTCCGGCCCACGGGTGTCCTCTTGTTGCACTTTCTCAACCTTGACGACCCGGTTTTCATCGGAGTCGACCTGGAACGTGGCGGTCGCCGCATAGAGTCGTGGTGCCTTCTTGATCTGCCACGCCGTGATTAGCACCCCGAGGAGAAGACAGAGGGCCACGAGCCAGGCTTTTTCCAAGAGAACATGGAGGACCGACTTGAAATCGATCGGCGAGGCGGCGGGAGTCGAGCCGAACGTGGGCCCGGAGGGCCCTGCGGAGGGACTTGGACCGGCTTTGGGAAACTCACTCGGCATAGGGAATCGGGCTTTTCGGAGCGATGGCGGCAATCAGATGCGCTTCTCGCCGACCGTGATGGTGTCGTCGGGGCGAATCAGGAATGGCTTGCCATTTCTATCCTTCGCCATGGCCTCCGCGTCCAATTTGAAAATCGTCTGCTCGCCCTCCACGGTTCGCTGCAGCGTGATTTTCCACGGAGCGCCAATGCGCGTATAGCCGCCCGCCATCGCGATGGCTTGGATCAGGGTCAGCTCTTCGTCCGCGCTGAAATCGTACGGGCCGGGCCGCTGGACCTGTCCCATGACTGTGAATCGCCGCTTCCCGTACTCGACAACCGACAGGCCCACCTGGGGTTTGACCAGGTATTCCCGATCCAGCAATTCGGTGATCCACGCCGTCGCCTCGTCCAATGTCTTGCCCGCGAGTTTAACACTTCCCAACAGCGGCAAGGAAACCATGCCATCCCGGGCCACGGTCGCCCGTGTTGTCAGATCGTCCTCCTGGTACACGCGCATCAGGATGACGTCATTGTAGGATAGTCGGTACGACTTGTCGGCTGGGCGCCCGGGCTGGCCCGCCGAATTGGTCGCGGTTGCACTCGAATTGGTCGAATTGAATCCGGTCGTCACCGGGTTCTGGGACGAAGCCGCGGCGGGCTCTTCGGCGGCGGTCACGAGCCCGAAAGCGGCGACGAAGAGCGTCCCTGCCAGGATGAGTGTCGTGTGAAGCATCAAAATGAATAGGAAGAGTGGAGCCCAATCTGGTTGTTCTGGAAGCCGTAATTTCCCTGCCCGGTTTGTTCATTCTTCCGGTACATATAAAAGACACCGACGGCCCACCGGGGAGTGATCGTCGTGTCGATCGCCGCTCTCACCGTGTAAAAATGATCCTGCCGGTTTGCCTGA
>CAMDJH010000289.1 GCA_945900455.1 Akkermansia muciniphila
ATCTGCTGGTAAAGCGGTTGGACTGATGCGGCGTTACTTGCGACTTGTGCTCCGCAAGCCTGAGCAGTAGAGGTTACTTGTTCGTCTTTCATACGTTGACGGACGTTGCAAGTTTTTTGCGCGTCCGCCAGTCTTCATGCCATCTATCAATAACGGCTCGAACCTTGATTGATCGGCTGGATTTGCGGCTCTTCCGGCTAATCTGTGGGTGAAAATGACGCTTTCCAGCAACAGGCAGGCGAGTCCGTTACGCGTGGCGACGGGCAGCGACGCGAGCTGTGGGCTCAAAGCTCGTCGCCGCCGCTCGCCTGCCTGCTGCTGGAAAGCTTGGCAAGCTCCCCAAGGGATCAGTGGTCAATCGTTGATGAGTTCAATAGCGCTGTAATTCATTGATAACATGCAACTTCCATCCGAGTTCATTCAAATTGTACCCACAGATTCTGCTGAGGAGACGGATTTGCAAGGCAAGATGACCCAATTGGATGGCATGCACACTCAGCACCAGACGGTGCATCAGATCCTCTACGAAAAAGGGGGGGATTACAGCCTGATTCTGCGTGAGAATCAACCCACCCTCCTGAAAACCGCCCAACAAATGTTGCCGACGGACTTTCCCCCCTCGGGTGCAGAAGACCTGCTATCGAGGCGGGCGCAAGGAATACCGGGCGATTGTGGCCAAGACGATTGAGCCGAAAGAACTGGGTCTGGCCGGAGCCCTGCAATTGGCTCGGGTGGATCGTCAAAGTGGGGCTAACGGCCAGCTGACTCAGACTTGGATGGCCGCCTCCAGAGCGAAAGGCCAACTCAGCGAGTCGGAATGGTTGAAGCTTGAGCAACAGCGCTGGGGCGTTGAAAACCGGACGCATCACACCTTGGACGTGACGCATCGGGAGGACGAGAGTCGAGTTCGGCAACCCAACGCGGCAGCGGTTCTGGGGATTTTTCGGCGTCTTTCCAACGCCCTCAAACAGGTCTGGGCGAAGGGGCGTCCCAAGCGAGAAGCGACATCGCGAGATTGGGTTGAAGAAAACCAGTTTAACCGTCGTGCCTCCATAAATCTCATCACTCAACCAATTGCTCCGTGACAAATCTCAATGAAAAACATCGTCCCAACCGCACTACCGTTGCTCAGACTGAGCTTGATGCAGCCCTGTCTCGCCGGTAGCAGTTCAAATGAATTCTTGACAATTCTCCAACTTCAGTTCTCTCGTCGTCTAAGTCCCGGAGGATCCTTATAAAACCAATGACAATTTCTCGCCTCTCACCTCTCACCTTTCGTCTGAGCATTGGGCTAATGCTCGGTCTTCTGCTTTTTCTTCGAATTGCAGCCCAATTGAATCAGGAAGATTCCACAGACCCCCGGTCGCCAGCTCCCGGGACGGGAGTTCAAGAACAGCCTACCTGGCGGGTTGACCCCGATGCACCGAGGTTTGCGCCCGGTCAGTTAATCGTCAAATGGAGTGACCCTTCGAAGGCGCAAGCCTTCCTCGAAAGCATCGGTGGGAGCATTATCGGTCAATTCGACCTGCTCCCCACGTACAATGTGATTTCGCTGCCGGAATCAATGTCAGTAGAGCAAGCGACGAATTCCCTGCGCGACAACCCGATCATCGCCCACGTCGAACCCAACTGGTACGTCCAGCCAGGCGCGTGCCCGTTCCCAAATCCACCCAAGCTTTCAACCGGTGAAGATTGGGGAATGAATAATATCAGCTTCTACAACCCAGGCTGGGCCTATGACGTAGACATCAATGCACCCGAGGGTTGGACGAACGGGGGGAATTGGTACTGCAGTTCCACCTTTTCCCCTATTATCGCAATTCTCGATACGGGAGTACTGATGGATCATCAAGATCTTATCAGTCGAAAGTGGACTAATTGGGCAGAGCTTAACGGAACCAACGGTGTCGATGAAGATGGTAATGGGCTTGTCGATGACATTTACGGCGCAAACGTAGCGACAAATAATCTCAATGGAACTTTCACTGACGACGCTGGCCATGGGACGTCGGTCGCCGGCCTCGCTGCCGCCGAACCGGCGGCCACAGGAACAAATGCCCCAAATAAAGTGGGTGTCGCGTGGCGGGCGCGGATTATGCCTGTAAAAACCGGCTTATACACGACGAACTGGAACACCGGCGATGTGGCTGAAGGAATACTTTATGCGGTAAAAAATGGCGCCAATATCATTAATGGCAGCTTCTATTTCTATGAAGATTCACAACTTATGCGTGACGCGCTCGTTGTCGCCAGGAATCGAGGCATTCTCTCCTCATTTTGCACGGGAAATCATACAAACAATATCGATACCTTTCGAAGTTACCCCGCGACCTATCGTTTAGACAATGTACTTTCGGTGCTCGCGGTTCGTCCGGTTGCCGACCCCGATCAAATCTCTGACTTTTCCGATTATGGACAGATAGGAGCTCATCTAGGAGCTCCCGGAAGCTATATTTATTCGACAGCTGCCGCCAGTACATCTTCATACGCATTCTCTGATGGAACCTCAATGTCAGCTCCAATGGTCTCCGGGGCAATTGCGGTCCTCATGGCAAAATTTCCCGATGAAAATCATCTCGCAATTAAGAATCGCCTGTTGAGATCAGTCACGCCCTCGACAAGTCTAACCCTCAAAAGTCAATCAGGAGGGCGACTAAATCTATCCGCCGCCGTCTCGAGTACATCGTGGGCACCGATCAACGATGACTTTACCAATGCAACCACGATATATCTGCCTGCGGGGAATTCCCGTGCCACGATCGCAGCAAACAACTTCGGCGCAACGACGGAATCCGGTGAGCCGTCTCACGCTGGTGTCAGTTCTGGAGCCTCTATTTGGTTTAAGTGGACCTGTCCCATTGCGCAGGTCATTCATTTCAGTTCTTCCCAGAGCGGAATCGACACGGTTATTCAAGCCTACACGAACAAATGGACCGCCGTCGCAGGCGCAAGCAACGATAATTCAGGTTGGTGCAGTTGTGGTCGCATTTCGTTCTCGGCCACTACCAACACACCCTATTATATTTGTGTCGCTGGGAAAGATGGAGCCCAGGGCCCCATAAATTTAACGATCGGAACCAGTGCGTTTGACGCAGATCCGAGCCTCGTTGCGCTTGCCAGTAGCCTGACATTTGCTACCTCCAATCAGGTCACCTTCACGGTTACGGGGAAGTCCAACGCATTATTTAAAGCATTCATTTCGACGAACCTGTTTGAGCCCTTGAACAGTTGGGTGCCTGCCAGCAGCAATATCGTATTGAACAGCAGTGGCTCAGGGCAGTTCGTGGACTCCACGCTTTCGGGTGTGACAAGTCGATTTTGGGGATTTACGGCTACTAATCAGACTGACTACGACCAGAGATCATGCAACATTATTGGTTTTGTGAAGCGAACTATTCCCACTGGTTGGTCTGCGCACGGAAATCCGTTTTATACCACGAATCAAACTATTTCCTCCATTATTCCATCCCCGCCATACGCTACAACCGTTTATAAACTCAACGTCGCGTCGCAGGCTTGGGATAGCAATACCTACGAGTATGCTTGGGATGATCCCAACATGTTGCTCGGTGTGGGAGAAGGGTTCCTGATCGAATCGCAAACGAACTGGATTCTTACATTTAAGGGTGAGGTGGAAACGGGTCTCCGTACAATGAGTGTGTCTACCAACTATTCGATGGTCTCCTCGCGAGTGCCGCTGGCAGGATTTGTCACCACCGTGCTTCGGTTTCCAGCAATGGCGACGAACAGGATTCAACGTTACGAAGGGGGAACGCTTGTTAACTACACGAATAATGGAGCCCGGTGGACACCCAATGAACCCAAGATCGAGCTCGGTGAGGGATTCATATCGATCAAGGCTCAAGCACAGAACTGGCACTGGAATTGGCTTCCGTGGTACTGAATTCAATTTGAGGGACTTATTCCGATGAAATCATTTGTTTTCCCCCTGATCATATTGAATGGCGCGCTGGTGCTCAACGCAGACCCAATCACTAATTATTTCCTCGCAGGAGAGTTTCTCCATTATGACAGCGGGAAAGGGTTCGATCCAAACGCTTATCCAGCCCCAAAAGTAAGTTTTATCGTGCCGGTTGTAGATCCTGATCATCTCAGAGCGGTCCGCGAAGAGGCCGCGCTTACGCGAAATGTAGTACCTGTATATAATCGGGAGCAATTGGTTTTTACTATCGACGTTGAACCGACACCCGATGGGTTGAATCGCAATTACTATTTGCCGGGATTTCCCGAGTGGGGCTGGCATGCCACGCGGCTGAATGGCTATGCCTATGGGGGCGGTATGGTCGGCGGCTTTTATCCGTATGTAAGCGACCTTGAGTGTACTGCCCGAGGGACTTGTCCTGGGGGATGGCCGGGGCTTTTTGATAGCCCATGGTATTCACTGGGATATTACACGTTCGTCAAGGAACTCGGGCCACACCCGCTCTTCGTCCGATTTCGGTTCGAGGAGGATACCATCCGCCGAATCCGTCTGGATTGGAATGTGCCGCCAGGCGGATCGAACTGGAGCTACACGGTGGAGCAGCAGGTGGGAGTAACCGACGCCGGCTGGATTCCGATCCCCGGGATTACATGGCCTACGACGAATACCTTCTTCAGCGTTCCCCTCACCAATAGCAACCCCATCCTGCGAGTCGTCGCCAGAGACGGGACCCAATGATGGTCGCTGGCCATTTTTATCCTTTGTGACCTTTGCGACCTTTGTGTGAGGCATTTCCCATGCATTCGAATTCATCGCCTCTGCGATGCATGTTCGATGGCTCGACGCCCTGCCCCTCCTAGCGAAACCCGTCAGATTGGCGCTTGGCGAACCGGCAATGGATACGGCAGTTTTGGCGCATCCATGAAATCTAGGATTCCGAACGCCGCCGCTCGACAACTCGGCTGCCTTGTCGTCACGTCACTACGAGACGTGGAGCGTATGCGGCCTCGCCGATCGAAGGTGTTAGTTTGACTGAGAGTGACTCCATCGTTGTATGAAACAGTTAACAGATCTCCAGCCGTGTTATAGGTGTTAGTGGTCGTAAGACGTGTCGATCCTGAAACGGTTCGCCACCATTGGCGGGATTGAAGTCTGCCGCCAGCGGTGTACGTGTAGTCGGGGCCTTTGCTATCATTGTAACGTTTGCTCAGCAACCAGCCACGGTTAGTGTGATAACTCCAAGTGGTGACGGCAGCCCCGGTGCTAGCTGCAAAACCCTGCCAAGTGGTCATGGTCTTGACACGGCCTTGAGTATCGTACGCGTACTCTACTGGATACATTCGAGTACCCCAGTGTCGTTTGGGAGATCCCGTAGTATATTGAGCATGCCCTTAATTTCAAACTCCCAAATATTGAACTAAAAGACTTTACCTCGCTGTCCTTTTTATCGAGGTAAGACACAGAGGAACAGGTACCGGGCGAGTCTTTGATTGTTGCAGTGTTGCCCATCCTATTCAGGTGTTGGGTTGGTCGCTTGGCGCACTTTGACCGCGCTGGCAACGAATCCATCGCCTGGGCACTTAATTCTGAAAGCGGTGCATTGTCGACAGCTCTCTGAAACAAGCATAGGTATTATTTCGGTCTCGGCTCTAGAAAGAACCTCGCAGAGGCCTCTGAGCCGGGGATTAAAATACATTTCACTACGTAATTATTTGCCCGGATTTCCTTTTCCAGAGATTGAACAAATGCGAAAAATCTCTCTTCAAGATCAATACTCCGGCCTGTTCTAATTAGTCCAACCAGATTGGCGTTTTCATCTCCTCCGGGTGGATTTATCGGAAGTTTCACAAAGTCTTCGCGGTTATCTGGCGGGTCTTTAATCTCAAACCAGTTCATTGGGCGAACCTAGCAACGCGACCACTTCTTTCAAGTTCCAAATGGTTGGTGATTTAGTTCCGGGTGGAAAGGCTCACGTAATTTTCAAAGCAGTGGCGGAGAGAGCTTTTGCCGAAAAGAGACAATTTCGACAGGAGCTCGGTTTTTACTGATCGAGCCAACGCTCGCAATGCGCGTTCAAATTTGGACTCCGCGGCGGCAATATCACCGCTTTGATACCGACGGCTTGGAAGGTTCCGTCGAACGCTGTGCAGACTTTTGCATCGCAATCGTTCAGCAGATACTTGCAACCACAAAGAAATCCTTTGTCCACCAAGGTCATGTTCCGGGCCATTTGCTCCATCCATGCCTAGTCGGGAGAGGGAGTCATCCCGGCGATCCACCCTCGGCATGATCCGACGCGCATGAATACCGCACGTAATCGGTGATCAGTCCTACTGGCACCCAAACCTCCGCCGAGAAGTAGTCCACCCCGACTAGTATCTCGGTATGTGTGCGAATTAATTCCCGCCAGGTGGTTCTCTCTTCCCGACCTGGTGCCGGCAACAGACCGTGTCGCTTCAAGACGTTCGCTAGGCTCTGATGACTGATCTCGTGTCCCAAATTGGTGATGGCCCCACCAATCCGCCGGTATCCCCAGCTGCGATTCCCCCGGGCAAACTTCAGCACCATTTCCGCGATCGCCTGCGGCGTCACCGCGCGCCCGTCCGAAGGTCGGCCCTTCGATCCGTCGAATTCCATGGCAACGAGTGTCCAGTGTTCGCCACGAATGGTTTCAGGTCGAGCAATCTTCACCATTTTCTCCAGGGCTTTCCTGCTGAGACGCTGGCCCATCTCGGCCAGGCTGATTCGCTCCGGGTCCGTGAACTGCAATCGCCCCTCGATCTGGTTCTTGAGAATCCGGTTCTCCGTCACCAGATACTCGTTGCGCAGGAATTCCCCCTTTTCAACCGAAATATGTGACGCTCGCCTTTGGGGTTCACGTTGGAAGGGTGAGGTTGGGTTGCGTGAATAGCCCTCCGAGAAACATCTCCAGCGTCCGCTCCTGGACATCCTGGGAGGGTGTATGTCGGCCGGTTTCCCATCCTCGGAGAGTCTTGGCGCACACCCCCAGATTCTGAGCGCATTCCTTCTGGTTTAGCCTCAGCTTCAGACGGAGTTCCCGGACTTTTTGACCGAAAGATATCGAGCCGTCAGATGCCAAAATGGCAACGCCTATGGATTCGTTGCCTTTGGGCCTTCCAAGGATCGGATTATCGAAGGGATCGTATCCCAGGTAGGCGACCAAACGAGGTTGGAACTCCCAAGTCGGGTAGACCTTGTCACATTCCCACCGGCTGAGCGTTACCGTGCTAACTCCCAGTTGCTAAGCCATCTCGATTGGGTGCACTCCGAGGGCGGAGCCCCCTAGTGGCCAGACATCCAAGAGGAGCAACAAGAATGGCATAGTCACTCCCATTGGTTTCGACATGAGGCTGCACGTGAAGAAGAAGACAACGTTCAAGTACTGCCACACACTCGGTTTCCGGACGTAGTTCAGATAAAACCACAAAGCGCCAAGCAGAAAGCATACGCTTAAGACATCCTTCCGTTCCGAAATCCAGGCGACCGATTCAACATGCAATGGATGCACTGCAAACAAACCCGCGACAGCAGCGCTGCGTAACATGGCGCCAGTCATTCGTTCGCAAA
>CAMDJH010000290.1 GCA_945900455.1 Akkermansia muciniphila
TCAGAGTGTCGCTCTCGGTCAAACCCCAGTTGGCGTTGGTGGTGCTTCCGCCGCCACCGGCGATGCCAAAGCTGGCGAGCCGCTCCCATCGATAGCCGTTGCTGTTCCCGTCGCGATCGAACCACGCCGTCAGAACCTTCGTGCGAGAGTCAAACGCCAGTCGCACAGCGCCATCCGTGATCCCGAGGTGGCCGGTGTCGCCCACCGGGGTGTTTTCGCCGAGTTCGGTCTCATCGAGCGCGAGGTCCGCCTTAAAGCCCCGACGGAGCGATGATGAATTCAACCTCGAAGCGTAGAGTTCCACGTAGGCATAATTCCCGGTGTTGTTCGAATCGAACACCTCGATCCCAAAGGTGGCCAACTGATTCAATGCGGAAGGAGTCGCCGCATTGTGCACGTCCGCCACGACCTCCCAGCTCGTCGCATACGTCGGCTGGCTCTGAGCCCAGGGGCGATACGCTTCATCGCCGTTGATTCGGTCTGGGCTTGATACGCGGTACTCGAGGTGGCGGTTGGTCCGGGCGAGCTGGCCATGGCCGATGACGTAATCTTCCGTCCAGGCCACATTGGAATCCGTATCGAAATTGTCTCCTAGGATCTCCTGGCCCTGAATCGACCGCATCAAGGTCAAGAAGGCCGCGGCAAGCAGCAATAACAGTCTCCGCACAGAGAACGAACTCATCATCATAGCGAATAGATAACTCCCTTTTAAGAGAGATCGGTCCTTGCCATTGTCAATCTCGCGTTTCGGTTCGATTAACGGCGCGCGCTCCAGCCCGATTCGGACCGCCAATATGTCGCAGAGTTCGCCCGCCGATATGACCGTTTCGCGTGATCTCCATGCGAAGTTCGCTCCCTTCACATGGCTTGATTTGGGGCTGAGCGTCGATATTCTCCCAGGATGTCTCCGTGCATCAACCCGATCATCCGCTGGCCGGGACAGCTTTCAGCGGACGTCCACTTCCCAGTCTTCCCTTCGGTCGGCCGATCGAGGAACTGTTGCGGTCCGGGGCCGGAGCTTAACCGAGCCGGATAATTCGAATAATGAAACCCGGTTTGAATCTTGGTTCGGTGGGTGAGCTGACGTGGGTCGTCGATCCAACCATGACCATCACTCTCGGCGGGCTACCGCAGGCAACCGTCTTCTCCACCCCGAGCATGATTATGCTCATGGAACGTGCCGCGCGGGAGGCGTTGCGCCCGTTTCTTGAGGAAACCGAGGAATCCGTCGGAGTGGATGTACAGGTCGAGCACCTTGGCCCGGCCGTGTTGGGGGCCACAGTGCGGGGTGTGGCTCGGGTGACGGGCATAGAGGGACGGCGGGTGAACTTCGATGTGCAGGCGTTCGCAGGCCAGCGCGAAATCGGTCGCGGCAAGCACCGCCGGGCAATTGTGCTCCTGAGCCGGCTGGTCGAAAATCTCGCAAAATTCACGGGAGATGGAGGACTGCCAATGAATCTCGAACCGAATGAGGGGGCACTGCCGTCGCTGAAAACAATCGAAGTGGCGGTGTCGAACCGGATTGCAACCGTGACGTTGAACCGCCCGCAGTCACTGAATGCAGTCAACGTTCAAATGACGGGTGAACTCGAGCAGGTGGTGACCTGGCTCTCCGGCCATCCCGAGTTGGTTCGGGTCGTGTTGCTCACAGGCGCCGGGGATGCCTTCTCCGCCGGCGATGACGTCAAGGAATTGGAGGGGATGTCCCTGGAGACGGCGCGGCGACTTAGCTTACGGCAGGCAAATGCCTATCTCGCATTTGAGCGTTTACCCCAACCGCTGATCGCCGCGGTCAATGGTGCCGCCTTTGGCGCGGGCTGTGTCGCCGCGTATTCTTGCGACCTGCGTTTGGCATCCCACGGAGCTCGGTTCAGCATGCCGGAGATCAAACTCGGCTGGTCGCCGGGCTACGGCATCGCCCAGTTGTCCGCCCTGGTTGGAAAAGCGCGTGCGCTGGAACTTTGCCTGACCGGTGAAGTCATCACCGCAACTCAAGCCTTGGAGTGGGGACTCATTAACGAACTGGTCCCGGGAGCCCTGTTGATGAAGCGCGCCCGCGAGCTGGCCGAACGGATGCTTGCGCTGCCAGCCGTGGCACTCCGTGAGACGAAACGCCTCATCCACGCGGACGAAGGCCAACTCCCCAAAATCACCCATCGAGCAGACACCGAGGCGTATATACGTTGCTTTGATCTACCCGACGCCAAGGAAGGAATCGCGGCGTTTAAGGAGAAACGTCGCCCCCGATTTAGTGGCACGTAAAGGACATGCGACCTCCCGGGCCTGGGTTTAGAGCTCTTGACGCAGACGGGCTTAGGCCACGGCTTTCACCAGATCGGAAATCCGGATGGATGTCGCCCGCTCCGCGGTCGCCGTAAGAATGGCGCCGAAAGCCAAATCAACCCGGGATGATGTCAACGCGCCGGACTCGACGAGATCCTTCCCCGCCCCGACGCGCACCGCTTGCAGGACATCGTGGGCGGTGATCCGTTCCAGTGGACGAGCCGGCGAAAATCGGCGTTCGGCTGGGTCAATCAACACGAGCAGACCCGCACCGGCAAATCCGTCGAGCAATCGATTCACCACGCGGACCGGAATGCCGAGTTGCTCGCCGAGCGAAGCCGCTGGAGCCGTCGTCTCCTGGCAATCGAACCGTCGGCCGATTTCCGTCATTAATCGCAATGCGGCATACTCGCGTGCCTGAGCTTCCACCCGGTCTGCCACCAGATTTTGGACGTCGGCATGCCGATTTTGGTACGTGTAAGCCGTCTGCGAGCCAAAGAGCAAAATGAGCCAAGAGAGATAAAGGCCGGCCAGAAAAAGGGGAATCACACCCAGACTTCCGTAGATTGCCGAATAGGTGAGAACCCGGGTGTTGTAGAGAGCTCCCATTCGATTATTGACCCACCAAAGGGCGGCCGCGACGAAACCGCCGACGAGTGCGGCCTTCCAGGTTACCCGGGTGTTGGGCATCAGGATATAGAACGCCGCAAATGCGAGCGCGAGCAAGATCAAGGGCATCAGCGACGCCTTAAACAGGCCGAGGCCGGGGATCTGCTGCAAGAAACCACTCCGGGCATACAAGACCTGCAAATAGCCCGAAGTAGTCGCCACCAGCAGCACGATCGGTCCCAAAGTGATCACCGCCCAGTATAAGACGACGCTATGAAACCAGCCGCGGCCCCGGGTAACGCCCCAGATGTCGTTGAAGGCCGCTTCGATCGTGCGCAGGAGACTGATCGCAACGAAAATCAGCCCGACCATGGAGGTGACTCCGATGGCGCCGAAGTGAATGTTGCGGGTAAACTCCAATATCCGTGTCGCGACATCGCTTCGCTTCGCTTTGCCGCCATTGTCCGACTGCAATCCGATTGACGGCGCCACGGTGGCCACGGCTTCATCGAGCCATTGTCCAAGCTTTTCTTCTGATTCCTTTTTTCCGGAATCGAACACGAGCGAAGCCACACTCAGTGAGACGGCCAGCAGAGGTACCAACGCGAGAAGCGTTGTGTACGCAAGTGCCGATGCGCGAACCTGGCAGCGGTTCCGCCAAAACGCCTCGATCACGCAAAGCCAGAAACGGAGGAGGCGAATCCCAGGTTTGGAAGGCAGCGCCCCCTCCGCCTCGACGGTCGATCCCGCCAGACGTGCGAGCAGCGTGGAAGATGAATCCGACACGACCGGACGGTAACCGATAGACCTCCGCAGGCAACGGGCTTTCCGGCATCCCTTCCTTCACGGCGGAATTCCTCCTGCCCGGTTCGGCTCAAATTTCGCTCTCCGTCCTACTGAGAGTCGCTGAATTGTTCATTTTGCCTTCAACCGCTCCTGCAACCACTCGGAGGCACCCGCTGCATCCGAAAATCGTCCATCGAGTTGGGATTCAAACGCCTCCGCAAGAATCGGCGCAAATCCTGGCCCCGGCACCAAGCCGGCTGCAATGAGATGCCTCCCCAGCAAAATCGGGTGCGGCGCACGCGATTTCACCGCCAACTCCTCCGCCTTCTCCAGGATCGCAAGCACGGAGGTTGGTGTCTTAACCGGACGCGGCGGGCGTCCCGCCGCATCGGCGGTCATCACGGTGGCCAACTCCAATATGGTTGATGGCGAGAGGCGGCGGGCGAGGCGCCGGATCGCCCGAGCGGTCGGCTCATCCAGATGGGCCATGTGATTCACCACCAGCGGGAGCACTCGCGACGTGACCGCCGGAAACGAGCCAATCGCGGAAAGAAACGCTTCCGCCAGCGGAATCGCCGCAGTCTCGTGTCCCGGCGAAACCACTCGCGGTCGTCCGTCCCGAATCTGTTCCACGGTCGTGGACGCTTTTCCCGCGTCGTGAAGGAGGGCGGCAAGCGACAGGACGATCCGGTCGGAAGGCGCTGCCGTCTTCCACGCCGGCAGACCGACCAGGGCGTCCAGCACATGCAGCGTGTGAACCCACACATCGCCTTCTGGGTGCCAGTCGGGGTCCTGTGGCACTCCGATCATGCCGCGCAACGCCGGAAAGTGGTCGATCCAATGAGTCGCCGCGAGGAATGCCAGTCCGGCGGATGGCCGAATACTATGAGCAGCCCACTTGAACCATTCGTCGCGTACTCTCTCCGCCGCAAGCTCGCCGTAGAAGGGCTTCATTGCACGGCACAATTCCACCGTGGCCGGAACGGCCTTTAAATTGAAACGACCCGCAAATTGCATCCCACGAAGGACTCGCAATGGATCCTCAATGAATGCCGGACCCGTGTGCCGGAGTAGCCGGTTCTGAAGATCGTCCTGGCCTCCGAAAAAATCCAGGATTCGATCTTCACGAGGATCATAGAGCAGTGAATTGATGGTAAAATCCCGCCGCGCAGCCGCTTCTGGGAGCGTCAAACTGGGATCCATCTCCACCACAAATCCCCGGTGCCCAGGGGCAATTTTTGAGTCCCGCCGCGGCACACTGAAATCAAACGTCCATCCTCCCACCACGGTGAGTTTTACCACTCCAAAGGATTGACCCACGAAGCCAGTGCGACCCCATTTCGCGAGCACAGCCATGAGTCGTTCATACGAAATCCCATACACCTCAATGTCGAAATCCTTCACGGTCACACCGAGGCAGGCGTCCCGCACGCAGCCGCCCACTAAGTACGCCCGACTCAATTCCGGAGATTCCCCGAGGATTCGAGTCAAAACGGGAGGCAACCGGTCGCGCACGGATCCACACTATTCTGCCGATGTCCGCAACGCCACGCCGATCCATCCGCACGAACTCGGAGAATCCGTCATGTTTTCTCCGGCCAGTCCACGTTGTTGCCGCTCAGAAAATCCAGGAACCACGGCTCGGCCGGGGATTCAAACAGACGCTCCTCTCCATTCCAAGGCAGCCAGACCGATCCCGCGTGCAACGCCTGATTGGGCGTCAGCAACGCTTTTCGATGCTCCGGCAAAAGTCTCCCTTCCACAAACGCCAGATACCGGTCCTCGTCGCCGCCGTAGATTTTGTCCCCGACGATCGGATGCCCGACCGCCGCCAGGTGAATGCGAATCTGATGCTTCCTTCCCGTGTCCAACCAAACCCACAGCAACGTGAATACTCCCTCCGGCCGCTCGAATACACGTTCAACTCGATACCGCGTCCGAGCCACGGCCCCGTCCGGCCGCACACAGTCCTTGATCGCCACTCGGCTCAACTCATCTCGGCCCAGCGGAAGATCGATCCTATCCGACGTCATGGCCACACGCCCGTGGACGATCGCTTGATACCGTTTGCTGACAAATCCCAGCTCCCACAGCCGGCGCAACTCCTGCGCGGCCTCCCGTGTTTTTCCAAAAAGCATGACACCACTCGTCTCGCGATCAAGTCGATGAACCATCTGCGGTTCCTCCGCGCCACCCAGGTAAAGACGCACCCGGCTGATCAGGCTGGAGTATTCGTCGCCTTTGGTCGGATGGCAGACCAACCCGGCCGGTTTGTGGAGAACGAGCAGTTCGGCATCTTCGTGGATGACGGGAAACAGGATCACTCCGAAAAATTCTCCAGGTCGCTGCCGTCTGGCGTTTCAGAGTGTTCCCGAGGATCAAAACCTCACACCCAATCCAAACACGAGCCGGTAATCGTCCGGATATGGCGTCACTCCGCTGCTGTCCTGCTGTGGGCTCTGAATGCGGTCCCAGACAAAAGACACATTCAAGTCGAACCGTTTGGTCAGATCAATGTCCAGTGTGCTCACAGAATGATGCAGGGTCTCGCCGACGATGCGCCGGGTAAATTGGCCGCGATACTCCAGAATAAGATCCACGCGCCGCGTAATCTCCCAGTCAAACTTGCTACCAAAAGACAGCGCCGCATTGCCGTGCGTCGTGGGTTCATCGGGCTGCGAAGAATCAAACCACGTTTGCTGATAGGCCGGTCCGGTGGAGATGTTCCATTCCATACGAGGCCGGTCGATGAGGTAGTATCCCACACCGGCACCGACGGTGAGCCGGTGCCCAATGTTTTGGAAATGGTCCTTATAGTACTCGGCCTGCGGCACGATGGCGTAGAGCCGCCGCGACAACCAGTAGTCAAATTCTGCATTTGCCCGGTGGTTGTTGGCATTCTCAACGCCATCGGCCGCATTCACGTCGCCGATGTAGTCGAGATTGAGTCGGGTCTCCGGAGTGCGCCGTTGCAGGTTCCCCTGCGCGTTGAAATCCATCGCCTTCGAGTTGCCCGAATTCAACGTCAATCCGACCGAGACCTTCCCGGACCAGAAGTTCCGCTCCTTGGAACCACCGGGCGCGATGCTCTGAAGTTCCTTCCGGGGAAACGTTCGCGGCTCCAGTCCGCCCACCGTGATCAGCTCCGGCGTGATCGCAACGGGACCCCAGATCGTCTCCTGGCCTTCGAACAGGACCCCGACATAGCGCGAAGTCCGCATTTGGCGAATGTCCTTCCAGTCGAAGGTCATCAGCTTCAACTCTTCGCTGTCAAATTCGAGCTTCCGATCTTGCATCGCCTTGATGCGGCCCTTTAACCACTCGCCGGACTTTAGTTGAATCCAATCAAATCGGTCGTCCGGAGGAACCCAACTCAGATCGGGCAGCGGGGACTTGACCGGCCCGGGCGCGGGATCATTCGTGCTGAAAACAACATTGGTGGTAATAACATAGTTGGTGACGACCACCATGTTCGTCACGAGCACCGTGTGAGTCGAAACCACGGGCGGGACCGCAATGAATTGCACCCCATCCGGGTCGGCGCAAAAAACCCGCGGTGCCAACAGAAAAATCCCGCCCATAGCTAAAATCAACGTCGTCACCCAATGTGAGCAACGTTTGGTCGATGTAAAACGACGAAGGCGCTGGAAAAACAGCCGTCTTGGATTCGATTTCCGTCTCCTCAGCAGAATCTGTGGGTACAATTTGAATGTACTCAGATGGAAGTTGCATGCTATCAATGAATTACAGCGCTACTGAACTCACCAACGTTTGACCACTGATCCCCTGGGGAGCTGGCCGAGCTTTCCAGCAGCAGGCAGGC
>CAMDJH010000291.1 GCA_945900455.1 Akkermansia muciniphila
AACACTGTGTCCAGCATTTCCGAATAAAATATAATTATTCCGCCCATCTACCGCTCACAGGGATGCATTGTGCTGAATAGTTACTAATTTCTTTGATATATTAAACCTGTCACTTTATTGGGTGTCATCGTGAATCTGAAGGGCGACAACGTGATGATCAACACGGACACGGCCAATCCTTTCCGACAAGAAACCATTGACCGCAAGAAGGAGAAGAGCATCGAGCCTTCCTGGGATTCGCCAATGCCGGAAGGGTTGCTCGGTTTGTTGACACAGGAGGAAATTCTCGACCTGACGGCCTACGTCCTCTCCGGCGGCGAACGGCAGCACGCGATGTTCCGATAAGACGATGCCGCAGGCAGGTATTCTCAAGGAATGCGAACGCGGTAGTACCGTTGCAATATCCCGGGTGGAAGACTGTCCGCAACGATGACCGGCCCTGATGACACCGGTTGAATAACGCTCCCCAGAGGACTCCATGCTCCGGCGGTCAAAGCTTCACGGTGCTCAACCTGATAGAGTCTGGCGGCCACGGCCAGGAATCGCAACTCGATCCAATCCTCTCTGCTACCGGGCCACCGCGACACATCGACCTGCAACCGACTGACGCTGTCACGCGGATCGGTCCCGGCCCGATATTCCTGAAAGCTGGTCATCCCGTCACCGTCTGGATCCAACCCTGCATCCTCCGGATTCAGCAGATCCAGATCGTTGGCATGTTCCCAGAAATCGGGCAACCCGTCGTGATCGGAGTCCGTATCGGTCGTTGGGTTCAGACCCCTCCCGGGATCCGCCACACTCGATTTCCAATTCAGCGGATCATTTCCGAAACGCTGCAAATCGATTCGCTGCAAGGAGCGACCGGAGCCGTCGGGCCGGTTGGGCCAGGGGGCGGAGTCGGAATAATCGATCTGCTCGACCACCACGTATGGAATGAAGCCTGATGAAGCGTTTGGGTTCGATTGAGGCGGGTCCGGTTGTTGAAGCTCGATTCGATCACTGCTGTTCGCCAGCTTTCCGACGAACGGTCCAATCAAAGGAATCCCCTCCGGGATTGAATAAGCCGCGCGAAACGACTCACTGGCGGCAGAGTCTCTGGGCGAGAAACTCACCAGCAGCAACACTCCACCCACCGGCAGGGTCAAGCCCGGTGGCAGATCCAATTGCACCCCGCCCCGGATTCGCCAAGTGCTGATTGGCACTGCCGGATCAAATAGTGGCACTGCCGTTGCCGAGGCATTACGAAGTTCGATGAATTCGTGAGCCGTGTTGTCGTTGGTCCGTCCCCCTGCCACGACGTCAGGCGGATGATACATGATTTCAGAGATGACCACCGGACTGATCCGGGGATACGGATTGGCATGGCCAGCGCCAGTCCTAAACTGGTCAAGCGCCGTGACGGGTGTGTCGCTGAAACTCAGGCCACTCATTGAAGTGAAAACCGCGCCAACGCTCGTGAGAAAGCGACCAAACGAGACTCCTTTGAAGGAAGGCCCAAATCGGACCTGATCGCGGCGGCCGGTGAGGGACCCATCGGCGGTCGCTGCCGCCAGTACCACGCTACCTCCATAGGCCGAAACCAGCTCGATACGTGGGGGGGAACGGGGCGGGGTCGAGGGGCTCCACTGATATTCGTACACCACGTGAAATCCACCCGCGGCCACGATCCTACCTGCCGGGATCCTGTACTTCTTGGGGACCCGTGGGTCATCGCTTAAGTACCAACCGCCAATGTCCACCGGTCGGTCCGAGGAATTTTTCAATTCGATCGCAGCTTCCGCCGGGGGATCGCCGGAGGTGAGCACTTCATTAACAACGATGTCGGGAATCGGGAGATAGTTGGGTTCTCCGGGAGTGGGCGGATTGAGGAAACGAACGATGACGGTCGCGCCATCCGGCAATCGACCTTCGGATAGACCCGCCGCCTGCAGTCCATAGTTCACCGAGTCAAGAATCACCCCATTCGACGAGATCAAGGCGATGGATTCACCGCCTCCGCTCAGTTTGAAGTTCACCTGACTGCCGCTGGCATTCGGATCTCCGTCCGCCACAAATTTCACGAACCCGTTGGCAGGTATAAAGCTAAGTGGGGAAATCGGTGATTGCACGGGTTGATTGAGGTTATCCGTGAGGAAGAGGCCCCCTAACGCCACGGGAAGACTCATTGGGTTAAAAATCTCGAACCAATCCTCGCCCGAATTCGGACTAGCCAACCACTCATTGATGCGCAGTGTATTGGGTGAAGCCGTGACCTGCCCTTCGTTCGCTGCGCCCGGCGTCGGGCGGCCCAATTGCCAGGAGCCGACTCCGTCCGGTATCCTTCCGATACTGAGATCCGGCGCCTGCGGACCAAACACGATGCTATCTTTCACCGACAACCCGTTGGTGGAAGGTGCCAGCAACAAGACGGTCTGGCCGGTGGCGTCAAGTCCGAATCCGGTGTGCAAACCCGGCGACTTCGCCGCGTCATCACACCAAACACGGAGGTAACTTCGGGGCGTGATTCCCGTGCCGGCGGGAAATACACACTTGCCTGGGTTCAATGCCGAGTTGCTGAGTGCATATCCGGTGAGATCGACCTTTTGATCCGACCCATTGTATAACTCGACATAGTCTGGGAAGTTTCCACCATTTGCGATTGCGGACCGATTGTCTGCCAACACTTCATTCAGCACCACATCCCCGGTGCTGGTGGTCACCGTAACACTATCCAGCCTGAGACCGAAGATGATGTCACTGCTGTTGGTTACCACTTGATGCACCTCCGCCGCGAGCACGTTCTCGCCCACGATCAGATTAGTCACGACGACATCGAATGGCCCCTCGTACACGGCATCCGGGACCCGGGAATCCGCTAGAGTCGTCGATCGCGGCGCTGAACCAAAGACCCGGAGGTTCCAAATCCTTATGCCGTTGAGGTAAAGCACGACACCATCGTCAATCACGGTGCGAAGCTGCAGTTGTGCTTGGGCCGGGCCGGCGTATTTAAAATGGTGACGGAAGTAAAAGGTCGTCGGACCCAGGGTGAGCGGCGTTCGAATAGGTTCAGGCAGAGCCGCTGTCTCGATACCGAGCAGGGCGGGACCCGATGCCCACTCGGAATCATCGAATAAGGGAGCCACCCAGGCGGCACCTAAATCGGCACCGGATTGATTGTATTTCCACAGTGTGCGCGCATCAATTCGAACGAGACCTAGGGTATTGGTCAGAGTGTTGGCTGAACTGCCAAATCTAAAGGGCGTTTCATCCGAAATCAGCGACGGGTGGCTCTGCGCATCGAGGTAGGTACAGCGCCAATAGTAGGTGTGGCCAAAATCCAACATCGCAAAGGGAATTAGTCGGCTCGTCAGGTCTGTAGCCGAGGTCTCCTTCAGCACCGGGGTGAGAAACGTCCCATCCTCTCGTCGGATTTCCCAGATCGTGCGAGTGTGCGGTGACACGGGGTTTGCCGAGTGGGTATAAGAGGAGGCTCGAAGGAATGCGTTGGGCACGACGGAGGCCGCGGGCGACGGATTGAGGTTGACCGGCTTGGCGGGTCGTTGGAACGGCTCGAATCCGCACTGTTGATTCACGGCTGTGAACCGTGCATCGGCGAAGGAGCGAATCGACCCAAATCCCATTGCGGAGATATTTTCCGGATGCAACAGGGTATTGTTCAAAAGATACAGACGGGCCTCATACTCCTCTCGGAAGACTTTGATGAATCCGTCTTTAACAAAATTGGGACCCCGGAAATTGTTATTCGGATCTCCCACCTCACCCATGTATATCGAAGAGCTGGCCGGCGTGTTGTCTCCACGCCCAAACCAAGCATCGCAATCCCAGGGGAGCATGCCCCATTTTCCGCTGCTCCGCCGCCAGAGGAAATGGTTTTGAGTGGTGTCGTCCCAAGGGCAGGCCCAGTTCTCGACCGCCATGTAGGTCAGCATGGCTTCAATGTCGAAGTAGGTTTCAAAAAAGGTCCGGACTGCCGGCAGGTTTGGATCAGGAGAGGAGGGAGTGTCGTCACGAGCCACCCACATGGCATTGATCATTTTTGCAAAGTCTGTGTGACCCTTCCATGCGTGGTTTTGAAGCGCATACGTCCACTCATACATCGTCAGTGGGGGCCATGTCGGGAGCTTCGATAGGAGCCGCCCATCACCGCGACCGTAGGGTCCCTCGCCATCCATCTCGATCGTGCCAACACTCTTGAAGAGTTCGCCAGAGACCTCCAATGGGGTACCGGGATTGAGCTGTTGTTGAGACCGATGATACGCGTCCAGCATGTCTCCGTTAAATTCCCCCTGCTCCAACCGTTGCAAACGGTCATTGTGGTTAAGAAACAAATCGACATATCGCACACTGGATACAGGCAGGCCGGCACTGATGAACAGTCCGTGACCGACCACGAAGTCATCACCTTTGTCCGTCACGAATACGGAATCCGTATCGTGGAATCGATGGTACCTGGGGAAGAACCACTTGAAAGAATTCCGTCCAGCTCCCCGATTGTACCGGCTGCCGTGGTACCGCATTTGAATGTCGCGAACTTCGCCATCGTGAACGAAAATCGCCGGTTCCGTTGCATTCCACGACGTTCGCGGATTGCCCGGAGGATCGGGGGCGGTAACCCGTCGAGGGCTTCCACTGACGTTGCTCTCAAGTCGGCTCAGGCTCTCGGACGAGATAAAGCAATCGTAAACCGGCTTGGTTGAGGCTCGGCTCGGTGAAACAAAATATGCGTGCCAGCGAAACGGATCGTCTGCCCGCGGCGAAACGACTTCACGCCGCCCCGCCCGGGTCGCGACGATGCGATAGCGAACCACGGATCGATCCGGAAGACCCGGGACGACGGTCGTGAACCGTCGGTTGATGGAGTCCCCAATGGCCGTCATCACCAAGTTGGTGGTGGGTTCCGAGGTTAATTCGATGTTGTCGACGAAATATTCCAACTCCACGGCGGCGAGTTCGTTCGTGGCAGAGAAAGCGGCGTCAACTCGGGCTCGCTGGTTCTGGCGGATCAGTCGTTGTTCATCGATGTCCTGGAAGACGGCCAACTGGACGATGACGGGGAGCGGTCGGGTGCGTTGGACCGCGTTAACACGGCCCGGGCTGGGTGTCCCCGGGGCAGGCGAGGCCAGCCAGTTCGCCGGGTCATCGGCGGGATGGGTGAAGCTCACGCGCTCGAGGGAACGCCCGTAATATTGGAAATCGGAGGTTCGCAACCCCGTCCATTGTTCATCCGCTCCGAGTGCATCCGCTCCGATCGCCCACGGGAAATGGGCCGAATAGGAGACTGAATCGATCAGCTCGTTGCGTGCATTGCGCAAGCGCAACGTTTCACCGCTGTTACTCAGCTGTCCAAGATAAGGTCCAAAAAGGTCCGCCTTGGTTAAATGGTAGACTGGCAATGCCGCCAGCAACGCCGGGGCGCGTGCCACCACCAAATATTGGCCAGCCTGGATCACCGCAGTGGATGGGAACGTGTACTGGATGCCGCCAGTCAATTGCCAGCCACCGAGAGATACCGCCGTGGCACCCGGGTTGTGAAGTTCCAAGAACTCATGCACATCGTTGGTGAGATCCAACACCGGGGTTCCGTCGGCGTTGAATGCCGCCTGTTCCACCGGGTGATACAGGATCTCCGAGAAGTGTACTTGAGCGTGGAGAGTCGCAGCAGCCATCGCAAGGCCACCGAACCACGCGGGCACCGAACAACCCAACCAGCGTAACAATCCAATAAACATGTAGGAACGAATCACAGACCGCATCTGGCATGGACTAACCACAATATGCCATGGATTCGCCTTCATTGCAATTGACCGAGCATCGGTTACGCCCTGCCGGGCATCCCGAAGTTGTTGGAGACGGGTGCGGACGCCGCGCCGTTCAGGCGCGGCACGAACCGCGCAGCGGCCCTGTCCACCCGCTCGACGCGGGCGGGGTTGTCGCAGCGCGACAACCTCTACCAACAACTTCGGGATGCGCCCCGCCCTCCCTGCCATCAACGTGACGGCGACCATCCGGACCGCTCCCGAGCAGTTCTTCCCAACCCGGCAAATCCCACAGCTGATGCCCTGAGCTTAGGTCTTGCGGCGCTCCGCGCCTCTGGAGATTGGCCATTTTCCGCAAAGAAATCCCAAAGGGATTCGTAGCCAGATAAATGACGGCACAGTTCCTCTGCGACCCTTAAAAAATGGCCAAACTCCAGGGCGCGGAGCGCCGTCAGCGCGTAGCCCATGGCGTCAGCCGGAGTTCTCAGATGCGCCGCAAGCAAGCCCTGTAGAGGCGACAGAGAATTTGGCACGAGTCGGGTGATCATCCTCCAGCTCTGTCGCCCTTGAATCCGGGGCCCCGGGATTACTTCGCCCTAACCCGATAATATTTCGGTACCCCGCTGACACCGACCGGAACCACAAGTGGAATCGGGGTGGCTGCGCCATTAAACGTCGCCGCCGCGGGGCCCGTAAAGCCATCCATCAGGCTCGTCGAGCCTTGCAACTCGTACGACGTGCCTACGAGGGTGCCGTTGACCGTGACATGAAATTCACCATTCACCACCGCGGGATTGGAAAGAGTGATCGGGCCCGCAGGTTGGTTGACACTGACCGCAATCGTGTTGGTCGCTGTAGCGCCCGTATTGTCCGTCGTAACGGCCGCAAACAAGTAGTTGCCCGCGCCGAGGGCTGTGACAGCAGCTTCATACGGGGCGGTCAGATCGACACCAATTCGAACACCGTCCTGGAAGAATTCAACCTGACTGACGCTGCCGTCCGAGTCCGACGCGCTCGCCCCGAGCGCGATGTCAGCCGGTGCGGTGAAGACCGTGCTGGGCGGTGGATTGGTTAGAGTCACCGTCGGGCGGAGATTGACGTGGGCGCTGACATTGACCGCAATGGTATTGGTGGCCGTGGCGCCTTTGTCGTCCGTCGCCACCGCGGAAAACGTGTGGTTCCCCGCACCGATCCCAGTGGCGGTGGCTGCATAGGGCGCGGCGGAATCGGTGCCGATTTTGATGCCGTCCTGGAAGAAATCGACGTGATTGACGGATCCGTCCGAGTCCGACGCGTTCGCCCCCAGCACGATGTCGGCCGGGGCAGTGAAGACCGCGCTGGGCGGTGGATTCGTTAGAGTCACCGTGGGAGAAGCGTTTGCCACCGCCTTGACGGTCACGGACCCAACCATGCCGGAAGTGAAACTTGACGAGTGCTGCGTGCAGCGAACCCTGAACACACCGGGAATATTGAAGGTCGTTGTCGCTCCCCAAGGCGCCGCCGTCAATGTCTTGAAACCGCACGTCGGGTCGGGGTCTTGGCAGACGGCGTTGTGAGTTCCAGCTTTGTTCGTAAATGTGACGGAATCGCCCGCGTTGATTGTCACGCTTGATGGCGAGAAAATATTGTTGGATAAGGTTAGGCTCCGGTAATAAATAAAGGTGGCAACCTAAGTCTTGAACTTAGGT
The DNA here is from genome assembly GCA_945900455.1 of Akkermansia muciniphila. Taxonomy (GTDB): domain Bacteria; phylum Verrucomicrobiota; class Verrucomicrobiia; order Limisphaerales; family UBA9464; genus SIBK01. The sequence continues at coordinate 7,445 of CAMDJH010000291.1, forward strand.
TTGATAATATAGTTCCAG
>CAMDJH010000292.1 GCA_945900455.1 Akkermansia muciniphila
ACCAAAGTCGCGCCCTTGCATTCTGCTCGGCAGCACCATTGGCCGCGGAGCGTTTCAGAAATCGAAATCAGAGTCCCGGGAAAAATGAAGAATTCTTCCGTTCAACAATCGCTGACTCGAAAACCACCGTTTCCGTGAGATGCACCCGAGCGCTGCAGACCGATTTCCAATCATTGACACGGCAAGGCACAAATGAAACCCTGCAATTGATCACCCATGCGGATGCGTTGTTTGATGCTGTGGATTGAGAGGTAGGAAGCAACGAGTGTCGCTCGAAAAAACTTGATACGGAGCCCGCCGAACATGGTCACGAGAATAAAAACAGCCCGAAGCAAGGCAGCTCCAGGCTTCACCCTGATCGAACTTCTCGTAGTCATTGCGATCATTGCGATCCTGGCTTCGCTACTGTTGCCGGCGCTAGGTCTGGCCCAAGAGCGCGGCCGTCGAACCCGATGCGTTGCCAACATGCGCCAGACGGCAACGGCGATTGTCCTCTACGGAAACGATTTCCAGGACGCGATTGTGCCGGGCGATTTTGTGATGGGTCATGATATTTGGGGCTCGGCGGGAGTCGTAAATCTGGGGCACCTGCTGGATGCGAAGCTTCTCCCCATGCCATCCGACAGGAACCACGTTTTCTATTGCCCGTCGATGGAGAAGAACGGTGGCATGAAGCCAGGCCCGTACGGCTTCATCTATGACAGCGACAAGAAATTGGGGGTCGACTCACGCCGGGGCTACGACGGTTGGGGTAATCGAAATCGCATCGTGAACATCGGTTACGAATTCCGCGACTCGGTCTCCGGCCCCAAGGACCCCCGGTTGAAATACTTTGAGCCGGCCAAGAAGCTGACCCAGGCAGGCAATCTCGCGCTCGTAGCCGATATCATCAGCTACGGGGCGGGGCGCTTTGCTCACAAGAATAAGTACAATTTTTGCCGTGGAGATGGGAGCGTGGATTTGTATAATGACAGGGGAAAGCCCCCGCTCTACGAGCGGTTCTCGAATTCCTCGGCGGTGGATGACGGTCTGATTTTCACCGTGCTGGATCATCCAACGGATTGGGCCAATTACGCTAAATAGAAGAACATCTTCTAGCGGACAATGCAGCCAAAACAGTTCTTGATCCACTCCGCTTGCGTGATCGCGGCGGCATTCTCCCTCGCCGGGTCGGAACCGGAAACGATCCCTTCCGTGCCTCCTCCGGGTGCGGCGATCCCGCGGGAAGTCCGTGCCGAGCTTCGCGAAGGGGCTGAAAAACTTGGTGATCGCATCGAGGCTCTGAAAATCGCGCTGGTTAAGAGACCGGGGCTATTGGAATTGCTTCCCGATGTGCAGATCTTCCATAACGCAATTCGCTACTGTTTGGAGTATAACGAGATATTCAATCCCGCCAAGGAGCTCCCCGCGGCCCGAGACCTGATCCATCAAGGTCTGGAGCGCGCCGCCCAACTCGAGGCCGGTTCGCCCGGTTGGACGAAGGCCACCGGCCTTATAGTCCGAGGCTATAAATCGAAGATCGACGGCTCGATTCAACCGTACGGGCTGGTAATTCCCCCTGGAGTGGCAGCCTCTCCCGAGACGCCGCGCCGTCTCGACATCTGGTTTCATGGCCACAATCGGGTTTTGAGCGAATTGAATTTCCTGACCGAGCGCCAACAGTCCGCCGGCGACTTCGTTCCTGCCAACACCGTTGTTCTTCATCCGTATGGCCGCTATTGCAATTCGAACAAGTTTGCGGGAGAGGTTGATCTTCTGGAAGCGATCGCGCATGCCGAAAGGTATTACGCCATCGACCCGAACCGGATCATCATCCGCGGCTTTTCCATGGGTGGCTCGGCGTGCTGGCAATTCGCCGTGCATTACGCCGGCCTCTGGGCCGGTGCCGCCCCCGGGGCCGGTTCGGTCGACACAGAGGCTTGGCTCCGTGTCTACGAGAACGAAATCGTCATGCCTACATGGTGGGAGAGAAAATTGTACCACCTCTACGATTGCGAGGATTATGCTCTGAATCTATTCCATTGCCCGACCGTTGCTTATACTGGCGAGCTCGACAGCCAAAAACAAGCCGCTGACACCATGGCCAGGGCGCTGAAAAAGGAGGGCATGGAGCTAACTCACATTGTGAGCCCTCAGACCTCGCATCGCATTCATCCGGACGCCAAGCCCCAGATCAACGCCCGCATCGACGCCATTGCGGCGGCAGGCCGGAATCCCATGCCCCGCGAGGTTCGCTTCACAACCTGGACGTTGCGCTACAATCAAATGTTCTGGGTCACACTGGACGGGTTGGAGCAACATTGGAAACGTGCTCGCGTCCGCGCACAAATTCTCGGTTCACACGCGATCGACGTGGAAACCCTGAACATCGAGGCGCTCACTCTGGACATGCCGGCGGGATTGTGTCCCCTGGACGTCACAATCGCTCCGACTATCCGCATTGATGGTGCGGAAATCATCGGCCCTCGGGTGCCCAGCGACCGATCGTGGCGAGCCCACTTGAGGAAGCGCGATGGCCAGTGGAGCGTGGCCGTATCCAACCAGGAATCCGGATTGCGTAAGCTTCCCGGCCTCCAAGGCCCCATTGACGATGCCTTCATGGACAGCTTTATCATGGTCCTTCCGTCCGGACGTCCGAGTAATGAAATCGTTGAGCGATGGACTAGTTCAGAGCAGGAGCACGCGATCAAACATTGGCGGCAACATTTCCGGGGAGAGGCTCGGACGGTTTTGGATACCGACCTATCCGAAGAGCAAATCCGGACGTGCAATCTCATTCTTTGGGGCGACCCCCAAAGCAACACGATCCTGGCGAAGATTGCTCCACGACTTCCCATTCCATGGACGAAAGAAAAAGTCACGGTCGGCTCGCAGCAGTTTCCAGCGGACAGGCATGTGCTGGTTCTGATTTACCCGAATCCTCTCAATCCCGACCGGTACGTGGTCCTAAACAGTGGCTTCACCTACCGAGAATATGATTATCTCAACAATGCCAGGCAGGTTCCAAAATTGCCCGATTTTGCCGTGATCGATGCCTCCAAACCGATGACAGTCCGTCGTGCCGGGGAGGTGGTGACCGCGGGATTCTTTTCCGAAAAATGGGAACTGACAGCCAAACCGGAGTGGGAATAGACCGGAGAGGGAGATTCGCCGCCCGAAGGAACTACTGATACGCTTCGATTTTAGGCGACCATTTCGAAATGCACCCGAGCACCGGTGACGGGAGCGTCCGTAACCGATTCAGCGCGGCCCGCGTGAGGGTAGGTGAGCCGTTGGTGATCGATTCCCATCTGGTGCAACACCGTAGCGAAGAGGTCGGTAACAGTGACCGTTTTATCGACAGCTTTGTAGCCAAAATCATCGGTGGCGCCATGGGCATACCCTTGTCTTAGACCACCTCCCGCCAGCCAGAGGCTGCCCGCGAACTTATTATGGTCTCGCCCGCTGCCGCCTTGCGAGACTGGCAGTCGCCCAAACTCACCCGCCCACATAACGATTGTGCTGTCAAGAAGGCCGCGACTTTTCAAGTCCTTGATCAGCGCGGCGGAGGGTTGATCGCTGCGGCCACACATCTCGACCAGGCCTCCATTGATGTTGGCGTGGTGGTCCCATGGCTGCCCATCGCCAACAAAGACTTGCACGAACCGAACGCCCGCTTCGACTAAACGCCTCGCCATCAGGCAACGAAGGGCGTAACTCGCAGTCTTTGGGTCGGAGTTATCCAGACCATAGAGCGCCCGCGTTGCACGTGTTTCTTCAGTGAAGTCGAGGACATTCTCGGCGTTCAATTGCATGCGAGCGGCGAGTTCGTAATTGCGGATCCGCGTTTCCAGTTCCGAGTTCTCGGGGTAATCCTGGCGATGGCTCTCATTCAGTTTGGCCAGAAAATCGAGATCGCTCTTCCGCGACGGGGCGCTGACCCCGGGCGGGGGCTGAAGATTATGAATGGCAATGCCACGGGTATTGAATTCCGTGCCGCCATAAAGTGCGGGCAGCCAGCCGCTCTGGGACATGAATCCACCGCTGGTCGCGTAGCCATCGGGATCCCGCAGGACGACGAAAGCAGGCAGATTCTGATTCTCGGTCCCCAATCCATAACTGATCCATGCACCGAAGGTCGGGCGGCCCGGAAAAATCTTGCCATTACTCAACATAAGAATGGCCTCGGTATGGTTGTTGTGTGCTGAAACCATTGAGCGAACCAGGCAGACGTCATCAATAATCGATCCCAGGTGAGGCAAAAGGACGGACAGTTCCAGTCCACACTTGCCATAGCGCCGGAACGCATGGTGGGCACCGAGAAGTTTATTCTCCTCGCTCCCCTTCTGGAACGACTCGGCCTTCACTTCATAGACCTGCCCATGCCGGCGCTGGAGTTCAGGTTTGCGGTCGAACAAGTCCATCTGGCTGGGACCGCCCGTCTGGACGAGCTGAATCACCGCGCGCGCCTTCCCGGCGAACTGAGGAGGACGGCTGTCCAGACTGGGACCCGCAGCGACCTTTGAAGCGCCACCGAGGAGCCGATCACGCTGCAGCATATAACTCAACGCCATCCCGCCGAAACCCATGCCGGATCGGGCGAGCATTTCACGCCGGCTGCAAGGCGCGCCGCGAAATTCACTCAGTGACCTGCCAGCATCAATCTTCATAATTACTCAACATACAAGAAACGGCTGGCGTTCAGCAGCATTTGGCAAAGATGTTGGTACGAATCCAGACCGGCCTGAGCCGGAGTCTTGGCTCCCGCAATTTGGGTCGACGTTTGCTTTTCGATGAGCTCGCTGCTCCAAACTTTCTCCTGGCTGGTTGGGGGTCGGCCCCAAGCGATCCAAAAAGCGGCCTCAATCCGCTTGTCATCATCCGCCCCCGCTTCAACACAAATTCGTTCTGCCAGAAACCGGGCCTGTTGCACGAGAAAGGGATCGTTCAAGAGGGTCAACGACTGCAGGGCGACAGCGGAACTCAGGCGGCTTGGACACGTCGTGGTAACCACCGGTTGATCAAACACGGACAAAATCCAGGCATTATAATTCCGCCGGCCAAGGACATAAACACTGCGCCGGAAGGATCCGGTGTTCGGAGCGGCCTCTTCATTCGTCACAACCATTTTGCCTCCCGGTTGCATCATGATGGCAACGGGCTCTCCGCCCAAACGGATGTCCAGATGGCCACTGACTCGAAGGATGGAATCACGAATGATTTCCGATTCGAGCCGGCGGAGCGGCATGCGCCATAAGAGCCGGTTCTCGGTGTCTACCGTTAGAGGGTCTACGCCAGCCTCGGTGATGGCATCGGACCTCCTTGACGATTGCCGATAGACGCTGGAGAGCATGATTCTTCTAATAACAGGCTTCGTCCGCCAGCCACTTTGGAGAAAATCCGATGCGAGCCATTCGAGCAACTCCGGATGAGTCGGTGCCATGCCGGAACGACCCAAGTTGCCGGGCGTTTCCACAATCCCGCGGCCGAACAGATGTTGCCAGATTCGATTCACATGAACACGCGCGATCAGGGCACCTGCGGGCGTGCCGGGTTGGGTGAGCCAATCGGCGAGAGCAAGGCGGCGACCACTGGTGCGGCCCAAAGCCGAAGCGGACGGAATTCTCGGCGCTGGAGTGCCTGAGGTCAGAGCAGTCAAAAATCCGGGATCGACCCTGGCACCGGGTTGATCGAAATTGCCGCGCACGAGAACATGATTCGTTGGCGGCTCACCGGTGTCGTAGAAAGCTTGGATAAAGCCCCACACTTTTCGTTGAGATTTAAAGCCCGCGACCCGGCTTTCGAGGATTTCCTTCCTGCGGCGATCCTCCGCACTCGGTTGCGTGTCTTCGGGTCGCACCTGCAACGCAGCCTCAAATTTGCCGGCGAGATACTTCTGAATTTCGTTGCGTTTCTCCACGGGAGCTTGGACCGCGGCTTTAGTGTCTGCCACTAGACTCTCCGGGAGCTTCAAACTGGCGAGCTTCGCCGCGAAAATCTTCTCCCGATCGTAGCGGGTGTTGATTTCCCCAAGGTCCGACTCGAGCTTCTTGATTTGGCCGTCAATGGATTCGTTAAATCTATCGTTGGCTTCTTTGATTTTCGGAGGGATGTCCGATAACACTCGATGGTTGAATGGAACCCACTTCTCAGGGTTTAACGCGGGGGTGAAAAACGACATCAATTCGTAATAGTCTTTTTGCGGGATCGGATCGTATTTATGGCTGTGGCACCGGGCGCATTGCAGCGTCAAGCCGAGAACTGACGAGCCAAAGATTTCCATCGTGTCGAAAAGAGTGGCGTACCGATTCGACGGGATATTCAGAACATCCTGGTCCGTATCATCGATGGCCAGCCGCAAGAATCCGGTTGCCACCAATTTCTCCTGGATCTCGGGTGTGAAGAGCTCTGCTTCACGCCAATCGACCATTTCATCACCGGCGATCTGTTCCCGAAGGAATAGGTCGTAGGGCTTGTCGTCATTGAAAGCATTAATCACGTAGTCCCGATAGCGCCATCTCCCCGGGGCGAGGCGGATGGCGGAGGCCGTTTCGTCCGCTCCCCAAACGTCGACGTAGCCAACGGCATCAAGCCAATGACGCCCCCAGCGCTCGCCGAAATAAGGCGATGCAAGCAATTGGTCCACCAGATGCTCGTACGCCTTGTCGCGATCCCCACTCGAACGGATTTCCTCTACGAACTTTTTCAGATCCTCGGGTGCGGGAGAAAGCCCAATCAAGTCGAGCCATGCCCGGCGGGCAAGGGTCAGGTCATCCGCCTCTCGGGCTAAAGCCAGGCCGGCCTGCTGAAGGCGAGCCAGGATAAAGTTGTCAACCGCCGTCCGGGCGCGTGAGGGTCCGCGAAGCCGGGGAATCTCGATCGACCCGACATCTTGAAAAGCCCAATGTTTATTGGGTTGGTCCGTGTCAAGAGCCAAGCTTGTAGATAGCATCAGTCCAAGCCAGACCTGCACCAGGGCTCGGACATTTTGCCCAAACGGCGTCATGGTTTACTAGCGTGACATAGCTTGCGGCCCCGGGCCAACCGGAAATCTATGGGTGGTGGACATTCCGTGCCTCCCGATGTTGTCGGAATGACGACAGAAGCAAACGAAAGAAACGAAGGGAGGCTAAGACTGGAAGAATCGGCTCTTCCGGCTATCTGTGGGTAGATCTCAGTAATGTAAAGGGGTCATAAAGGGGTCAGTCCCGGCTATTGGAAACTCTTGCTGCTTTTAAACAGTTGGCCAGCGTGTGACGACAGCCCATCTCCAGGCGCTCGGCGATCCAGTCCAGCGTCATCACGGTTTCCTGCCGGAGGCGCTGCGCCAGCTTGGTCTTTTCGGGATCCGTCTTCCGTCGCTCCTCCATCGCTTCCGCGAACCGGCGGCGCCCCACCGCGTCATCGTGCCGAATCCCGAACTCCCCCAGCAACCGATCCACCC
>CAMDJH010000293.1 GCA_945900455.1 Akkermansia muciniphila
GCGGGGATGTTGTTGCCGCCCCAGGAGGCGGTACGGCCTGAGTACAACGACTTCGCAATCTAGGCCAACCGGAGTGGAGCCTTGCGGTTCGCAGGGACGCCAATGGAGTTCCGAGCAGGAATCCTGTTTGTTCCACTCATAACATTCCCGGCATGAGGAATCGCCAACTCAAGTTCAGTCAAACAGCGAATACACCATCCCCAACTGCACGCGCCAGTGGTCGCCGCTGTCCTCTCCATTTCGGGCTTCTTTGAGGCCCTGGAGATTGGCCATTCTGAAACCGAGCGGCCCAACGGGCCGCAATAGTTTAGCCCAGGGCTGGGCTGGATCTTACGGCCCGTTGGGCCGTGAATGGCGCCAAGAATGGCTAAACTCCAGGCTGCGCGCAGCGCAGCAGGCAGGCGTCGTCTCACTCCGTCCTCCCACTGAATCCAGGATTTACCGCCGGAATCCCGACGCATCGCCATGAACAGCGAAAAGTCTTCAAGCAAGTCTGAGTTCGCGTCGACGAACTCTGAATGCCGTCGATGTAGCCCTGAGCCCCGAGACTTGAACCGTGAGAAAAGTTTTGTCGACGGAAAGATTACGCTTCCGAAAGCAGGCCATACCTTGCTCACTATGCACCAATTCACCGTGAGAGATTTGTAGGATGAGAGTCTTCTGGTCATGCCTGTGTTCGCTGGCACTCGGGATGTTGGTCGCATCCGGAGCGCCCGCTGCCCCACTGCCCCACCATTGGGCGTTCCAACCGATCGCCGATGCAAGGCCTCCCGAGATACGGGATCGCTCGTGGGGCCGGACACCGATCGATTCGTTTATCCAGGCAAAGCAGGACGGGGTGGGCTTGTCCCCATCGGTCGCCGCGGATCCGCGCGTGCTGATTCGCCGTATGACGTTTGATTTGACCGGGCTGCCGCCCGCTCCATCGGAGGTTGCAGCGTTTGTTTCTTCCGCCCAGCGGGATCGGACCGTCGCGTTGGATGCCCTGATCGAACGGCTCCTGGCATCGCCCCATTATGGGGAACGCTGGGGACGCTGGTGGTTGGATGTAGCGCGATACGCGGATACCAATGGTCAGGACGAAAACAAGGTGCAGGCGAATGCGTGGCGATACCGTGACTGGGTCGTCCGCTCCTTCAATCGGAATCAGCCCTTTGACCAGTTCGTTGTCGAACAAATCGCTGGAGATTTGCTGCCTCCGGCTCCATCCGAATCGGAAAATTTCGACCGCCTGATCGCAACTGGATTTCTTGTCCTTGGCCCCAAGATGTTGGCCGAGCAAGACAAACCCAAATTGGTCATGGATATCGTCGATGAACAGATCGATACCGTGGGCAAGGCGTTTCTGGGTCTCACTCTCGGATGTGCTCGATGTCACGATCACAAGTTCGATCCGATTCCGGCCACCGACTATTATGCGATGGCCGGAATCTTCAAGAGTACGAGGACCATGGAGGATCTTGCCTTCGTGTCGAAATTCAACGAGCGCCCCATTTCACCGCCCGCAGTGATCGCAAGCCTGCATGCGCACACCGAACGACTGAAGGCGCAGACCAATCGTATTCAAGAGGTGATTCGCGATGCCAACGCCGCCCTGGTTGAGGATCTGAGTCACGAGCTTCCAAAAGACCCCCACCTGTTGTATCCCTTCGCCATCCGCGAGCGGCTTGCCGCGTTGGAAAAGGAACGTGATCACCTGATCACCAACGCACCCCCCGCCGCCGCCTACGCGATGTCGGTGGCCGAGGACAAACCGGTGAATCTCCCCGTGCATCTCCGCGGAAGTCATCTCAACCTGGCCAAAGATCCAGTCCCGCGCGGTTTCCTCCGGGCCGTCAGCCGATGGGAGTCCGTGCCGCCGATCCCCCGCGAGCAAAGTGGTCGCTTAGAACTCGCCCGCTGGCTGACGTCCCCCCAAAACCCGCTCACCGCCCGTGTGATCGTCAACCGCCTGTGGCAGGCCCACTTCGGGGAAGGAATCGTCCGTACCCCGGATAACTTCGGTCTCCGCGGCGAAACGCCGACCCATCCAGAACTGCTGGATTGGCTTGCGGGCGAATTCGTGCGCACCGGCTGGGATGTCAAAGCACTCCATCGACTGATTCTCCGCAGTGCCGTCTACCAACAGTCGGCAGAAATTCGGGCGGAATCCCCGGCAACACTGGGCGATCCCGACAATCGTCTGTTGTTTCACTTTCCCCGACAGCGCCTCGAAGCCGAAATGATCCGTGATGCGTTGCTCGCTGTTTCCGGACGCCTCGACGCGACGGCAGGGGGATCCCTGGTGAAGTGGAAAAACAATGAGTATGCCCCGAGCGATGACGTCGCCGCGGTCTCCGTGCGACGGACACTCTATCTTCCAATCGTTCGCGACCGCGTTTACGACGCACTGACCATTTTTGATTTTGCGAATCCGAGCATCTGTTCAGCACGGCGAACGCATACGGTTGTTTCCCATCAAGCCCTGTTTTTTTTGAACAGTCCACTCGTGAAGGAGTGTTCGTTGACGTTGGCAGCGTCTCTGCTTGCCCGCGACGATCGGGACGATTCAGCCCGGGTGCGCGAAGCCTACCATCGCATTCTGAGTCGCCCTGCGTTGGAACCGGAAATTCGCCGGGCACTGCGCTTCCTGGGTGGGCTTCCACGCGATCCCGGAACTCCGGCAACCGAGGCCGACCGGCGTCGGGACGATTTGGCGCTCCTGTGCCAGACCCTTTTTGCTTCGAACGAATTTGTGTATTATCACTGAACGGAACACGCGAGCGCATGCTGCATACACTTCCATCGCCGATCACGCGCCGTCAGGCTCTTCGACAATGTGGCGTTGGATTTGGCGGGCTTGCCCTCGCGGATCTCCTCGCGAGAGCCTCGAGTGCCGGGCCTGGGTCCGAGGGCCGTCCTGATTTGGGTCCACTGCAGGCCCGATCGCCCCACTTCCCGGCACGGGCGAAGCGGGTGATATTTTTATTCATGCACGGGGGGCCGTCCCATGTAGATACCTTTGACTATAAGCCGGCACTCCTGCGCGATTCCGGCAAGCCGTTGCCGTTTGCAAAGCCCCGGGTGCAGTTTTCCAAGACCGGCAACCTCCGTCCGTCGCCGTGGTCTTTTCGGCCTTACGGGCAGTCCGGCGCCATGGTCAGCGACCTATTTCCGAGCGTTGGGGCGTTGGCGGACGAGATCTGCTTCTTGAAGTCGATTCACGGCACCAACGAGGCGCACGGGGGTGCTTTGCTAAAACTCCACACGGGTTCGGATACCTTTGTGCGCCCCAGCATGGGCTCGTGGATCAGCTACGGCTTGGGCACCGAGAACCAAAACCTGCCGAGCTTTATCACGGTGAATCCGACCAAGGGCCATGGAGGCGTCGGCAACTGGTCGAGCGCCTTCCTCCCCGCCACGCATCAGGGCACACCCATCGGCGGCGGCAAGGTAACGGGTGACCCGGCAAGAATTGCGTACCTGGGAGCGGGCGGCGGCACCGCCCGGCAACGAGCTCAACTGGATTTGCTGGCGGAGATTGACCGGGAACAGCTCGCACAGACCGGTCCCGATGCCGAACTCGAAGCGCGGATACAGTCGTTTGAACTCGCCTTCAAGATGCAAACGGAGGCTCCGGAAGTTTTTGATCTTTCCGGGGAAACGCCGACAACGCGCGCCCTGTACGGACTCGATGATCCCAAAACTGAGAATTTCGGAAAGCAATGCCTGCTGGCGCGACGGTTGAGCGAGCGCGGCGTTCGCTTCGTCCAGATCACACACGGCTATTGGGATCAGCACGAGAAACTCACCGAAGACCATGGACGTTTGGCGCATGAAGTGGACCGCCCGATTGCCGGGTTGCTCCGCGACCTGAAATCGCGCGGTTTACTTGAAGATACGCTGGTGTGGTGGGGCGGTGAATTTGGACGCACGCCCACTGTGCAGGGAAGTGATGGACGGGATCACCATCCCCATGCTTTCACCATGTGGCTGGCGGGCGCGGGCGTGAAACCGGGCTTGAGCTACGGGATCACGGACGAGTATGGGTTCTATCTCGCCGACCAAAAAGTTCACATCCACGACCTCCACGCCACTCTCCTGCATCTGCTGGGTCTCGATCACGAACGCCTGACGTTTCGTCAAGGAGGGCGGGATTTTCGTCTAACCGATGTTGCGGGTAATGTGGTGCATCCGATTCTGGCCTGAACCTCTCAGCCCGCTTTCATCAACAAGTCGTCGTTCTTCCCGACGGTAACCCGGATGGTGTCACCCGCTTTGAACTCGCCCTGTAGAATTCGGCTGGAAAGCGGATTCAGGAGTCTGTCCTGAATGGTTCGCTTGAGCGGCCGGGCACCGAACTGCGGATCATAGCCTTCCCGGGCCAGCAATTGACGGGCGTCCGGCTCAACCACCAGCGACAGCTGCTTTTCCTCCAGGCGTTTCACCACCCGCACGAGCTGGATATCCACAATCTGCGCCAGCTCCTTTTCATCCAAGCTGTCGAAAATAATGGTGTCGTCCACTCGGTTCAAAAACTCCGGGCGAAAATGACCTCTTAATTCCTTGAGGACTCTTTCCTCCATGGTCCGGCGCGCCCCGACGGTCGTCCGGCCGTCCATAAAGTACTCCTGGATAATGGGAGACCCTATGTTTGATGTCATAATGATGATCGCATTCTTGAAATCGACGGTCCGTCCCTGACCGTCCGTCAGTCGGCCATCATCCAGGACTTGGAGGAGGATGTTGAAGACGTCGTGGTGGGCCTTCTCAATCTCGTCAAAAAGCACGACACAGTAAGGCTTTCGTCGCACCGCTTCGCTGAGCTGCCCCCCCTCCTCGTACCCGACATAGCCCGGAGGAGCGCCCACCAGGCGCGACACCGCGTGTTTTTCCATGTACTCGGACATGTCGATGCGAATCACTGCCTGGTCGTCATCGAATAGAAACTCCGCCAGTGCCCGTGCGAGTTCAGTTTTTCCAACCCCCGTGGGTCCAAGGAAAATAAACGAACCCACCGGACGATTTGGATCCTGCAGCCCAGAGCGCGCCCGCCGCACGGCATTCGAAATGGCCACGACCGCCTGCTTCTGGCCAATAACCCGCTGACCGATCCGCGCCTCCATCTGCACTAATTTCTCCCGCTCACCCTCCAACATTCGGGTGACAGGGATGCGGGTCCAGGCGGCGACGACATTCGCGACGTCCTGATCGGTTACCTCCTGTGAGAGCAAACGTTGTCCGCCCGGCACTTCCTTGAGCGCTTTTTCAGCCGAGGTCAGCTTCTTTTGCAGCTCGGGCAGGCGGCCGTATTGAATCTCGGAAGCCTGCGACAAATTGCCCTGGCGATGCGCCTTCTCGAGATCTCCCTTGGCTTCCTCCAACCGGGCACTCAGAAGGCTGACCGCGTCCAGCGCCGCCTTTTCGTTCTGCCATTGCGCGTTCAACTGCTTGGACTTCTCCTTGAGATTAGCAAGCTCAACGTCCAGCTTCTTCAGACGCTCACGGGATGCCTCATCCTTTTCCCGCACCAGTGCGGTGCGCTCGATTTCGAGCTGCAGAATCTGACGGTCCTGCTGATCGATTTCCGTTGGTTTGGAATCCAGTTCCATCCGCAGCCTGGACGCGGCCTCATCCATCAGGTCCACCGCCTTGTCCGGGAGAAATCGATCGCTGATATAGCGGTGGGAAAGGGTCGCCGCCGCCACCAAGGCCCCGTCCTGAATGCGGATGCCGTGATGGGTTTCGTACCGCTCCTTCAACCCACGCAAGATGGCAATCGTTGCTTCCACCGTCGGCTCGGCGACCATCACCGGCTGAAAGCGCCGCTCCAAGGCTGGGTCTTTTTCGATATGCTTGCGGTATTCGTCGAGAGTCGTCGCCCCAATACACCTCAGTTCGCCGCGCGCGAGTTGCGGCTTCAACATGTTTGCGGCATCCGCCGAACCCTCCGCTTTACCGGCGCCCACGAGCGTGTGCAGTTCATCAATGAAGAGAATGATCTGCCCTTCGCTCGAAGTTACCTCCTTGAGAAACGCCTTGAGACGATCCTCAAATTCTCCACGGTACTTCGCGCCGGCGATCATCGCGCCGAGATCCATCGAGATAAGCCGCTTATTCTTTAACGATTCAGGAATGTCGCCATCCACGATCCGCCGCGCCAATCCCTCCGCAATCGCGGTCTTGCCGACACCCGGTTCGCCGATCAGGACGGGGTTATTCTTCGTGCGCCGAGTGAGCACTTGCATCACTCGCCGGATTTCATCGTCACGACCGATGACAGGATCAATCTTGCCTTGGCGGGCCATCGCGGTGAGGTCGCGGCCGTATTTGTCGAGCGCCTGGAATTTTGCTTCGGGATTTTCATCCGTGACCCGCTGATTGCCGCGCAGTTCTGCCAGCACCTTAAGGACGGCATCCCGCGTGATGCCATGCTTTGAAAACAGGCTGCGGATGGAATCACCCCCCTTTTCAAGCAGCCCCAGGAAGAGGTGCTCGGTCGAAAGAAACTCATCCTTGAGTTTTTTGGCTTCTTTCTGGGCTGCCCCGAGCACGTTTTGAAAATCCTGCGTGGGATAGACTTGGCTCGCTCCAGCCACCTTTGCGCGACGCCCCAATTCCGCATCGATTGCCGCGGTAAATGGGCCTGTCTTGACGCCCAGTTTCTGGAGCAGCTGCGGGATGAGAGAATCCTCCTGCTCGGCGAGAACCAGAGCGAGATGCTCCCCGTCGAGCGCCTGGTGGGAACGCTCCTGCGCCAGTTGCTGCGCCGCCTGAATCGCTTCCTGCGCTTTGACGGTCATTTTGTCCAATTGCATGGCATGTGCATCGCACCTTTTGTGCCGGTTCGCAGCAAACAATACCGGCCAATTCTTGCTGAATCCCTCACGTCAATGGATCTCCGCGGGTCAAGGTGAGTCACTTTTTCCCGCGGATATTCTCCCGGAGTGCCATTTCTGCCCACCCGGGCACCCCATTTCACAGAGAGCCCGAGATCTGGGTCCGAGAAGACAAACTTGCATGCCATGCCCAGCTGGGTCGGACACCGTGCAGGGGTGGGAAGTAAGGACCGCCGGGCGGGTGTGAGACAAAAATCTGAAAAGATTCAGTTTTCAGCCTTTTTTTTAATGAAGTATGTCTAGCTGCTAGACCTCCATTCTCAATGAATGATTCATTTCTCTCCAAACGCACCGCACTCCTTCAACCAATGGCCGCCCAGGCCCTCTACCTGGATATTCAAATAGTCCAAATAAACCGGAGTTTGGAACCACGGATGAACGCCGACAAACGCTGATTCCGCGCGCTCACTCAGACGGTGAGAGGCAACGGCTTCCTCTTATCCGCGTCAATCCGTGTGAATCCGCGGTTCT
>CAMDJH010000294.1 GCA_945900455.1 Akkermansia muciniphila
GGCGGTCACTCCAGAATTCAAGGTAGCCGTCGCGGATTTTCAGACGCTGCTAATGGACCTTCGAGGATTCCTGGACCAAGTGGAGCTCGGAGTTCGATCCGAGCCGATGGGGACGCGCGCGGAAATGGAGCGAACCGTGCTCCGGGAACTGGAGGGACAGATTCTGCCGGAGGTGGACGGGTGGTTGCAACGATTTGATGTGGCTGCGGGGCAGGTGGGAGATGAGGTGCGGCCTGCCCACCGGGCCTACGCCCGGCGCCAACTCCACCCGTTGGTAATGTGTTCACCGTTCGTTTATCGAACCTTTCACAAGCCACTGGGTTACGCGGGGGATTACGAGGTGGTGAACATGATCCTGCGGGATCCGCACGAGGGCGCGACCATGTTTGCCAAGATGGTGAACGTGTTTTTCCTCCTGGGCCCTCCGGCAATCGCCCATCGGAATCGGATACAGCTGATGAAGCAGCGGTTGATTGATGAAACGCGCCGCGTGACGGCCTTGGGCCGTCGGATTAAGATTCTCAACCTTGGGTGTGGCCCTGCCCGCGAAGTCGAGGAATTCATGATGGAAGAGGAGTTGTCCGACAGGGCGGATTTCCAACTGCTGGATTTCAACCCCCAGACGCTCGAGTATACGCGCAATGTACTGACGCAAGTTCGGATGAAATATGGCCGAACCACGAATCTGACCTTTGAAGAAAAATCGATCAACCAGCTCCTGAAGGAGGCGATCCGCCCGGAGACCGTCTTGCAGAAGGGCGCCTACGATCTCGTATACTGCGCTGGGTTGTTTGATTATGTCTCCGATCGGGTCTGCAAACGGCTTACCGACCTCTTTTTCGAATACCTCGCCCCCGGGGGGCTGATGCTCCTCACCAACGTGCATGACGGCCGTCCCTTTCGCCAGCTGATGGATTTTGTTCTGGAGTGGCATCTGAATTATCGCGATGCCGAGCAGATGAAATACCTCTTGCCGCCATCGAAAGTGCCGCTGGAATTTGAAGTGCGTGCGGACCCGACCGGTGTCAACGTGTTCCTTGAGGTTCGTAAGCAAAAGCCTGTCTGACCATGGTTGCCGCGGAATCCGATATCCGAACAGCCTATGCCGATTATGATCGGCAAATTGGTGTGGGGCGTATTCGCGTGGGGGTCTGGCTGGCGATGATCCTTCTCCCGTTGGGGGCCGTTGCCGACCTCGTCGTCTATCCGGGGCTGGCGATGACATTTTTTCCGATTCGTTGCCTGGCTGCGGCGATGATGTCCCCGTTTCTCCTGCTGATTCGGACGGATTGGGGACAGCGAAATTACCGCGCCCTGGGTGTTGTCCTCGCGATGTGTCCGGCACTTTGCATGATCGTCCTGATCGCCCTGGCGGATGGTGCCCCTTCGACCTACTACGCCGGGCTCAATCTCGTCCTGCTCACGATCGGCTTGGTGCTTCGCTGGACATTGGTCGAGAGCCTGATCGGCTTCACCATCGTTGTGTTGCTCTACAGTACGGTCTGCTGGACTGCTCCAGGAACAGCCCAATTTAGATTCTTCTTCAACAACATCTATTTTCTCGTCCTGACCGGCACCATTGTGGTTACTGGCAATCATCTGCAGAGCCAGCTGAGGTTCCGGGAGTTTGCCTCAAATCACCAATTGGACCTGAGTCGCCGCGAGTTGGAAAAGTCCAACAAACGGCTGATGGAATTGGATGAGTTAAAGGGGCGTTTTTTCGCAAACGTCAGCCACGAGCTCCGCACTCCTCTCACTCTCCTCATAGCCCCGCTCGAGTCTCTCCGGGGCCGCATCGGTGCCTCGGTCGATGCCCAGTCCCGTGACTGGCTGGACACCATGTACGCGAACGGAATGAGGTTGTTAAAGCTCATCAATGACCTCCTCGACCTCGTCCGGCTCGACACGGGACGGCTTCATCTCGACAAGGTGCCAATTGAACTGGGAGATTTCTTCCGAGGATTGCTCAATTCCGTCAAGTCCGCCGCACAGGAGAAAGGCATTAGGCTCGATTGCGACGTGGATTCGAGCCTGACCATTATTTATGCGGATCTCGACAAGATGGAAAAGGTGTTCCTGAACCTGCTCTTCAATTCGGTCAAGTTTACCCCGGCAGGAGGTTCCATTCGAATTCTGGCACGGGCCGAGAGTGACTTTGCGATCATTCAGATCATCGACACCGGGATGGGAATTTCCCCCGAAAACGCCCCGCATATTTTTAACCGGTTCTGGCAGGCGGACACTTCCGCGAATCGGAAATTTCAGGGAACTGGGATCGGTTTGGCTTTGGTGAAGGAACTCGTTGAAGCTCACCGAGGGACCGTCGAAGTACGCAGTCAACCCGGGGCCGGAACCACCATGGTGGTGATGATTCCGATCGGGACCCCGAAAATGCGCGCAACGAGCACGGTGGCATCCCCGGCGACCGGGATAGGGGTCGCCGCGAATGGAGCCGCCGTTGCGGCCACCGTGGAGATCGCGACACCCGGCGCTCCCGCGTCCGGTCAAGAGGTCCGGGGTGGCATCGAACCGGAAGTGGTCGAACCGGAAAACGCATGGATGGTGAGTCTTTACAAACGGGCAAGTCTTTTCACGGCAATGCCGCAGCCTCGTGACGCCCTTCGGGTGCAGATGCCGGTCGGGATACGAAAGCGGGTGCGCCTGCTTATTGCTGAGGATGAGGCTGACATGCTTCGTTTCCTGAGATCCCAACTGGATGATCAGTACGAAGTCATTGAAGCCGTGGACGGAGACCAGGCGGTCACTCTGGCCACACAGTATCTTCCGGAAATCATTCTCTGCGATATGATGTTGCCGGAAAAGGATGGTCTTCAGGTTTGCCGGGAACTTCGTGCCCGCGCCTCGACGAAGGCCCTGCCGTTTCTCATGTTGACGGCGCGGGCGGATGACGAAACGAAGCTCCGGGCGCTCGCGGCTGGGGCCAATGATTTTCTAACCAAGCCGTTTTCATCGACCGAACTCAAGGTTCGAATCAAGAACCTTGCGGACACCTACAAACTTCAGCAGCAATTGGAGTGGCAGAATCAAAAACTCGAGTCGACTAACGAAGATCTGAAGGATGCGTTGCAGGAGCTTAAAACCACCGAAGTGCAGCTTGTTCAGGCCGAAAAAATGGCTTCCCTCGGTCGGATGAGCGCGGGGATCATTCACGAAATAAATAATCCCCTCAACTTTGCCCGGACCGGTCTTCATATGCTCTCGCGGCAGGCACCGCATATCCCCAATCCGGAACGAGGGAACTTCGATGAGACAATCCGGGATATCCAGGAAGGCATCAGTCGCGTGGCAGAAATTGTCTCCGATATGCGGAGTTACACCCATCCTCAGGGCGGAGGCACCGAAGATGTTGACATTCGGTCGTGCGTCGATGCAGCGCTACGGTTCCTTGTGGCGGAATTGAAGGATCGGGTTGTGGTTTCCATCGAGATTCCCCCGGGAATGACGTTGCGGTCCGACCGGAATAAACTGATGCAGGTATTTACCAACCTCCTCCAGAACTCGTCGGATGCGCTCAAGGCCCGTGAAGAAGCACTGGTGGGTGGCGAGCCGGCCCGCATAAACATCTCGGGTGAAGTGTGCGGCGATGGGCGGCGCGTCCTTCGCTTTTGGGACAACGGCACGGGGATTTCCGAAGGCAACTTGGCGAAGGTGTTCGACCCGTTCTTTACGACCAAGGAGGTGGGGCATGGCACCGGTTTGGGATTGAGTATCAGTTATCGCATCGTTCGCGATGCGGGAGGGCACATTACGGTGCGGAGTGAAGAAGGTCGTTTCTGCGAGTTTTCATTGGAGTTTGGACCCTCGGTACCGGAGAATTCACCGGAAGCCCCCGTTGGATTGAGCAACCAAGCTTAAAGATTATTTTTATGGAAAACTTTTACGATTATAAACGATTCGCAGTGCTGTATGTCGATGACGAGGAAATGTCGCTTAAGTACTTTTCCCGCGCGTACAGCGAGTCGTTTCGTATCCTGACGGCTCCGACCGCCAAAGAGGGCTACGCGCTATTGGAAAAGCATGGCGATGAGATCGGCGTCATCATGTCCGACCAGCGAATGCCCGGGATGAAGGGGGTC
The DNA here is from genome assembly GCA_945900455.1 of Akkermansia muciniphila. GTDB lineage: Bacteria > Verrucomicrobiota > Verrucomicrobiia > Limisphaerales > UBA9464 > SIBK01. The sequence goes on from CAMDJH010000294.1 coordinate 4,098, forward strand.
CAGTTTCTCGAAAAGGCGTGCCAGTTTCGGCCGCGAATCATCCGTATCCTCGCGACCGCGTTCTCAGATCTGGATGCAGCGATCGATGCGGTCAATACCGGCGCCATCTACAAATATATTACCAAACCGTGGGATGTTTCCGAACTCGAAATAACCCTGAAACGGGGGCTTGAATTTTTCCTCGTACAACGGGAACGCGACACGCTGATGCGGGAGAAGCTGTCGGCATTGCATGGACTTGTGGTGACGGACCGGGTCCTCAGCCTGGGCGTGCTGGCAGCGGGGTTGAGTCATCTGGTGCAGAATGGCATGGCCGCCGTGAACGCATTCCTCGATCTGGCGCCGGATCGGTTGACACGGGATAACATCGATCTGGTGCAATTGCGCAATCCGCAGCTCTGGCGGGAGTTCCACCGCCAGGTCAAGTATCGGGTCAAGTTGTCGATGGATCTCTTGGATGATCCGGAGCGCGCGGAGCCGTATCCGCCGTTCCGATTTGAATCGGAACTGGTGGTGGCGACAGTGATTCACGAGGCAATTGACAGTTGTCGGGAGGACCTCCGCGCCCGTTCCATCACGGCACAAGTTGAACCGGGTGGCGAGACCGTGGCATTGGCGGCGGATGGTGTGAAATTTCACCGCTTGTTCAAGCATCTGCTGAGAGTCGAACTGATGCATCTCGCAGATAATTCTCAGATTCACTTCGCTGTGAGTTCGGATGGAGCGGAGATTATGGTCCAACTAACGGACAACAGCGCTGGGTTGCCGCAAGATGCCATCTTGTCCCTCTTTGACCCTCTGCACCCTATTCAAGGCAAACAGCAGGAACTCGCCATTTATCTCCTGGCGTGCTATTTCATTGTTTATCACCATGGCGGGCGTATTGCCGTACTGTCTTCCGAGCAATCCCCCCGTTGGCAGATTACGTTTCCGTTGAATCCCGTCACTTCATCGGCGGACAGTGACAGCGAAAACTTTGTGGTGTCGGCGATGGGCAACGAGCGCCTTTGGGAAAAGCTTTTGCCGCAGGGTTAGCAAAGGGCTGCTCCGTGAACCGGAGACCGCAATTAGCAAATCGCCTTCCCGCGTTCAGGTCGCACTCGCCCGTGCGTTCGCGAGATCCTCTTTCCGCTGACTCAAGCTGCGGAAGAATTCAAAGCCTTCCCGACAGCGTCGGACAAAAATGCTCTTATCTTCGAGCATCGTCCTGATGATTCGCAGGATTGGGCCCGATCGCAAATAGTATCGCCGGTAGAACCGATCCACCGATTCGAAGATTTCCTCCTTGGATAGACCGGGATACTCGAGGGTGCTCTGTTGAAAGCCGTCGTCGTGGACAATGTCGGTTTTATCTTTCTTGGCGAACCATCCATTCTGGCGGGCCATTTCGTACAGCTCTGTCCCCGGGTAGGGAGCGGCGAGCGACACCTGGAGGCTGAAGACATCCAATTCCTCTGCAAAATGCATCGTTTCCTCCATCGTTTCCTTGGTTTCCACCGGGAGCCCCAGGATAAACGTACCGTGGATCACCACACCAGCCTTGTGACAGGCCTTGGTAAACTTCCGCATCTCGTTAATGGTAACACCCTTCTTGATTCGTTTGAGGGTTTCTTCGTTGCCGGATTCGTAACCGACCAGGAATAATCTTAGCCCGGAGTCTTTGAAAAACCGGATGGTGTCGTACTCAAGGTTGGCCCGACTGTTGCAGGACCACGGCACTCCGAGTGATGTCAGTTTCGTTGCGATGTCGCGAGCCCGGGGAAGATTCGCCGTGAAGGTATCATCATCGAAGAAAAACTCTTTCACCTGTGGAAACAGCTTTTTCATGTAGGCCATTTCGGCCGCCACGTTGTCCGCCGATCGAACCCGGTACTTATGTCCGCCAATGGTTTGTGGCCAAAGGCAGAACGTACACTGGGCCGGACATCCGCGCCCGGTATACATTGAAATGTAAGGATGCAGAAGGTAACCGATGAAATACTTCTCAATTTGCAGATCCCGCTTGTAGGTGTCCGCCACCCAGGGAAGCACATCCATGTTGTGGATCAGTTCTCGCTCCGGATTATGGATGATTTTTCCGTCCTTCTTAAAACTCAGTCCGGCAACTGTTTCCAGAGGGCGTCCTTCGCAAACTTCTTTGCAGGTGAAGTCGAACTCCTTGCGACCGACCCAGTCGATCGCGGCGGACGCCTTCAAGGTTTCGGTCGGTAGAACTGCGGCATGAGCCCCGACGAACCCAATCGTCGTGTCGGGGCGCTGCGCTTTAATAGCCCCGGCAATCTTGCTGTCATTTTTCAACGTGGGAGTCGACGTGTTGATGATGACGTGATCATAGCCGGCGGCAATTCGGAGGCACTCCGCTACGGTGATATCGTGCGGCGGGCAGTCGAGCAGGCGGGAGTTGGGGACGAGCGCGGCGGGTTGGGCCAACCAGGTGGGATACCAGTAACTTGTCACCTCCCGCTTGGCCTGGTAACGAGCCCCCGCGCCGCCGTCGAATCCCTCGAAGGAAGGCGGCGAAAGAAAAAGGCATTTACTCATCGGCGAAAGTCAGGAATTCGCGAAGGCGACACTCGATCCCACGAATGTCGGACGCTCGATCCTCACTTCGGTTGAGTCTCAGTTTTTCGGGTGGAAGAAACTTTCGCCAGAAGTTCTTCCCGCTGAGTCGTCCCACCATTGCTGGCGACAGATCCACACCCGCCTCCGCCGGACGGCGATTCCGAGTGATCTTCGTGAGCGATAGGGTCGGCGGCGAGGGCATTTCCTCCACGGGCGAACGCGGATTTCCGCCCTCCCAATTCTTGGTTCACGGCCGCTTTCGCCTCCGCGAGATGCCCCTTGCCGATCGAAACGCCGGTGAAAGCAATGACTTCGTTCCCACGGGCGTACCGTTCCGGGCGGGCACCAAAGTTGTATTTCATGTTCTTCCAATTATCCCCTCGCTGGTAGTTGGTACCCAGGGCACCACTGGGGTCGTAGCCGCAATGGACCATGCAATTCTCGCACCGCGGATCCCGAGCAACTCCGTCAACCACCCCGTATTTTTCCCAATTCACCTTGGAAAGCATCTCGGCGTAGGACGGATAGTGGCCGTCCGTCATTAAGTAGCAGGGAGCCTTCCAACCGCGGACATTGTAGGTGGGAATTGCCCACGCCGTGCACGTCAACTCGCGCTTTCCCGACAGAAACTCTTGGTACACGGGGGTTCCAAA
>CAMDJH010000295.1 GCA_945900455.1 Akkermansia muciniphila
CGCTTGATCGCATCCGCCAGCACCCGGGCGGAATCGTATCCCAGAGCGGCCATCGCGTCGGGTGTTTCGCCATTAAACCGGGCTTTGAAGGCGGCGACGAACGACTGTACGAGGGGATCGGTGTTTTCCGAGGAATAGTGGGTCGAGTAGTAAGTGTTCTCCAGGGCCTTGCCGCCGGCAATTTCGATCAACTGCGGCGCTTCCCATCCGTCACCGCCGAAGATCGGCACGTTGATGCCCAGTTGGCGCGCCTGCGCCACGATCAGTCCGGCCTCGGTGTAGTATCCCGGAACGCAGATAGCCTCCGGATTGGCCGCCTTAATCGCTGTCAACTGCGCTTTGAAGTCTTTGTCCTTCCCTGAATATTTTTGTTCGAGAACGACCTGTCCGCCTCCAGCTACGAACGGATCTTTGAAGTATTTGGCCAGGCCCACGCTGTAGGCCGATGCCGTGTCGGAGAGGATGGCCACCCGACGCGCCTTGAGAGTTTTTTGGGCGAACTCCGCCAGGAGACGCCCCTGAAATGGATCGGTGAAACAAACCCGGAAAATGTAGTCGCCCATCTCCGTGACCTTGGGATTGGTGGAGGATGGTGAAATCATTGGAATTCTGGCCTCCTGGCAGAAGGGTGCGGCTTCCAACGACCGCCCGGAGGCCACTTCACCGAGCAGGGCCACGACCTTATCCCTCGAGATGAACTTCTTTGAAATCGTGGCCGATTCGCCCTGCTTGCTCTGAGTGTCTTCCACGAGGTGTTCAATCTGGCGCCCGAGGACACCACCCGACTTATTGACTTCCTCGAAGGCAAGCTGCGTGCCCTTGTGAGAAGATTGTCCAAAGGCCGCTTCGCTTCCGGTCATGGAGGCGTATTCGCCCACTCGAATTTTCCCGGTGTTGGCACCCGGTCCGGTGTCCCCAGCACCTCCGCCGCTGTCAGCCGGTTTGCAGCCGGTGAACGATAGGCAGACTGCGGCGAGCAGGGATCCGAAAGTGAGGGGGTTAAAAAGGAATTGCTTCATGGATGGACGTCGTTTGATGTGTACGAACTGGGGTGGAGACTAGGAAGTGGGACCGCCAAGGAAAAGCCCGCAGTTAAGAATCCGGCAAACCCTGGAGGCGTCGTCACCGTCCGAGCGCTGGACAAATCGTTGAACTTGTTGCAGTTTTGTTGCATGCGATTTCCCCTCCTTTCACTCCCAGCCCTTCTGCTTTCGTGTGCACTGCACGCGGAAAACCCCCGGCCGCTTTTTGATGGGAAGACGTTTGCCGGTTGGGAAGGGGATACCCGCCGGATTTGGCGGATCGAAAATGGGATGCTCGCCGCGGGCAACCTCAACGAAAAGGTCCCCTACAATGATTTTTTGGCGACGACTCAGCAGTTTACGAATTTTGTCATTAAGCTCAAGTTCCATCTGACGGGCACTGAGGGTTTTGTGAACTCGGGTGTCCAGATTCGGAGTCAACGCGTTCCGAACGACCACGAAATGATTGGATATCAGGCGGACATCGGAGAGGGATGGTACGGATGTATTTACGACGAATCTAGGCGGAATAAAGTCATGGCCAGACCCGACGCAGCTGCCGTAAAAAGCGCAGTCAAGCCCGGGGATTGGAACGACTACGAAATCCGGTGCGTCGGGCGCCGAATGGTCCTCAAGATTAATGGAGTTCCGATGGTCGATTACACCGAAGCGGACGAAAAAATCCCCCAGTTTGGCTACATTGGCCTTCAAATTCATGGGGGTGGCAAGACGGAGGTCCGGTTCAAAGACATCCTAATCGAGAAGCTGCCCGATTAAATTGGATGGCGAATGGGGGATCAGGGAGGTTCGACGCCAGGCTCTTTGCTATTCGGTCGCGTCCAAGAAATGAATTGTGAGCTACGGATTGGGAGGCGGGTTAATTCGGTAGCGGAGGTAATCGCGAGACACTCCGAGAATTCTGGCCGCGGCCGAAACGTTGCCGCTCGTTTGATCAAGACCCCGTTGGATGAGTCGGAGGATAGCACTTTCGAGCGAAAATCCGGTCTCTGGAAACTTGAAGTCTGGATTGAACCAATCGCTAGACGGAGTGGGGTTGGAGAGAGGGGGCACCGAGTTTGCAGTGGGGTCCGTGAGTTCCGCGAGGGTTCTTCCTCCTACGCCCATCAACTGATCGAAGTGCAGCTCCAGATTGTCTTCGAATACGACGGCTCGTTCGATCTCATGAGCGAGTTCGCGGACATTACCGGGCCACGCGTACGAGAGTAGCCGACGCCGGCCAATCGGAGAGACGCTGCGCGGGGGGAGCCGATGCCGGCGGCACTGTCTCAGGAGCAGGACTTCGGCGAGCTGGAGGATGTCACTGCCCCGCTCCCGCAATGGGGGAATAACCACCCGGAAAAGATCCAATCGATGAAACAAGTCTTCTCGGAATCGGCCTTCGGCAACCAGTTGGCGAAGGTCGCGATTGGCGGCTCCGATGACCCGCACGTCGACGGGTATTTCGCGGTTGGCACCGACCCGACGAATCCGGTGTCCTTCCAAGACGGTCAGCAGTTTTGCCTGCAGGGCGGTTGACAGGCTGGTAAGTTCATCCAGGAACAGCGTTCCGCCATTTGCGGCTTCAAATAGCCCAATACGGCCGGCCCGGGCATCGGTGAATGCCCCTTTCTCGTGGCCGAACAATTCCGATTCCGCCAGAGATTCGGGAATGGCAGAGCAGTTCATTTCAACCAATGGACCCCCGGCGCGGGGGCCCTGGCTGTGAATCCAGCGTGCGATGGTCGTTTTTCCGGTTCCGGTTTCGCCCTGGATCAGTATCGCCGCCAGACTCGTCTGCATGCGGCGATCCGAATGCAGGATCTTGTCAAGCTGTGATTGCAGACTGGCGAGGCTGTCTCCGAAGAAGAACGGGTTATCAGTGGATTCCTTCTGTTTGTGCTCTTCGACGCGTTCGGTGGCTTTCGTTTTGCGGACACGAGACAGCGAGAGAGCAAGCGCCTCCGGTTCGAAGGGTTTTGGGAGGTAATCCAGGGCCCCGAGCTTCATTGCGTCCACCGCGGCAGTGATGCCTCCCTCCGCCGTCATGAGAATCACTCCGGTGCCGCTTCCAAAGGCTCGCTCCGCCAGCAGTTCTGTACCCTTGCCATCGGGCAAATTCACGTCGAGGAGAGCAAAATCAAAGCTCAAATCCCGCGCGAGTTGCCGCGCTCCCCGCACGGTATCCGCCGAGGCGACATCCGCCCCGAGACGTTCGAGCGTGGCGACGAGGTGTCGCCGCAAAAGCGGTTCGTCATCGAGAACCAGAACGGAAAGACCCGAAAGCGGCGTGGCTGCCATGACCCTACTGTGACTGAGTCTCCACTGGGGCAAAACCTAAACTTGCGGCGGTCGCTTCTCTATTTTTTCGGTTCGGTGGTCTGCAGGGGTTGGTTGGGATCCATCGGAACGATCAGTCGATACGATGGCGATAAATCGCTGTCGTGCTGAACAATGGGCGTGGTATTGCGATACTCGAAGTCGAATCGATATCGATAAGGGATATACGTTTTTCCGGGCGGCAACGGAACATACGCCTCAAACCGCTCTCGGGTAGACGGCACCGGTTTCATTGGGTAGATCGAGGAGTCGACAATCACATACGCTTGCACGTTGGTGCCGACCCCGGCGCGGATCGAGTGCCAGCTGGTTTCAAAGTGGTAAGTGTTCCCGGGATTCCGGGGAATCCGCCGAGGCGTGAGGTTTGTCGACTCCGTCGTCGAGCAACCGGAAAGCAGAGCGATTCCCATCAACATGGAAAGTAAACGGCCGTTAGACATGACGAGGCGATCCTCGCACGAGCGTACAAAAATCGTCAATGTCGAGGGTCACTCTGCTGCAGTTCTTATTTAACTTGAAATGGAACGGCTGACGACTCGGTTATCCGCGTGTTGCCCAGGGCCATAGACTCGCCTCCTAGGACAAAGTCATGTCCAGAGCCACCAAGCACCCATTCCAAACGCCAATGCCGAACAGCTGTACATGAATCCTTGCCAGACCGCTGCCCCTCGTTGCGCTGCCCGTCCCGCAAGAGCGCCGAGGAGTGCTGAAAAGCCAGCCATTGCCGCAACCGTTCCGGCCGCGAAACAGCCCAGGTAGAGCACCGAATCGGCCGTGGTCGGCAGGGCCAGGGCGGGAAGGATGCCGAGAAAATGGGAACCACCGGCCAGTCCGTGCAACGTTCCGATCCCCACTGCGGCGTGAGCGTGGAGGTGATTCTGCGGCGATGAGTTCACGTGGGCATGCGTGGGGGTATGCAAATGAACGTGGACGTGGTCGGTTCCGTCGTGCGCATGCGGGTGGACGTGGAGTTGAAAGCGGAGTGCCTTGCGGAGGCTCCACCAACCGAGCCCGAGCAGCATGACCCCGACGAGTCGCTCGCTGAAGTTTGAAAATCGTTCGATGGGTGCGACTTCCCGGAGCGCTAAAGCGATTCCGCCGACGAGTGCCACTCCCACGGAGTGCCCGAGACCCCAGCGAAGTCCATGCCACCAAGCCCGATGATGCCCGCGGACTGCCAGGGGTGCGACGGCGGCCAGGTGGTCCGGGCCGGACACCACGTGCAGGAGTCCGGCGACGAAGCCGGTTAGAGCCAGGAGCATGCGAGAACCATACTGAGGCAGAATCCATCCGCTGCCAATCTGGAAGGTGGGCAGAATCTTCCAGGTCCTTGCGGTGACAACAGAAACTACCGCAGAAGTTCTTCGGCAATCTGCACGGCGTTCAGTGCGGCACCTTTGAGCAGTTGATCTCCTGAAACCCAAAAGCAGAGGCCATTGTCCAGGGCACAGTCGAGACGCATGCGGCCCACCTCGCAATTGTATTTTTCCGAGGTGAACAGGGGCATTGGGTACTGTTTGTTTTCCGGATCATCCACCACATCCAGCCCGGGGGCCTTTTTCAATACTTCCCGCGCAATTGCGAGGCTAACCGGGCGTTCAAACTCCGCATTGACCGCAATGGAATGGGAGCGATACACGGGAACGCGCACGCACGTTACGGAGGCACGGAAGCCGGGGTGATGCATGATTTTCCGGCCCTCGTTTTCCATTTTCATCTCCTCCTTCGTATAACCGGTCGGGAGAAAGGAATCGACGTGCGGCAGGACATTGAAGGCGATTTGGTGAGGGTACACGTCACGCGTCACGGGTTGCTTGCGGACGACCTGCTCGACTTGTCGTTCGAGTTCCTCGATTGCCTTCGCTCCGGTGCCGGACACCGCCTGGTAAGTGGCCGCAAAAATTCGCTTCACACCGAAGGCCTTGTGAAGTGGGTACAAGGCCATGAGAGTGATCGCGGTGGTACAATTGGGATTTGCGATTATCCCCCGGTGGTTCCGCACATCGCCGGCGTTGATTTCTGGGACCACGAGGGGCACGGAATCCTCCATTCGAAAGGCGCTCGAGTTGTCCACAACGACGCATCCTGCTGCTGCGGCGATCGGTGCAAATTCGCGCGATATCGATCCGCCGGCACTGAATAGGGCGATGTCGATGCCTTTGAATGAATCCCGCGTAAGCTCCGTAACCGTGTGGTCGGCAGCCTTGAATGGCAGTCTCTTGCCAACCGATCGCGCTGAGGCAAGGAGGGTAAGTTTACCGACGGGAAAATGCCGTTTTTCGAGAGTCTTCAGCATTTCGATGCCCACGGCACCGGTTGCACCCACGATGGCAATATGCGGAGTCCGATTCATAAAGGGCGGCGAATGTAGGCGGCGATGGGCGGCTGGCAAGGCTGCGGATGAACATCCACGCATCCCCGCAAACCGGCAATTGGAGTCCAAAAAAGACCCTCTTCAAATCAACCCAGCAGGCGTTCAGCCGAAGTTCTTTTTCATTTCGGCGAGCAGTTCCGGCACCTTCGTCCAGGGATCTGGCTTCATCTCGTACTCGAGCGCCACCCATCCCTGATACCGCGCGTCGCGAAGCAGTTGAAGCACGCGGCGGGTGTCCGTCCGTTCTGAGGCTTTTGCGCCCTCACGCCGAATCTCCCCCTTGAACTGGACATTGACCGCGTAGGGCGCACAGCGAGCGAGGTCCGCGTAGGGGTCCGCCGTATTGAAGTTTCCCGTATCGAGGTTGATACCGACCCATGGGCTCTTCACGGCCCGTACGATTTCCAAGATTTGATCCGGCGTGGCCACGATGCCGCCGTGGTTTTCAACTCCCAAAAATATCCCACGTCGGCCCGCATATTCCGCGCATTCTTCCAATGCACTGATACAGTGCTTCACGGCTTCGGCACGCTCCTGACCCTTGCGCGCCCCTCCCGCGAAGACGCGAATGTGCGGCGCTCCGAGGACGGCGGCGTGGTCTACCCAGAGTTTCACATGGGCAATTTCATGATCTCGTTCCGGGCCCGGCGGGTGGGTAAACACATTCCCGACGGCCGTGCCGCTGATGCTAATTCCACGGAGATGGGCATGGTGACGAACGCGGGAGAGGTATTCTACGGTGACATCGGGGGGAAAGTAGTAGCTGGTCAATTCCGCGCCGTCGCAACCGTGCTCTCCACAGAAATCGAGGAAACGGAACATGTCGATTCGTGGGGTTGATCCTGCCGGGGCACCCTTCGGCACGACGAAGTCATCCCGAAACGAGTAGGCGGCGAGGCTCAACCGGAGCTTGGGGGCGCCGGTGCGGGGGAACGGCTCGACCGCACGCAAGTAAATCGGGGTGGCAAGACTGGCTGCCGCCACCGCATTCAAGAAATTGCGGCGAGAAGTAGGGGTGGAATGCATGACGCAGCGTAGTCAGGAGGAAATCCGCTGGCAACGAAAGAGCGTCCATCGTGTATTCCCAGAATGGCCAAACTCCAGTGTCAGGACGGAGTCCTGCCCCTGGAGTTTGGACATTTGTTGGCCCCCTCTGGCTTTCCTTCGTCGGAGACTTTGTCGGAAACTTTGTCGATCCGGAAACTGGCGACTGGACCTTGAGAAGCTTGAGAATCTGGGGAGCATCGCGACGATTCGATTCAAGAGCTCCCAAATCCGCGGATAAAGGAGAGGAGAACCACGGATGAACACGGATTGACGCGGATAGAAAGGGCATGGAATCTGCGTCCATCGGCGTTTATCAGTGGTTCTCATTCCTCAATAGTCGGTGGCGACAAATTCAATTCTCAAGGCAAACACCGTCTACGCGGAAATAGCGCTGCGTGCCCGGGTTGGGAAGTGCCCCGAACGCGGTCTTGGACTGGAGTGGTATGCGCGCGGCGCATTCGTGTTCGATACAGAATATATAACATATGCAAGCGAAAAAAGCACAGTAGAGAGCTTTTTCCC
>CAMDJH010000296.1 GCA_945900455.1 Akkermansia muciniphila
TCTGCGTGAACCGATGGATCTGCTCCTCGTGGTCGGCGGTTACAACTCGTCCAACACGTCGCACCTAGCCGAGATGGGGGAAAAGTTGCTGCCCACTTACTTCATAAAGAATGCGGCAAAAATGCAGTCAGGAACGGTCATTCAGCACTGGAATCAGCATACCGCCGAAGAGAAAGAAACAGTCAACTGGCTCCCGATGAACAAGGCGGTTACGGTCGGCATCACGGCGGGTGCGTCCTGCCCCAATAATTTGATCGAAGATACCATTCGCCGACTTTTCGCCCTACGAGGGCTTTCGGTCGAGGATCTTCCCCGCAACTAAATTTTCGCGTACCCCTCTGAAGGCCATGTCGCATCCATCTTCACTCCAAGGTGTTGCCCTTTTTTTCCGGCAATTGATCCTCAATCCTCGAGAAGTCGGCGCTTTCGCCCCCAGTTCAAAACGGCTCGGCGACGCCATGGCCCGTTGGCTGGAGGGGGGAGAACACGGTGCCGTTCTCGAACTCGGTCCGGGCACCGGGGCGATTACTCATTCCTTGATGCAAGCGGGTCTGGCATCGGAGCGCCTCATTGGAATCGAACAGTCTCGCGAAATGACCTCCCTGCTCCGCGACCGGTTCCCGCGCTCCCAGTTTATTGAGGGCGACGCGCTGCGCGTGACGGATACCCTTCGTCGTCACTACAAACGGATACCACGTTTCAGTCGCGTGTTTTCAGGATTACCACTCCTCAATTTTCCTCCCCGGGTGAGAGCGGACCTTTTCCGCCAACTGCGGGATCTTCTCGAACCCGGCGGGAAGGTGATCCAATTCAGCTATCGGTTGAACCGAGGTCACGACTACGAATCCTTTCAACAGTGCGGTCACAAGTTCGTATGGCTCAATTTCCCGCCCGCCCGCGTCTCCGTGTACGAATCCACACTCAAAAAAGCCCGCCCAAGCATACGAATGCAGGAAGCGTCTCCCGATTTCGGTAGTGCCAAGGGACGCACCGAGGCGGAAAGAACGGAAATCTGAAAATCTCCCGCCCCGGGTCCCCTTCCTTTCTTGGGTCAGTCGAACATCTTGCCCGGATTTAGGATTCCTCGGGGATCCAGAATCTTCCGAACTTGCCGAAGGACGTCCATCTGAACGTCTCCCAGGAATTTCGGCAGGAAGCCTTTCTTTGCGACCCCCACTCCATGCTCACCGGTAATGGTGCCTCCCAACCGAATCGCCTCGTCGAAAATCTCACGAAATGCCTCCTCCACTCGATGCATCTCTTCGTGATTCCGTTCGTCGGTTAGAAACGTCGGATGCAGATTGCCGTCACCCATGTGACCAAACGTACCGATCCGGAGCCGGTGCTTTCGGGCAACCTCGGCGACGAAGCGCACCATGCGGGCCAGTTCACTCCGCGGAACCGTCGCGTCCTCAAGAATCGTCGTCGGAGCAACTCGCGCCAACGCACTGAAGGCGGCTCGACGTGCACTGGCCAGTCGATTTCCCTCGGCTTCGTCCTGTGCCACGCGAATTTCCTTACAACCATTCCGCCGGGCGATCTCAACCATTTGCGCCGCCTCATCCGCCACCTGGGCGGCGTGGCCATCGGTCTCCATCAGCAACAATGCCTCGCAATCCAGCGGTAGCCCAATTTTCGCATAGTCCTCCACACAGTGAATCGTCGTGCGATCCAGGAATTCCAGCGTGCAGGGAATAATCCGCGCTGCAATGATGTCCGATACAGTCTGCGCAGCGGCATCCATCTCAGAATAGGTCGCCACGATAGTCTGCTTCGCCGCGGGCTTCGGAATCAGACGAAGCAACACCTCCGTAATCACCCCGAGCGTCCCTTCCGAGCCCACGAAAAGATCCTTGAGCGAGTACCCCGCCACGTCCTTGACACACTTATTGCCGGTCACCAACAGCCTGCCGTCCGGCATCACCACGTGAAGCCCCATCACATAGTTCCGAGTGATGCCGTACTTCAAGCCTCGTAACCCACCCGAGTTTTCCGCCACGTTCCCTCCAATGGTCGAGATCTTCATCGAACCCGGATCGGGCGGGTAGAAAAGCCCCACGGCCGCCGCCGCTTCCGCCACCTGAATTGTCCTGACCCCCGGCTCAACTCGCATCGTAAGGTTTGCCGAGTCCACTTCAAGAATTCGGTTCAACTTGACTGTACAGAGGATGATGCAGCCGGGGACGGGCAAACTCCCACCGCTCAATCCCGTGCCGGAACCCCGCGTCACGACGGGAATCTGGTCGCGATTGGCGATACGGAGCACAGCCGCCACGTCGGCCGATGAGCGGGCAAACACCACACAGCCCGGCATCTGGTTCAGCGCCGCCGTGCCGTCGAAGGAGTAGCAGAGCAAATCCTCCACTGCCGTCAGGACTTGGTCCGCACCAAGTAGACTCCGCAGTTCATCAAGATGGGCAACAGTCAAAGGCATTGGTAAGAGTCGCACGCGAACCGGTTACATGGCAACCGGACAACCGAATTGCCAAACCAGCGAGTCACGAGCGAAGCGGGCCGCGCACGTCAATTCGAGGGCCGCCCAGCGATCACTTCGATTTCGACGGATGCCGCACGCGGCAGTGCGGTGACCTGGACTGTGGATCGGGCCGGATAGGGCGCTGGAAAATACTCGGCGTAGACATCATTCATTCCCTGAAATTCCGCCAGATTGGTCATGAACACCGTGCTCTTGAGGACGTTGCGAAAATCGAGTTGCTGGCTCTCGAGGATAATTCGGATGTTTTCCAATACGCGCCGCGTTTGCGCGCGAATATCCCCGGTGATCGGTCCTCCCGGATGAACTGGATCGATCGGCACTTGACCGGAACAAAACAAGAGGGTGCCCCACTGGATGCCGTGGGAGTAAGGGCCCAAAGGTTTAATGGCGTTGGGTGGATTGACGGCAGTTTTGTCAGTCATGATCTTCCCTGGGATTACTTGTTTTCCTCGTACCACGCCATCTGGATATTCTCCAATATCCGTTCATTGGATGCCGACGCATCATCCGTGAATTCGTCAAGTTCGAGCACCATTTTGTGAAGCTTTGGAAACGATAACCGCAACGGGTCCTGATCTGGATATTTATCCATCAATGCCCAGGCAATTTCTTCACTGTCCTTCCAAGTGAGGTTCATCGGGGCGAAAGCTTCCCAGGAGATTTCCAGCCGTCAAGCGAACGGGAGAAAAAATTCACGAAAACCATCCAGCCCTTCCCTTGCCAGGTGGACGGCGCTGACTAACCTAATCCCCGTGTCTGATCGGTGGAAATCCTGGCTCCCGTGGATCTTTGCAGGGGTGATGGCACTCACTCGATGGCCAGGACTGCTGCCTCCAAATTTCAGCGCAGTATACGCCCTCATGTTCTGTGCCGGGGTGTTTTTCCCTGGCTCGAATGGATGGCGCCTCCCGATTTTCCTCCTATTTGCGACCGATTTGGGCCTGAACGCCTACTATCAATTTGCGCGAGGAATTCACGTCCTAACCCCCAGTCTCCTGCTCTACCTGGCCGGGAATTACCTCGGCTATGGACTGCTCTATCGATTGGGCCGCTGTTTCCAGCCGCGGGCAAACTTCCTTGGCCTGCTCGCCGGAGGCATTCTCGGAGCGATTGCATTCTATTTCGTCACCAACACAGCCGCCTGGCTTCTTAACCCATTCTCCAACCCGGAATATTCCCGGGATATTGCCGGCTGGCTCCGGGCGCTAACCTTCGGGACCCACGGGCATCCCCCCACCTGGGAATTCTTCCGAAATACACTGCTTAGCGGAGGTCTGTTCACCGCGCTGTTCGCGGGCGCAGCGCAATGGGGTTCCTCTGAGTCACCCGTCGAGAAAGGCGAAGAAACGGAACCAAGCTCCGCACCAGAATCCGGAGAAGCTCCGACGTCATGAGCCGTTCAAATATTTCTCAATGAACTCAGAAGCCCCCCCGTTTCCGCTGTTCCGAATCGGCCTCATTTCGGATACCCACGGATTCCTGGATCCATCAATTCCTCACCATTTTTCGGGAGTTGATCACATTTTGCACGGGGGCGACATCGGCTCGGGCCGGATTCTTGCCGAACTTGAGAAAATCAGTCCGGTGACCGCGGTCCTCGGAAACAATGACCTCGGTATCGCCGGTCTCGATCATCTGAATGAAACGGAAGTTGTGGTGCTGGCAAGTCGCCGATTTCTTGTCCACCATATCGTGCGCCCGGAACGCGCCGCGGAAAGCATCGGTTTGCGGTTTCTCGATGAACATCCGGATGTCGTCCTCTTTGGTCACACCCACCAATCGTTCCAACAAACTCACGGCGGCATCCTCTTCCTAAACCCAGGATATTCGGGAAAGCCCAAGTTTCAGCTGCGGAGAAGCGTGGCGATCCTCGAGGTTGGTCCCGGAGCCGGCGGGACAACATTCATCGATCTTTGATCCCGGTAGACCGCAACATCCGTCAGGATTCCTCACCGACTCAATCGTTGACCGCATCACGACAGGGGCAGCAAGACCAAGACAACTCCCACGAATCCCGCTGCAACCAGGTCATCCACAACCACTCCCCAACCTCCGGGTAGCCGCTGCAATTGCCGGATCGGTGGTGGCTTAAGGACGTCGAAGAAGCGGAAGAGAACGAACGCTGCAACGAACATGGCAAGCCCCGGTTGTCCCGGGGCGTCCGGCGTCGTTCCAGCGGAAAAAAATCCCAGCTTCCAAAGCAGCGGGTAAAAACAGAATGGTATGGCAACGATTTCGTCGAGGACGACAGAGCTTGGATCCGTTTCACACAAGAGCTGCTCAGCCCGGCCGCAAATCCAGATCGCCGGCGGAACGGCAGCAACGCTGAGGATCCAAAACACCCAGGGCGGACAGACAATAATGAGCAGCGCAGCCCACGCGAGCCCCACTCCGCTCCCCCAAGTGCCGGGGGCGGGCCGCATTCGACCCGACCCAAACCCCTGGGCAATCCAAAGCAGGTACCGCTGGGTCGGATTACATGTCATCCAAGTAGAGTCGTCGATTTCGCCACACGTAGACGGCACCGCTCGAAAGCGTGAGCACAACCGCCACCCATTTTGAAAACCCAGCGAAATGTTCGATCCATGGGCGCCCACCGATCATCCCTCCAAAGAGGGTCATCCCCAGACTTCCCCATTGGGGATAGCTGAGTAGAACGAGGACGGTGATGATGGCAATGATCTGGGAGATGGTCTTGTGCTTGCCATATCGCTCGGCGGCCAAGACGACATGCTTGGTCGCTGCGAGGAGCCGCAGGCCCGTGATCGCTAACTCACGAGCCACGATTATCACTACCATCCATGCCTCCATCTGATGTAACTCCACAAAAGCGATGAACGCGGAGCATGTCAGAATCTTGTCCGCCAGCGGGTCCATGAGAGTACCAAAGTTGGTGATCAGATTTTGTTTCCGGGCGATGCGACCGTCCAGAAAGTCGGTAAAGCCAGCGATGCAAAAAAGCACCAGCGCAAGCGTTTCATTCCCGTTAAACGCCGCGAAGATCACGATCAAGAATAGGGCCGTAAGGACGAACCGTGAGAGAGTGAGTTGATTCGGCAGCGTCAATGGGTTCCCATCCTACCGGAGTTCTGCCTTGTTTCCAGGCTTTTACCGCACGCCCGAAATCGGAAGCCGCCCGGAGAATTCCGAAAGAATACCCGCCGCGGGAGTTCAGCTTCCTCACCCGGTTTTGGAATGTGCCCTCGCCACCTCCGAACCATTTCCAAGAATATTCGTGTTGCCACTATCAAGAACTGCCCCCTCAATGACTCCCAAACCGGAAGTGTCACCCCGGTTGTCCAACCGGCGAGCCTACGCAATGATCACTCTGCCGACTGAAAAGTCGGCGTCACCGCCGCTGCGGATCGCACGTCTCTACTTTCAATCCTCCGAAAGCCGGCATGGCATCTTCGCTTCTTACCCACCGCAAACCCGATCGCAAAAAAGGGGGGCGACTATTCCAAAGTGGCATCATTCTCAGCGCCGTCAGCCTGCTAGTCGGGATTGGCAACTACGCCTTTCAGGCCATCATTAGCCGGAGATTGCAACAAACCGGTGAATATGGACTGGCAAATAGCGTCCTCAGTTTCATGGGCTTGCTCGGCCTACCGCTAGCCATCGCAACCACTGCCGTTACCCATTATATCGCCCGTTTCAATTTCAGGGGAGACGATGAGTGCCTGGAGGGTTTGCTCGCCGGTTGTCGCAAAATTCTATTTCACCTGACGTTGATCGGTTCCGTCCTCGCCGTCCTTGTAGTGAAGCCGTTAAGCGACATGTTTCATTTCCCACGTGCCAGTTTGATGCTGGCAGCTTTAGGCTGTGTGTTGGCAGGGTTTTGGGGTTTATATGCGACCGCCTTGTGCCAAGGGTTGGCCTGGTTCAAGCGCCTCGCCTTCATCGGCCTGATGGCGATGGGACTGCGCCTGATTTTCGGGTGGTTGGCGACGTCGCTGTTTCCCACTGCGGAAACAGTCGTGCTGGCTTCGGGAGTCGCCCTGCTCGCCAATCTGATCCTTCTTTTCTGGCGCAAGGAATTGTCGCGGCCGGCAAAGGGCGTTTCGCCCTGGAACCGTGATTTTGTCCTATTCCTCACGGTGGCCGCAGCCTGCATCGGTGGCGGTTACTGTTTCACCCAAGGAGATCTATTGGTCGCCCAACGGTATTTTCCAGGTGCAAACCTGGACGCATATACCTCGGCGGGATTGCTGGCGCGCGCACTGCCCATGACCGTCGCGCCTTTGCTGACCGTACTATTTACCCACCGATCCGGTGCACCCACCCAGGATTCGGCGGAGGAGCAATTGAAACTGCTCGGCCTCTATACGGTAGGCCTGATCGGCGGTGGCATCGGCGTGTTTGTGTTGCGAGTATTCTGCTTGAGACTCATCGCCCGAAACACCCCCGAAGCGGCTGCCATGATCGTGCCACTGATAATCACGATGGTCTGGGTCGGACTTCTACAGGCGCTCGCCATGTGGGCACTCGCCAGTCGGTGGCTCAAGGTCGCACTACTCTACGGCGGCTTGGGCTTTGCCTATTGGCTGATACTGCTTGGCCTCGGTAAATCGCCGGCAGACTTATTGCGCGCGATGCCGGTCGCGGCCGGCATCGCCTTTGCCATTTTATTTCTCTTTTGGTTGATTGCCCTG